>CAKUFW010000055.1 GCA_934650975.1 uncultured Collinsella sp. | reverse complement strand
GTGCTCGAGGGAGCCAAAGATCCCGTTTCGGGCAGTGCGCTTGCCCGCGAGGTGGGCGTGAGCCGTCAGGTCGTGGTACAGGATATTGCCCTGCTGCGCGCCGACGGGCACGATATCGTCGCCACCAATCGCGGCTATGTACTACAGGAGGCGGCGAGCAGCCCGGCTGTGCCCACGCGTCTGGTCAAGGTACGCCACAGCGTGGAGCAGGCGGGCGATGAACTCACGAGCATCGTCGACTCGGGCGGCGCCGTGCTCAACGTGATCGTCAACCACCGCGTGTACGGCAAGATCACGGCCGATCTGGATATCCGCAACCGCCGCGATATCGAGCGCTATCTGCACGACATCGAGAGCGGCAAGAGCTTTCCACTATTAACGGTGACGAGTGGCTATCACTTCCATCGCATTGCGGCAGAAGACGAGCAAACCCTCGACGAGATCGAGGCCATGCTCAAGGAAAAAGGCTATCTGGCAGACCTAATGCCCTACGAAGACGACCTTTCTTAACCGACGCCATATTTATAAGTTGCGGTGAAATAGTTCCTAAAATGGGCATCGAAGCCATGAAACAGGAACTATTCCACCGCAACTGCCAAGAGCACGTCCCAAATTAGCTACCTACTCATGTAAAAGGAGGCCTCCGCGGCGATGCGGAGGCCTCCTTTTTGTGCACGGTGTACTTTTGAGTGTGCAAGTGGGGGAGTTGTTACTCCTCGACGATCTCGGTGATCGCGCCAGCGGGGCAAGCGTCCTGGCAAGCGCCACAGGCGACGCAGGAGTCCTCGTCAGCGACGGTAGCGACGTCCTGGAGCTCCAGAACGCCAGCGGGGCAGGAGTCGACGCAAACGCCACAAGCGATGCACTCGTCGGCATCAATTACGGGATGAGCCATGGTAGTTTCCTCTCTGTTGACCGACGCTACAGGCGATGTGCGTCGGTTTGATTCGGGCAAAAACATACCACGGCGGCGACCGTTTGCAATACCCTCTGACCGGCATCTTCATACCGTTCGCCGAGTATGCCACGGCTTACTAAAAAACACGCAGGTGGGGCCGCTGAGCTGCGCAAATGTTAGCTATAGGTGACTTGAAATAAAGAGCGATTGAGCGTGCTTGCGGAAACTGCGTCCCGGAATTTACGCTCAGACTGGGTCGCGCTTTCCCCGGGGTCGCCCAAGGCCCCCTGCGCGGCTCCAGACCCAAACCTCAGTCAACTCTACATAGATCTCAATAGATTTGCCGAGAACTCAAACAAGCCGTCTACCTGCGCTTTCGCGAACCTAAACTCTCGGAGATAAGAAATCTTATATGAATTGACTTAGATTTTGTATATTCCGGCCCATAAGGGGATACACTACATCCTGAAAGACAAGCCGAAGCGCCGCGCGGCAGTCCGCCGACGCGGCGCGAACGCACAAGAGAGAGGGAATTTCTAATGAGTAAGATTCTTGGTATCGACCTTGGTACTACCAACTCCGCTATGGCCGTCCTCGAGGGCGGTTCTCCGACCATCATCGTGAACGCCGAGGGCGACCGCACCACCCCGTCCGTCGTGGGCTTCCGTGCCGACGGCGACCGCGTTGTGGGTAAGGCCGCTAAGAACCAGGCGGTCACCAACCCCAAGAACACCGTGTTCTCCATCAAGCGCTTCATGGGCCGCAAGTACTCCGAGTGCACCTCCGAGCTCAAGACCGTGCCGTATGAGGTCAAGGAGGGCCAGGGCGGCCGTGCCGTCGTCGACATCGAGGGCAAGGATTACACCGCCGAGCAGGTGAGCGCCATGGTGCTCGCCAAGATGAAGGCAGACGCCGAGAAGTATCTGGGCGAGACCGTCACCGACGCCGTCATCACCGTCCCGGCCTACTTCAACGACGCCCAGCGTCAGGCCACCAAGGACGCCGGTAAGATCGCCGGTCTCAACGTCAAGCGTATCGTCAACGAGCCGACCGCTGCTGCTCTGGCCTACGGCCTGGACAAGCAGGGCTCCGACCAGCGCATCCTGGTCTTCGACCTGGGCGGCGGCACCTTCGACGTCTCCATCCTCGACCTCGCCGACGGCGTGTTTGAGGTTCTGTCCACCTCGGGCGACAACCACCTGGGCGGCGACGACTGGGATCAGCGTGTCATCGACTGGATGGCCGACAAGTTCCAGCAGGAGAACGGCGTCGACCTGCGTCAGGACCCCATGGCCCTGCAGCGTCTGAAGGAGGCCGCCGAGAACGCCAAGAAGGAGCTCTCCGCGGCACAGCAGTCCACCATCAACCTGCCGTTCATCACCATGAACCAGTCCGGCCCGCTGCACCTCAACTACACGCTGACCCGCGCCGAGTTCGAGAAGATCACCCGCGACCTGCTCGAGCGCTGCAAGCAGCCTGTCACCAACGCCCTGCGCGACGCTAAGCTCAAGCTCTCCGATCTGACCGAGGTCATCCTCGTCGGCGGCTCCACCCGTATGCCCGCCGTCCAGGATCTGGTCAAGACCATGACCGGCAAGCAGCCCAACATGTCCGTGAACCCCGACGAGGTCGTTGCCGACGGCGCTGCCGTCCAGGGCGGCGTGCTCACCGGCGACGTCGAGGGCATCCTGCTGCTCGACGTCACCCCGCTGTCGCTGGGCGTCGAGACCATGGGCGGCATCATGACCAAGATGATCGACCGCAACACCACGATCCCGACCTCCAAGACCGAGGTTTACTCCACCGCTGCCGATAACCAGACCAGCGTCGAGATCAACGTGCTCCAGGGCGAGCGCGAGCTTGCCCGCGACAACAAGTCGCTCGGTAAGTTCCAGCTGACCGGTATCCCGGCTGCCCGCCGCGGCGTGCCGCAGATCGAGGTCACCTTCGACATCGACGCCAACGGCATCGTCAAGGTCTCCGCTAAGGACAAGGGCACCGGCAAGGAGCAGCAGATCACCATTTCCGGCTCCACCGCTCTGTCCGACGACGAAGTCGATCGCATGGTCAAGGACGCCGAGGCTCATGCCGAGGAGGACAAGAAGCAGAAGGAAGAGGTCGAGGTCCGCAACCAGACCGATAGCCTGTGCTACTCCACCGAGCAGACCCTCAACGAGCTGGGCGATAAGGTTTCCGCCGACGTGAAGTCCAAGGCCGAGGCCGCTATCGCCGACGCCAAGAAGGCGCTCGAGGGCTCTGACGTCGAGGCCATCAAGGCCGCCGGCGAGTCCCTGCAGTCCGTGGCCTACGAGCTGGCCCAGGTTGTCTACGCCGACGCTCAGCAGCAGACCGACGGTGCCGCCGGCGCCCAGCCTGCCGACGATGACGTCGTCGACGCCGACTACGAGGTTGTGGACGACGAGGACAAGTAATCATGTCCGCCCGTAAAGCTCGCACGGAGGCGGCTGCCACTGGCGCCGCCCCCGTTGACTCCAAGGAGAAGGACGTGAAGATTCCCGTAGAGGCCGTCGACGATACCGAGGCTAACGAGGCCGCGGCCGCCGAGGCTGCCGAGAACCAGGTAGAGGATTCCAACAAGGAGGCGACGATGACCGAGGACGAGATGGTGGAAGCCGCTATCCGCGCCGGTGAGGAAGCCGCCGACAACGACTTTAAGCTCAAGTTCGAGCAGGCCCAGAAGGAGCTTGCCGACGTGCGCCATGAGCTCGAGGCTGCGGCAGAGGCTCAGAAGGCCGCCGAGGACAAGGCGAAGGACGCCACCGAGCGCACCGCCCGTCTGCAGGCCGACTGGGAGAACTTCCGTCGCCGCACCGCCAACGAGCGCATCGCCGAGCGCGAGCGCGCGACCGAGAAGCTCGTCACCGCGCTGCTGCCGGTGGTCGACGATATCGAGCGTGCGATCGACCATGCCCGCAGCCAGGAGCTTTCCGACGACTTTAAGCAGTTCGTCGACGGCGTTGACGCGGTGCATGCCAAGCTGCTCGATGTGTTTGCTCACGAGGGCGTTGAGCCCATCGACCCCAAGGGCGAGGCGTTCGATCCGCTCGAGCACCAGGCCGTGGGTCGCGTCGAGGACGCCACGCAGTACGACGAGACCGTCAACGACGTGTACCAGAAGGGCTACCGCATGGCGGACCGCATCCTGCGCTCCGCGATGGTGACGGTGACTTACGGTGGCGAGAAGCGCCCCGCACCGGAGCCCGAAGCGGCGCCCGAGGATGCTGCGGCCGATACGGCCGAGAGCACCGAGGAGTAATTGAGAAGGGCCCCGGGGCAACACCCGGGGCCCTTTCTGGCCTAGTGCCATATGAAAGCATGAGCCGCCGTCCGCGGGGACGGCGGATGAAACAGGAGAGGAGCTACGATGGCTGCAGGCAAAACCTTCTATGACATCCTGGGCGTATCCAAGAGCGCCTCCGACAAAGAGATCAAGAGCGCGTTTCGCAAGCTCGCGCAAAAATATCACCCCGATGCCGGCGGCGACGAGGCCAAGTTTAAGGAGATTAGCGAGGCCTACGAGACGCTTTCGGACGAGAAGAAGCGCAAAGAGTACGACCAGATGCTCATGTTCGGCGGCATGCCGGGTGCGGGCGGCGCGTATAGCGGCGGCTACGGCGCCGGTGCCGGCGCGAGCGGCTGGGGCGATATCTTCGACAGCATCTTTAGTGGCAACGGCGCCTGGGGCAGCGATTGGGGCTCGGGCTTTGCCGGGGCTGCGGGCGCTGCCGGTGCGGGCGCGGGCCGCAACCGCGCGCGCAAGGGCGGCGACCTGTCGCTGACTGTCGACGTAACGGCCGAGGACGCGTTCCGCGGCGTGACGCACAAGGTCACCTACCGCATTCCCTCGACGGGCGAGCAGCAGACCATCACGGTCTCGGTGCCTGCGGGTGCGGTCGACGGCGGCAAATTGCGTTACAAACGCCGCGGCGAGTACGGCGTTGCCGGAGGCGAGCGGGGCGACCTGGTCGTGACCACGCACGTGGAGGAGCACCCGCTGTTTAAGCGCAAGGGTGCCGACGTGACCATGGAGGTGCCGATCTCGGTCTACGAGGCGGCGCTTGGCTGCACGGTTGACGTGCCCACGCCCGGTGGCGCAACGGTCCGCCTGAAGGTGCCCGCGGGTACCCAGACGGGCAAGAAGTTCCGCTTTAAGGAGATGGGTGCGCCCGACGTTAAGCATCGCGGCCGCACGGGCGCGCTGCTCGTCGAGATCAAGGTTCAGGTTCCCACGAACCTGTCCGATGATGAGCGCGAGGCTATGACCAAACTGCGCGAGGCCGACACGCGCGACTATCGCGAGAAGGTCAACCGTTACAAGGCGACGTATTAAAAATGGAGCCCGAGGCGGGAAAGCCGCTTTGGGATGAGGTTGATTAAGAAGGGGTCTGTGAGTATGGCCGAGGACAATAGGAACAAACCGCTGTACATGATCAGCGTGGCGGCCGAGCTGACCGGCATGCACCCGCAGACTCTGCGCGTCTACGAGTCCAAGGGCCTGGTGAACCCCCAGCGCTCGGGCGGCAACACGCGCCTGTATTCGCGTGCCGATATCGAGCGCCTGGAGCTCATCAACCAACTGACCGACGAGGGCATCAACCTCGCCGGCGTGGTGCGCATCCTCGATATGAAGGAGCGTGCCGAGGAGCGCGAGCGCGAGAACGAGAAGCTCCGCGCCCGTGTGCGCCAGCTCGAGGACGAGCTGCACGAGTACAAGATGCAGAAGAAGATCACCGCCCTGGCCCCGCGCGACGGCTCGGTTAACCCCGAGCAAGTCATGCGTAAGCTGCTCGGAGCCGGCGGAGATCTTTAGGGTTACGGCGGCTCTACGACGCAAATCCTAACAATTTGAGAGTGGATAATCTCCCGCTTTTGGCTCGCATGCGGGCTCAAAACGGGAGATTATCCACTCTCATTTTATTATTCGGCACTTGGGGACGTTCCTTTTGTGCCGGCACCTTGGGACACTCCTTGCACCAATATCGCCCTGTGCTTTACCGAGATAAAGTGAACGCGTAGATTCGTAACCCGCTCGCAATCGTTCTATGGCACGATATTGAACGAATGTATGCTATGCGCCCGAGCTTTTCGGGCAGAGTGGGAGACAGAATGGTCAAGCTGTACGAGGACGGCATCTACCTGCGTGGTGGCAGCGAGGTTGTGCCTGCGGCCGAGGCCGCGGAGCGCGGCATTGCTCAGACGCCCGAGGATGCCAAGCGCGGCACCATCGCGTATTCGATTCTTCAGGCACATAACACGTCGGGCGACCCCGAGGCGCTCAAGATTCGCTTCGACGCCATGGCGAGCCACGATATCACCTTCGTCGGCATTATCCAGACGGCGCGCGCTTCGGGCATGGAGCAGTTCCCGCTGCCCTACGTGCTTACCAACTGCCACAACTCGCTGTGCGCCGTGGGCGGCACCATCAACGAGGACGACCATGTCTTTGGCCTCTCGGCTGCCAAGAAGTACGGCGGTATCTTCGTCCCGCCCCACATCGCGGTCATCCACTCCTTTATGCGCGAGAACTTCGCCGGTTGCGGCAAGATGATCCTGGGCTCCGACTCGCACACCCGCTACGGCGCCCTGGGCACCATGGCCGTGGGCGAGGGCGGCGGCGAGCTGGCCAAGCAGCTGCTGCGCGACACCTACGACGTCGCCTATCCCGGCGTCGTGGCCATCTACCTCACGGGTGCCCCGCGCCCCGGCGTCGGCCCGCACGACGTGGCACTTGCCATCATCCGCGCCGTCTTTGCCAAGGGTTACGTCAAGAACAAGGTCATGGAGTTCGTGGGCCCCGGCATCGCGAGCATGACGACCGACTACCGCAACGGCGTCGACGTCATGACCACCGAGACCACCTGCCTCTCCTCCATCTGGGCTACCGACGAGGACACGCACGCGTTTTTGACCATGCACGGCCGCGGCGACGACTACCGCGAGCTCAAGCCCGCCGACGTCGCCTACTACGACGGCTGCGTCGAGGTCGACCTGTCGAGCATCAAGCCCATGATCGCCCTGCCGTTCCATCCTTCCAACGGCTTTGAGATCGACGAGCTCAACGAGAACCTCGAGGATATCCTGCACGAGGTCGAGCTCGAGGCTGCCAAGATCGGCGAGGGCAAGACACACTTTAGCCTGCTCGACAAGATTGTCGACGGCAAGCTGCACGTGCAGCAGGGCGTTATCGCCGGCTGCTCGGGCGGCAACTACGACTCCGTGGTGCAGGCGGCCCGCGTGCTCAAGGGCGCCAACACCGGCTGCGGCGAGTTCTCGCTGTCGGTCTATCCCACGAGCCAGCCCGTGGCGCTCGAGCTCACGCGCCGCGGCTACATCTACGACCTCATGGAGGCCGGTGCGATCGTGCGCACGGCGTTCTGCGGCCCGTGCTTTGGCGCCGGCGACACGCCCGCCAACAACGGCCTGTCCATCCGCCACACCACGCGCAACTTCCCCAACCGCGAGGGCTCCAAGCCGGGCAACGGCCAGCTGAGCGCCGTGGCCCTGATGGACGCCCGCTCCATTGCGGCGACGGCGGCCAACGGCGGCATCCTGACGCCGGCAACCGACCTGCCCGAGGAGACCTGGGACGAGGCCTGCGAGTACACCTTCGACGACGCGCCGTACAAGAAGCGCGTGTACTGGGGCTTTGGCAAGGCTGAGCCTGCCGACGAGCTGGTCGAGGGCCCCAACATCAAGCCGTGGCCCGCGATGGAGCCGCTCGGCGACGACATTCTGCTTAAGGTGTGCTCCAAGATCATGGACCCGGTCACCACGACCGACGAGCTCATCCCCTCGGGCGAGACGAGCTCCTTCCGCTCCAACCCGCTGGGCCTGGCCGAGTTTACGCTCAGCCGCCGCGACCCTGCCTACGTGGGTCGCTCCAAGGAGGTCGACGCCGTGGAGAAGCGCCGCGTTGCCGGCGAGGCAGCAGGCGACCTGGCCGCGCTCGATGCCGAGCTTGCCGGTGTGTTTGGGGCGCTGGCCGGTGCGGGTGTCGCGGCAGACGCCAAGGCGACCGAGTACGGCTCCATGCTCTACGCCAAGAAGCCCGGCGACGGTTCTGCCCGCGAGCAGGCGGCGAGCTGCCAGCGCGTGATCGGCGGCCTGGCCAACATCGTCCACGAGTACGCCACCAAGCGCTATCGCTCCAACGTGATGAACTGGGGCATGGTGCCCTTCCAGATGGAGGCCGAGCCCAACTTTGAGGTGGGCGACTACGTCTTCGTGCCGGGTATCCGCGCCGCGCTCGACGGCGATCTGCAGAACATCGCTGCCTACGTGGTGCGTGCCGACGGTGCGGTTGAGCAGATCGAGCTCTACATCGCCGACATGACCGCCGAGGAGCGCGCCATCGTCAAGGCCGGCTGCCTGATCAACTACAACAAGTTCAAGGCCGCTGCCGAGTAACGCACTTAATTGTCCGCCCGGGGCTTACCCTTTCCCGCCCGCTCACGCGCTTCGCGAGGGTCGCCCGAGGGAAAGGTGTGTCCGGGGCTACCGCGACGTTCTCGTTGGGTCTTGAGGGACGCTAATAAATAGACTTGCTTGATGCCGCCTCTTTTTATTGGGGCGGCTTCTTTGTTGAAAACCGCCACAATGGGGACAGGCACCTTTGTGGTGGTCCGAGGTTTGTCTCGATCAATAACATCTTGGCCGCTAAAAGTGGGCCCGGTGTTACAGATTTAGATTTTCGATTCGGGTGCCTTTTGTTTGTCTCGATCTGTAACAGGTAGACCCTTATTTGCCGAGTAGTTGTTACAGATTTAGATAAAAGGGAGCTGCTGAACATTTCATCTCGATCTGTAACATCTAGGACTAAAAATGGCCTCTAGATGTTACAGATCGAGATTGTTGAGAGCCGGAGCCGAAACCACCACAGTGGTGCCTGTCCCCTTTGTGGTGGTGGGGGTGGGCTTGATGTTGTTGTGATCGTTGAGCGGCATTTTAATGGACGGCCCTACAGGATTTCATCCGGGCTGGCGGGTTTGGTTGTTTTGGGAATGCCGAGTTTGGATGAGGCAAAATCGTCAATATTGCCTTTGATTCCGTCTTCGGTGTAGACAGTGACCATATAGGTGCTGTGTCCGAATTCACTCTTGTCGCGTATCGCCCGGGCTTGCCAGTAGGCGGCCCTGTCTCGTCCTTCTATTCTTCCGATACGGCGGAGCTCTGTTCGTTTTAGCTTCTGGTCGTTATCGATGGCCCGGCCGACCTCCTCGGTCAGTCCACACTGCTCAATCAGCTTGTCGAGGACTTGGTTCATGTGGTGATCGCTGGCGTTTGGCGCGTAGTCATAGGCGAGGCTTACGGAGGCAAGGGGCTGGTCGTAGAGCAGGCAGTTAGCCGCCGGAGGTTCAAGGCTGAAATAAGGAGAGCATCCATCGATCTGGCCGAGCAGCGGTAACTTTGACTGCCAAATTCCGGCTGGAATTCTTTCTTCGTAGAACACGCCGCGGCAGATGAAGGAGAACGAGGTGGCGCGCGAACCGGCGTCGATCATCCCGCACAGATCGAAGGGCGAGGCGATACCAAGGGAAAAGGGCGCGACGACGATAAAGAAGAGTATCAAGATGGAAACAGCGAGAATGATGATGGCGTTACGGCCAGCGGAACGAGGCTGAGGCTGCTTCATATTGCGCTCCTTGAGACGAAGGGCTGTCAAGGACGAGACGATAAAAATGAATATCCTCGGATAGCAATCCAATTCTAACCCCATAACGATCAAGAACAACAATATCGAATTCGTTAGGGCTGACTCTCTTTCTTGAATACTGTCTGTAGGCGGTATCATTAGCTCAACAGACATGGGCCAGTTTGTGGGGTGTTTTGCTGTGAGACGTTCTACCCGTATTGGATTGATTGCCTTGGCGCTGGTAGCTACTGCAATTGGCGTGGGCGTTGTTGGCATGGCGTTTCTGCCCGCTGCGGTGACGGAACCGGTGGTCAAGCCTGTGACTCAATCAGTCGAATTCCTGACCGGCGATGCCAAGCCCGAGACCATTACCGTCGATTTTAATGAGCAGCCGGCGGTGCTAGGGATTAGCAATTACCCGCGCATCCAGCTTGGGGCCATGCGCTATACCGTGGACGTGAGCCTAATCAGCAAAGCAACCGAGCTGCTCAAGGGTAAAACCTTTAAGCGCTGGTACGGATATGCGTCCTATCGGGCAAAGGCGAACGACATGGTCGGTGGATACCGCTCTTCCATCGAGCTGGACACTGCGAACGGCGCCAAGCTATGTGATGTCTCGTACGATCCGGGTTACGAGGGCAATGAGGGTCCGGGCATCTACATCATGGACGGCGATGCGGCCTATGTCATGGAGGGCGACCAGACCGAGCTCAACGATTTTATGGCCCAGTGTATCCAAGATGCCTATGAACAGACCTGCTTGCCCGACCCGCAGACTGCACGCGATAGTGGGTCTGTCCGTACATGGCTGTTCGAGGATGAGATGTCCCGGAACGCCGAATCGGGAAGCACGGGCTCGGCAAAAGAGTAGAGAACGCGTCCACCACAAAGGTACCCCTTTGTGGTGGTTTTCGGTTTGTCTCGATCTGTAACATCTTGGCCGCTAAAAGTGGGCTTGGTGTTACAGATTTAGATTATCGGTTCAGGCATCTTCCGTTTGTCTCGATCTGTAACAGGTGGACCCTTATTTGCCGAGTAGTTGTTACAGATTTAGATAAACGGGCGCCGCTGAGCATTTCATCTCGATCTGTAACATCTGAACCCAAAAACGGCCGCTAGATGTTGCAGATCGAGACATTCGAGCGCCGGGGGCCGCGGTGCGCCGACGAATCTCAGCCCTATCCTTCAATCACTCAGAAAATCTTATATATAGAGACTTAGATTTGTGTATAAGATCGCGCAAAGCTGGCAACAATACTTCTCGAACAACGTGAAGCCGCCCCGTAGGGCGGCCACCCCAAGAGAGGTGATTCCATGAGAATCGATAAGCTAGCAATGACGTCGCGCGAGGCGCTGCAGACCGCCATGAGCACGGCTGCCGACGCGCAGGCCGGCGCGGTGGAGCCGATTCACCTGCTGTCTGCCCTGCTCGGTGCCGGCGAGCGCAACATCTCCGTGATCATCGAGCGCATTGGCGCCGATCCCGCCCAGCTCGCGCGCTCCACGCAGGACGCCATCGACCATGCGCCCAAGGTTTCGGGCGAGGGCCAGCAGATGGGTCTTTCCAACGAGCTCGTTCGCGTCATCGAGAAGGCCGAGAAGAAGGCCACCAAGATGGGCGACAGCTTTGTGGTGACCGAGCATCTGCTCATGGCGCTTGCCGAGGACAAGGGCGAGGCGGGCCGTGTGCTGCGCGACGCTGGCGTTACCAAGGAGCGCATCGAGCAGGTCTACGAGGAGCTGCGCGGTGATGACCGCGTGACGTCTGCCGAGGACAAGACCCAGTTTGAGGCCCTGGAGCAGTACGGCCGCAACATCTGCGACCTCGCTCGCGCCGGCAAGCTCGACCCGGTCATCGGCCGTACCGACGAGATCCGTCGCACCATCCAGGTCCTGTCCCGCCGCACCAAGAACAACCCTGTGCTCATCGGCGAGCCGGGCGTCGGCAAGACGGCCATCGTCGAGGGTATCGCCCAGCGTATCGTGGCCGGCGACGTGCCGAGTACCCTGCGCGACCGCGACCTCATCGAGCTCGATATGAGCGCGCTGGTCGCCGGTGCCAAGTACCGCGGCGAGTTCGAGGACCGTTTGAAGGCCGTGCTCAAGGAAGTCCAGAAGTCCGAGGGCAAGGTCATCCTGTTTATCGACGAACTCCATACCATCGTGGGCGCGGGTGCCACCGAGGGCTCCATGGACGCCGGCAACATCCTCAAGCCGGCGCTCGCCCGTGGCGACCTGCACGCGATTGGCGCGACCACGCTCGACGAATACCGCAAGTACATCGAGAAGGACGCGGCACTCGCCCGTCGTTTCCAGACCGTGATGGTCTCCGAGCCCACCGTCGAGGACACCATCTCGATCCTGCGTGGCCTCAAGGAGAAGTACGAGATCTTCCACGGCGTGCATATTACCGATAGCGCGCTCGTGGCGGCCGCCGACCTCTCCGATCGCTACATCGCCGACCGCTTCCTGCCCGACAAGGCCATCGACCTGGTCGATGAGGCCGCAAGCCGCCTGCGCATGGAGCTCGACAGCATGCCGGTCGAGATCGACGCCACCACGCGTCAGCTCACCCAGCTGCAGATCGAGGAGCAGGCGCTCATGAAGGAGACCGACGACGCCTCCAAGGAGCGTCTGGAGGCCCTGCGCCAGGAGATTGCCGAGGTCCAGGAAAAGCTCAACGTGCAAAAGGCCGGCTGGCTCAACCAAAAGAACGCCATCGACCACGTGCAGGAGCTCAAGGGCCAGCTCGACGAGGCCAGAAGCGAAGAGGAGCGCGCGACGCGCAACGGCGATCTGGGCCGTGCGTCCGAGCTGCGCTACTCCGTGATTCCGGGTTTGCAGCAGCAGATTCAGGATTCCGAGGCTGCGCTCGAGGCACAAAAGCAGCAGGACGGCGAGGGCCTCAACGAGCAGGTGACCTCCGATGAGATCGCCGAGGTCGTGAGCGCCTGGACTGGCGTGCCCGTGTCCAAGATGATGCAGGGCGAGCTCGACAAGCTCAAGGGCCTGGAGGGCGAGCTGCATAAGCGCGTCATCGGCCAGGACGAGGCCGTCTCCGCTGTGGCCGCGGCCGTACGTCGCAGCCGTGCGGGCCTCTCCGATCCGGACAAGCCCATCGGCAGCTTCTTCTTCCTGGGCCCCACCGGCGTAGGCAAGACCGAGCTCGCCAAGGCGCTGGCCGAGTGCCTGTTCGATGACGAGCGCGCGCTCGTGCGTATCGACATGTCCGAGTACATGGAGAAGTTCAGCGTCCAGCGTCTGATCGGTGCACCCCCGGGATACGTGGGTTACGACGAGGGCGGCCAGCTCACCGAGGCCGTGCGCCGTCGTCCGTACTCCGTAATCTTGCTCGACGAGATGGAGAAGGCTCATCCGGATGTCTTTAACGTGCTGCTGCAGGTGCTCGACGACGGCCGTTTGACCGATGGCCAGGGTCGCCAGGTGTCCTTCAAGAACACGATCATCATCATGACGTCCAACGTGGGCTCCAAGGCCATCGCCGATCTGTCCGGTAAGGACGAGGAGGAGATGCGCCATCAGGTCGACACGGCCATGGCTCAGACCTTCCGCCCCGAATTCCTCAACCGTATCGACGATATCGTGGTGTTCCATCCGCTCGGCATGGCGCAGATCGAGAAGATCGTCGACATCCAGCTCGCCGACGTCCGCGCACGCCTGGCCAAGGAGCGCATGACGCTTGCCATCACCCCGGCGGCCAAGCAGATGCTCGCCGTGGGCGGCCTGGACCCCGTGTTCGGTGCCCGTCCGCTCAAGCGCCTGGTCCAGCGCGAGGTCGTGGACGCCATCGCCGCCGCTATCATCGACGGCACGGTGCGCGAGGGCGATCAGGTGACGGTCGATGTCGACAAGGACGGCGGCTTTACCGTCGTGTGCGATAACACGCCGTCTGCCACCTACGAGGTGCCCGACGCCGAGTAGATTGTTGGGCCATGCCTTAAAATCTACTGGCAGTCTCTAAACGCCAAGGGCGGCGGATCCAATGGGGTCCGCCGCCCTTTTTCGTGCGACAATCGATGATGTTGAACGTGAATACATGGCAAGGAGCTATGCAGATGAAAGACGAGATCAAGACAAGCGCGCCGGCGACCGATGCCGCACCCGCCGCACCCAAGCCTGCGCCTAAGCCGGCACCCAAGCCGCGCGACCCCTACATCCGTGCCGAGAACGAGGACGACGACGGCTACGATCCCTACAGCGATCGCCGCCCCGAGCGCGAGCCAATGTTCGAAGC
>CAKUFW010000054.1 GCA_934650975.1 uncultured Collinsella sp. | reverse complement strand
GGCCCGCTGCAGCCGCTCATCGAGGACGACACCGTTACCGAAATCATGATCAACGGCTGCCGCTCGGCCTTCTTTGAGCGCGGCGGCGTTTTGTATCCCATCGAGCATGCGTTTGAGGACGACGAGCAGATCCGCGTGCTCATCGACCGCATCATCTCGCCGCTCGGCCGTCGTATCGACGAGCGCAGCCCCATCGTCAACGCCCGCCTCAAGACGGGCTATCGCGTCAACGCGGTGATTCCGCCTGTGGCGATCGACGGGCCAATCCTGACCATCCGCAAGTTCTCCGACCGCATCTGTTCGCTGGACGAGCTCGTGGGGCTGGGGTCGCTGCCGCTTTGGTATGCGCAGTTGCTGTCGTGCGCGGTGTCGTTGCGGCAGGATCTGGCGGTTGCGGGAGGCACGGGCTCGGGCAAGACCACGCTGCTCAACGCACTGTCGTGCGAGATTTCCACCGGCGAGCGCATCGTGACGATCGAGGATTCCGCCGAGCTCAAGTTTGCGCATCACCCGCACGTGGTTCGTCTGGAGGCGCGTGAGGCGTCAATCGAGGGCGAGGGTGCGGTGACGATTCGCGACCTGGTGACCAATGCTCTGCGTATGCGCCCCGACCGCATCGTCGTGGGCGAGGTGCGCGGTGCCGAGTGCTGCGACATGCTGCAGGCCATGAACACGGGCCACGACGGCTCGCTCACCACGCTCCATGCGGGTACCGAGCAGGAGACCGTGGTTCGCCTGACGCTGCTTGCGCGCTACGGCATCGATTTGCCGAGTGAGCTTATCGAAGAGCAGATCGCCATGGCGCTCGACGGCATCGTGATGTCCGAGCGTCATGCAGATGGCAGGCGCTTTGTGGCCTCATATTCGGGGGTTCACCGCGGCGCGTCGGGTGGTGTTGAGCTCGAACGCTACGTGACGTTCGATGCCGCCAAACGTACCTGGACGCTCGACCGCGAGCCGCCGTTTATTGCGGAGGGCTTGCGGTCGGGAACGCTCACGCAAGAGGAGGTGGACGAATGGAGATCGCTATGCCCCTCGTCGTAGGGGGGTTGGCGGGGCTTTCTGTCGCGACGGCGTGTGGGGCAGAACCTCGTGTGCCGCGGATGCCGCCGGCGGAGCTGGCGCGCCAGACGCTCGAATCGATGGCGGAGAAGCTGCCGCGTGAGTTGGCGGAAAACGACCTGCTGACAAAGATTGCCCGCTCGTGGGCGTCGCTGATCCCCGCAGATCGCCTTGGGCTTGCTATTGAGGATAACCCGGATCGTCTGGCATTTCTGCTGCTGTCGAGCGGTATCTGCAGCGTTTTGCTGGCCGTTGCGTCGTTGTCGCCCATCGGCTTTGTCTTGGGGCTGGTGGCGCCGTTTGGCGTGGGTGCCGCGCGTGACACCTTCGATCGCCGACGCGAACAACATGATGTGGAAGAGGCCATGCCCGAGGCATTCACAGCGTTATCCATGTCGCTTGCCTCGGGGCATTCGCTGGCACAGGGTATGCGCTTTGTGGGCGCCCATGCGCAAGAGCCGGTGCATACCGAGTTTTTGCGGGTGGCGGCGGCAATCGATTGCGGTATCTCGGCGACCGACGCACTCGATGACCTACTCGTTCGCATCGATGCCCCCGGCCTTTCGCTTGTCACCTTGGCGCTCAAAGTATCGCAGCGTACCGGGGCTCCGCTTGCCGGCTTGCTGTCCGAGGCGTCGAGCATGGTGGGTGAGCGCATTGAGCTCAAACGCCGTCTGGACGTTAAGACGTCACAGGCGCGTATGTCGGCACACATGGTCGCGGCGATGCCGGCGGGCATGTGCGCGGTACTGGCTTTGCTTTCGGCAGACTTTCGCCGCGGTCTTGCGACGCCGGCTGGTGCGGGCGCCGTGGTGCTGGGCCTTGCCCTCAACGCTGTCGCCCTGGTGGTTATCCGACGCATTATGCGGGTGGAGCTGTGAGCGCCCTGGTTGGGGTTGCGGCTTGTCTATGCGCCCTGAGCGTGTTTGCCGCGACAGGTTTGGAACGTGCGGAGGCTCACAAAATCGCGGAGGCGTGTAAGCGCGAGACGGTATTGGTCGTTGCCGCGTGCCGCTCGGTGATCGATGCCCTGACTGTGCGAGTGAAGGGCACGATTGGGGCGGGCGGCCCGGCGCAGGTGTCGCTCGGCGAGGTGTCCGAGATGATCGACGTGGTGCGCCTGGGGCTTTCGGCCGGTCTTTCGTTTGACGCGGCGCTCGAGATTTTCTGCGCCAATCGTCGGTCGGTGCTGGCCATCCGTCTGGAGCGCGCCTGCATGGCGTGGCAGGTGGGCGTGGGGACGCGCGAAGCCGAGCTGTTGGCTGCCGCACGCGATCTGGACGTGCGGGCGCTCGAGACCTTCGCCATTACGGTGGGGCAGGCGCTTGCCCTGGGCGCCCCGCTTGCCGAGACGCTGGCTGCCCAAAGTCGCGAGATTCGTGCGGCCCATCGCGCCGCAGTCGAGCGCGAGATCGAGCGCGCACCCGTCAAGTTGCTGATTCCCACCGGCACGCTCATCTTGCCGGCGTTGCTTCTGTCCATATTGGGCCCGCTGCTGGGGGCAGGCGGGATGATGTAGGGAGGAATATATGAACACGATGACCGACATTGCGGGCAAGGCTTGGAGTTGGGCTTTTTGCCAGGCAATCCGCGCTCGCCAGCGCGCCAAGGCGCTGCTGCAGGAGGAGAGCGCGCAGGGCACTACCGAATACGCCATCTTGGTCGGCGTGCTCGTGGTGATCGCGATTATCGCCATCGTTGCGTTTAAGAGCAAAGTCGAAGAGCTATGGAACGCGATCAAAGACGGCATCAACAGTCTGTAGGGGGCGGGCGGCCTGTTGGCTCGCTGCTGGTATGTGCCTGCTTAACCGTGGCGATAGCGGCGGCGCTTTGGGGGTTGGGTGTTGCGCGGCAGCAGCGTCCAGACGCTACCGCCGATTTGGGATCGGGCTCGGCGGTAGCGTCACAAGCAAAAGACGCGCGGGATGCGGGCGCCCAGGATGCCGCCGTCACGGCTCGGACCTTTTTGCAGGTGCTCGATGAGCGGGCGGCCAGCGCGACGGAGCCCTCTGCAGACAACGCGATCGCGGTTCGGCTCGCATGGTCCGAGGACCGGCCGATGACCGAGGCGGCGGCAGACCTGCTGCGCGCCTATCGCGAAGTGCCCACGGCCCAGCTTGCCCTGAGCGGCTACCTCGATATTAAGGGCAACGTATGGGGCGCTATCGTGCGCGATGGGCGTGGCTGGGTCGACATGGTGACGGTTGCCGCGGATGCCGGCGATGCTTCGTGCCGCCTGCGTGCCGTGCGTCTGGTTCCGCAAACAACGGAGTCAAAGGAGGGGTCGTGAAATGCATGATGTCCTGCGTGAGGAATCTGCTCAGTCGACCGTCGAATACGCCATCGTCACCGTGGCGCTGTTATCGATCGTGCTGGCGATTGCGGGGCTTTGGCGCGCAGGCACCGACGGGCGCTTGGCGGCGCTGGTCGAGCAGGCAGCGTCTCATGGCGTCGCTCCGTCGTCGGTTATCGATGCCGCGACGGGTGCCAAGGACATCGCGCTGTACTGATGCCGTGCGCGAGGATCGGGCGCAGTCTACGGTTGAGGCCGCCTTTTTGCTGCCGACGTTTTTGACGCTCATCCTGCTCGCATTGCAGCCGGTGTGCCTGCTCTACACGCGCGCGGTCATGGAGTCTGCTGCCGCCGAGACCGCGCGGCTTATGACCACGACGACGGTGGAGGACGACGATGATCTTAAGGAGTTCACTCGCCGTCGACTTGCCGCGGTGCCCAATGTCTCGATTTTTCATGCCGGCGGGCCGCTGTCGTGGGATATCGAGTTGGGCCGGGCGGGCGCGGGCGGCACCTCGTCCGTGTCTGTTGCCGGCGAGGTTAAGCCGCTGCCCGTGATCGGTGCATTTGTGCAGGCCATGGGCAGTGCGGGTGAGGGCGGCTGTGTCGAGCTCAAGGTCGACGTCTCGTATCGATCACGTCCCGAATGGCTGGAGGGAGATTATGATTCATGGATTGCTGCATGGGATTAGGCGCTGCCTGCTGCGGGTGACGCAAGGGCTTGCGGCCTGCCGTCGACCACGCGATCGCCGCAAGCGGGGTGGCTTTATGGGTCGTGCCGGTATCGACTTGTTTATCGAAGACGGTGCCTATACCACGCTCTCCTCTGCGGTTGTCATTCTAGTGGTGCTTACGCTGCTGTTTTCATCGACCGCGGCGATATGGAGCATGTCGCGCGCCGGAGACACCCAGGTGGCGGCCGATAGTGGCGCGTTGGCGGGCGCCAACGTGGTGTCGTCTTATCACACGGCCGCCACGGTGGTGGATGCGAGCATTTTGAGTTTGGGCCTGGCGGGGTTTGCCACGATCGGCACCGGCTTGGTGGCCATCCTCATACCGGGTGCCGAGGTTGTTGGCAGCGATATCATCGACACGGGAACCCAGATCATTAAAACGCGTAACAAGTTTGCCAAAAGCGCGGCAAAGGGCCTGCAGAAGATCGAGACTGCCTTGCCGTATCTGGTTGCCGCGCGCGCCATGCAGGCAGTATCGGCGCAGGATACCGACAGTGTGACCTATACCGGCACGGCGCTTGCCGTGCCCAGGACGTCAGAGTCCGATTTTGTTGCGCTCGAAGGGTCCGAGATCTCGACCGATGCCATCAAAGATGCATCGGAAGATCTGGAGCGTGCGGCCGAGGAGCTGCAAAAAGCATCGGAGGAGACGGCGAAGGCCAAAGAGCGTGCCTGGCTTGCCGACTGCGGCGGGTCGGATAAGGGTTCGGTCGGCAGCTGTTCGTGTATGTGGGAGCGCGCAAAAAGCCTAACGGATCTCTCCGGTGTTCAAAATCCGCATTATGCTTCGAGCGTTACATGGGAGCCTCAGGTTGCCCTCGACCGCGCAAAGGACTACTACCATCGGCGTCTGGCAAATGAGAGGCCGCAAGGCTCGAGTGTCGAGATGAAGGTGGAGTCTGCCGCGCGCAAGGCGTTCTATACCTATGCGAGTGCGGAGGTCGATCGGGCATTTATAACCGAGAGTGGGGATAGGGTTTCCTCCTATATTCCGCTGTTGCCGCGCAATTCTGACGAGGTGCGGGCGACGGAACTCTATACCGATGCGGTGTGGCCGACTAGCGTGAACGATGACAAGGCGTATCTGCATTACGGGACGACCTGCCCTAACTATAAAAAAGGAACGCCGAGCGGATTTGCTTCGGTCGCCGATTACGATGGACAGGATAAATGCAGCAAATGCCATTTTGGCGTTTCGTCGCTTGGTGCTGTTGCGGCGCCTTCAACCTCTATCGAAAACGGCTTCGAGTATCACTTTGATAAGTTCAAAGATGCCCTGGAGGACTACGTCGACTGTCGCAACAAGGAGCTTGAGCTTGAGCGTCAGACCGAGGACGAAGCCGACCGTGCGGGCAATGCGTTCGATACCGCCATCAAAGAGCTTTCGGGCGAGCGCCCGCGTATTGCTCCGCCCGGTCGCAACGGCGTGGTCGCTTTTGCGGTCTCGGGTGCCATCTCCAGCCCCGACGAGCTCAACTCCTCGTTTAACACGGCAGTTAGGCTTGGCGATCGCGGCGCAATCTCTGCTGCGGTGCTGGCGCCCGACGACGCGACGGCGCAAAACAACGTCCTTTCGCGGTTTTTCTCCACGCTGGAGGAGCGTTCGGGCGGCGTTGCCGGCGTGCTCGACGGCGTTATGGATGTTTGGGGAAGGCTGCTTGTGGGGTACGGAGACATCCAGGGCGCGGCCGACGAGCTTATGGGTGAGCTGATCGGTGGCTTGGGAGGGGGTAGCGGTGCGTTGGGTTCCATCGCGTCGTGGCTCGGCGACACCGTCTCATCTTCCGTAGCGGCGCTGGGGCTCGAACCGTGCGATCTGCGCCTGCGAAAACCGGTGCTGACCGATACCGCCAACGTCATTAAAAGTCCGGGGTCCGATATCGCAGGCATTTCTAAAGCTCAAGATACCCTGCGAAAAATCCCCTTGGGCGTGACCGACCCCAAGGCACTTTGCGAGGCCTTGGAGTATCACGTCGAGCGCACGATTAGCGGCACGGTATTCACGCTTGCGGAGATCCCGCTGCCCGGTGGCGGTTCCATTCCCCTTACCGTCGATGTCGCCACGCTGGTGGGGGCTTTTGGCGGTGGGTCGTAATGGATATACGCACGCGCCTGCGCGAAGAGCGCGCCCAGGCGACGGTTGAGATGGCCATGGTCACGCCTGTCCTGCTCGTGCTGGCTCTTATCGTGTACAACGTCATGATCTTTGCCGGCGCGGTCGCGCGTTTCGATCGTGTAGTGCCCGACATCGTGCTGGCGCACGCTGTGGCGCCGAGTGGGGAGGGCGACGAGAGCTCTATTGACGCTTCCGCGACCGTTCAGGCTCAGATTCAGGATGCCATGGAGGGATATGACCTGCAGGTCGAGGTCTCGAGCGAGCAGGGTACGGCGGTATCGGATGGTGGCCTGCTCTCTCTTTCCGGTACGTTTAGGACCTATACCTGCACCATGCACTATGAGCCGTGGCCGAGCTCGCTGAGCATCGCCGGCGTTTCTCTGGGGGCGCCGGCTGTGCTCACGCATGAGCGCGCGGTGACGGTCGACCCATGGCGTCCGGGGGTGGTCATGTGACCGCGGTCTCGTCCTATATCGCCTACGCGCGGGCGCTCAACAGACTGGGCTGGACGCCGGCCGAGTTTGTGGTGGCGGAGTCGTTTACCGTGCGTCTGCGCGGCATGCTGGGACGGCGGCCGATTGCCTCCAGCGGGCTGCCGCTTGTCATGGCGTTTCCGCGCTGCTCCTCGGTTCACACCTGCTTTATGGCCTTTCCCATCGACATCGCCTTCATCGATCGCAACGGCAACGTCCTCGCATGCTACGAAAACGTTCGCCCTTGGCGCATGTGCTCCCACCCATGCGCCTGGGCCGCGCTAGAACGCCCCTCAATGCTCGCATTACCCCCTGCTTTCCAACGAGTACCGGCTTAAGAATTAGCGACAGCGGACTTTCGTCATACGAAATTGGGTAAGATGGAGGAGGAGATGCATGGACGTGGAGATTCATCCCAACGCCAAAAAGCACCTGACGGAAACGCAGGTGCTTGGTGCCTGGCTCGCGGTTACTGAGTGTGTTCGCCGCGAGTCGGAGGACGAGCCGCCGAGATGGCTTGCGATTGGATGGCTTCCGGACGGTCGAAGTGTGGAACTCGTTGCGGTCGAACTAATTCGTGGATGGCTCATCATTCATGCATTGTCTCCGGTTCAGAAGAAATTCTGGCAAGAGATTGAGCGAGCTCGGCAAAGGGGTCGATGATGGGCAAGACGTATACGGCTGCTAATGGTCAGGTTGTAACGGATGAAATGATTGACACGTGGTGCGAGTCGTACGAGCGTGGCGAGTTTCCGGATGGCGAACACACCGTTGGGGGGATCGTGCACGGGCGCCCCCCGCTCTCAAGTGAGGGGACGGCAACGCTATCGGTCAAGATTCCCCTGGGAATGAAGGAAGCGATTCGCCGAAGGGCGGCAGCCGAGGGGATGACGCCAAGTGAGTTTGCCCGTGTGGCCCTGAGTGAAAAACTTCTTGCGGCTGGGTGATGCCTCTGACGTGCTGTTCTGTGGGGCGAGGTTGGGGCTGACGCCGTGCTCAAAAACTTTTTTAAAATTCTCGGTTGACCGGAGCGCGTCCTTGGTTATACTAATCAAGCCTTGAAACAAGGCACACCTCAAATGGCTGGGTAGCTCAGTTGGTAGAGCAGAGGACTGAAAATCCTCGTGTCAGGGGTTCGATTCCCTTCCCCGCCACCTTGAATTGACTAGGACCTCTGCAAAGGGGTCCTTTTCTTTTACGTGGCCCTCGCACGGTATCGAACCCCATGAGGGCGCGGAGCTGAGTAAACGCGTGAGCGTTTGCCAGCGGAGCTCGCAAGGCGCGGAAGCGCCGCAGCGGTCCGCACGCGCGGAGTGCGGGCGCGATTCCCTTCCCCGCCACCTTGAATTGACTAGGACCTCTGCAAAGGGGTCCTTTTCTTTTATCGAGGGCTCTGCGGAAATTGCATCCCAGAATTTTGGTCCAGAGTGGGATGTGCTTTCCGCTTCGGGCCTGTTTGGGAAAGCTTGACCCGGAATCCGGCGAAATTGCGGGATGCACTTTCCGGTGCATGCGTGCATCTCGGCGCGCCAGCTCGAGCCTGCCTGGCCCGGACATTCCTCCCACTTTTGCGCCACTTTGTAGACCGTTCGGTCGCCTGTCCGCACGCGCGGGTATACTCAAAACGATACTTTTCATATGCAATACGATGCAGGCTCGACCTGCACGATTCCGAAGGGGGCAGTGATGGAGAGGATACTCGGCGTTAATCTCTCTGGCTGGTTTATTCCCGAGCCCTGGGTGACTCCGTCGCTCTATGCGGCAACCGGTGCATCCAATGCGGCTGAGTTGCAGGAGGCCATGGGCACCGCCGCTTATAACGAGCGCATGCGCCGCCATTACGAGACGTTTGTGAGCGAGGACGATTTTCGCCGCATGGCGCAGATTGGCCTCAACGCCGTGCGCCTGCCGGTGCCGTGGTATGCCTTTGGCTCGCAGGAATCCGACGCCTCCTATATCTCGGTTGTCGATTACATCGACCGTGCGATTGAATGGGCGGCTAAGTACAACATCCGCGTGCTGCTCGATCTGGCGACTGTGCCCGGCGGCCAGGGCGATTCCAACGATTCGCCCACCACGCCGGAGGTCGTTGCCGAGTGGCATTCGTCCACCAATGGTCGCCATGTCGCACTCGACGTGCTTGAGCGCCTGGCCGATCGCTACGGCGAGGCAGAAAGCCTGCTGGGCATTGAGCTGTTGGACACGCCGCAGATGAGCGTTCGCAAGAGCCTCTTTACCATGACGGATGGCATTCCGGCACACTACCTACGCAACTTCTATCGCGATGCCTACGAGCTCGTCCGTTCGTATATGCCCGAGGACAAGATCATCGTCTTTTCCTCCTCGGGACATCCCGGTGAGTGGAAGCACTTTATGCGCGGTTCCAAGTACAAGAACGTCTACATGGACCTTCACCTGTATCATTACCGCGACGAGTACGCGCTCGACATCACGAGCCCCCGCGGTCTAACCACGGCGATTTCGCGCAACAAGCGTGAGCTCAAAGAGGCTATTGCAACTGGGTTCCCCGTCTTGGTGGGCGAATGGTCGGGCGCGGCGATCTTTGCCAACTCGTCAGTTACGCCCGAGGGTCGCAATGCTTACGAGCGCGTGTTCATCGCCAACCAGCTGGCCTCGTTTGCGCCGGCGGCTGGCTGGTTCTTCCAAACGTGGAAGACCGAGAAGCGCATCGCGGCATGGGATGCCCGCGCGGCGCTCGGCACGCTCGAGCGCGGCATGATTGAATAGGTTGATATGACGCAAAACAGCGCCCGCACGGGCAAACTTTATGTGGTCGGTACGCCCATTGGTAACCTGGGCGACTTGTCCCCGCGCGTCGGCGAGGCATTTGGCGCCGCTGATGCCATCTGCTGCGAGGACACGCGCGTGACCTCAAAGCTGCTGATGCACCTGGGCATCTCCAAGCCGCTCGTCCGTTGCGACGAAAACGTGATTGCAAGTCGCGCGGCCGGCCTGGTCGACCGCCTGCTGGCGGGGGAGATCCTTGCCTTTGCCTCGGATGCCGGCATGCCGAGCGTGTCCGACCCCGGCCAGGCTCTGGTCGAGGCGGCGCGCGAGGCCGATGTGCCCGTCGAGGTCATTCCCGGACCTTCCGCATGCGTCACGGCGCTCGTGTCGTCCGGTATTCCCTGCGAGCATTTCTTCTTCGAAGGCTTTTTGGGCCGCAAGCACGGCGACCGCGTGCGTCGCCTGCAACGTCTTGCCGTGGTGCCCGGCGCACTCATCTTCTACGAGTCTCCACATCGCATTGTGGCGACGCTCGAGGCCGTGGCCGAAGTCTTTCCCCAGCGCGATGTTGCCGTCTGCCGCGAGCTCACCAAGCTGCACGAGGAAGTCTTGCGCGGGTCTGCCGCCCAGCTTGCCGAGGAGCTGCGTGTCCGTGGCGAGGTAAAAGGCGAGATTGCGCTGGTCATCGCGCCGCCGAGTGAAGACGAGGAGGCCGGCATCGCGCCGGTTGGCGCCACTGCCGTAGACCCCGACGAGGCCCTGCGCGAGGATATCCGCGCCGCGCTCGAGGAGGGCGAGCCCGCCTCCGCGGTTGCCAAGCGCCTGTCGCAGAAGTACTCGCGCCGCAAGCGCGATGTCTATGCCATGGTGCTCGATATGCAATAGATGGAGGATATTCAGCCCTTGCGTTAGAATCATCCCCTGTATGCAACGTTTTTCTGGAGGACAGACCCCATGGATCAAACCAAGCCTTCGTTTTTTATCACGACGCCTATCTACTACGTCAACGCCGATCCGCACCTGGGCACGGCTTATTCCACCATCATTGCCGACGTCCAGGCTCGCTATCGCCGCTCTGCCGGCTATAACGTCAAATTTCTGACCGGCATGGACGAGCACGGCGAGAAGGTCGCCGAGGCCGCAGCCAAGCACGACATGACGCCGCAGGAGTGGACCGACAGCCAGGCTCCGCACTTCAAGGAGCTTTGGAGCAAGCTCGAGATCTCCAACGATGACTTCATCCGTACCACCGAGCCGCGCCAGCATCACGCCGTGCAGTATCTGTGGGAGCGCATGAAGGAGTCCGGCTACCTGTATAAGGGCAGCTACGACGGCTGGTACTGCGTGCCCGACGAGACCTACTTCACCGATACGCAGGTCCAGAAGGGCGACGAGGAGTACGGCAGCGTCGGTCAGCACCTGTGCCCCGATTGCCACCGTCCGCTCGAGCGCGTGCAGGAGGAGTCCTACTTCTTTAAGCTTTCCGCCTTCCAGGACAAGCTGCTCAAGCTCTATGACGAGCATCCCGATTTTGTTGAGCCCGCGTTCCGCATGAACGAGGTGCGCAGCTTTGTCGAGGGCGGCCTCAACGATCTTTCTGTGAGCCGTACGAGCTTTGACTGGGGTATTCAGGTTCCGTTCGACGAGGGCCACGTGACCTACGTGTGGTTCGACGCGCTGCTCAACTACATGACGGCTGTCGGCTACGGTGTCGACACCGACGAGGCCCGTGCCGAGCTGGCCTATCGCTGGCCCGCACAGTTCCACATTGTGGGCAAGGACATCATTCGCTTCCATTGTGTCATTTGGCCCGCCATGCTCATGGCTATTGGCGAGGCTCTGCCCGAGCACGTCTTTGCCCACGGCTTCCTGACCGTGCGCAACGCCGAGACCGGCAAGGCCGAGAAGATGTCCAAGAGCCGCGGTAACGCCATCGCTCCGCAGGATGTTATCGACATGTTGGGTGTCGAGGGCTACCGCTATTACTTTATGACCGACGTGGTACCCGGTACCGACGGCGCCATCAGCTTTGATCGCATGGAGCAGGTCTACAACGCCGACCTGGCCAACAGCTGGGGTAACCTCATCTCGCGTTCGCTCAACATGAGCGGCAAGTACTTTGACGGCTGCGCGCCCGCCAAGCCCGCATCGTTCGATGCGTTCGACAATCCGCTGGCAAAGATCGCCGACGGCCTGGTCGAGCGCTACATGGCAAAGATGGATGTGCTCGATTACGGTGGAGCCAAGGACGAGGTCATGGAGCTCATCCACGCCGCTAACCACTACATCGAGGACTCCGAGCCCTGGGCGCTTGCCAAGGACGAGGCTAAGGCCGACGAGCTGGCGTTTGTGATCTACAACCTGCTCGAGGCCATCCGCATTGCCGCTCACCTGCTGATGCCGCTCATGCCCCAGACCTCTGCCGAGACCCTGCGCCGCCTGTCCTGCGAGGACGAGGCCGCGAGCGACGACCTCAAGGGCATTTGCTCTTGGGGCTTGCTTGCTGGCGGACGTCCCGTCGAGAAGGGCGAGCCGCTGTTCCCGCGTCTGGGCTAAACCGCTGCGCGCCATATCGGCAATTTGCTGTTTAGATGTAAGGGCATGGCCGCAACGGTCCATGCCCTTTTGCTTTACGATGCAGCCACCATGTTAAGGAGGCAACCATGACAACTTCGCCTTTGGCAAACCCCACGGCAACTAGGGAGCTGCTAGAGGAGTTTGGCCTTGCGACCAAGCATCGCCTGGGTCAGAACTTCCTGATCGACAACCATGTGATCGAACGTATCTGTGAGCTCGCTGAGCTTGCGGGCGATGAGCGCGTGCTCGAGGTTGGCCCGGGTTGCGGCACGCTGACGTTGGCCCTGTTGCAGGAGGCTGCGTGCGTGACATCGATTGAGGCCGATCCCGAGCTCGAGCCGGTGCTCGATGCCCACGCCGCCGACTACTCCAATTTCCGCTTTATCATGGGCGACGCGCTCAAGGTGACGCCGGAGCAGATTGAGCAGGCGGCCGGCGGCGAGCCCACGGTGTTTGTCGCGAATCTGCCCTACAACGTGGCAGCGACGATTATCCTGCAGTTCTTCCAGACGATGCCTGCACTCAAGCGCGCCGTCGTCATGGTGCAAAAGGAGGTCGCCGATCGCATTGCCGCGACGCCCGGCAACAAGACTTATGGCGGCTACACGGCAAAGCTCGGCCTGTATGCGCAGGTGACGGGTCGCTTTGAGGTGCCGCCGCGCTGCTTTATGCCGGCGCCGCATGTGGATTCGGCCGTCGTGCGTATCGACCGTGTTGACGGCGTGGTGCCCGAGGGCCTCGAGCGCGAGTTCGTGGCCCGCGTGATTGACGCTGCATTTGCTCAGCGCCGCAAGACCATCCGCAACTCCATGAGCGCCAACGGCTTTGCCAAGGACGTGCTCGACGCCGCCTTTGAGGCCTGCGGTATCGCACCTACCACGCGCGCCGAGACACTCGACGTCGCCGCCTTTGTCCGTTTGGCTCAGGAGCTTTCCCATGACGCTTAGTGCCGAACGCGTGACGTTTACCAAGAAAAAGAAAACAATCGCCTGTCCGGAGCCGCTGGCACCGCTTGCCGATACGCATGCGCACCTGCTCTCGTTTTGGGACAAGGAGGTGCCCGAGACACTTGTACGCGCCAAGGCGGCGGGTGTTGATCTGTTGGTGACGGTTTTCGATCCCATTGCCGATAAACGCAGCGTGACGGACTACAGCGACTGGCTGACGCACGAGATCCTGCCGATGCGGGATATTCCGCAGATGAAATATCTCGCTGGCGTGCATCCGTATGGCGCCCCGGACTATACGGACGATACTCATACCCAGATTGTGGTGGCACTCGATGATCCTCTGTGCGTCGGTATCGGCGAGATCGGCCTGGACTACCACATGGATTACGACGACGATATCGCGCCGGCGCCCCATGACGTGCAGATTGACTGCATGGCGCGCCAGCTCGAGGTTGCCGTGCGCCGTAACGTGCCGGTTGAGCTGCATCTGCGCCATGAGGACACGGACCAGGAGCGCACCTCGCACGTGGACGCGTACAACGTGCTACGCGAGGTGGGTGTGCCTCAAGCGGGCTGCGTACTGCACTGCTTTGGCGAGGACCGAGCCACGATGGAGCGCTTTGTGGATTTGGGCTGCTACATCGCCTATGGCGGCGCGGCTACCTTTAAGCGCAACGACGACGTGCGCGAGGCATTCGCGGCAACACCGCTCGACCGTATTTTGTTCGAGACGGATTGTCCTTACATGGCCCCAGAGCCCATCCGCGGTCTTGAGTGCGAGCCCGCGATGATTTCCATTACGGCAAACGCGCTGGTCAACGACCGCGTCGATCGTACCGGCGAGAATGCCGAAGCAATCGCGCAGGCCGCTTGGGAAAATGCCTGCAAACTTTTTCAAAAATAGTTCTTGCGTTCGCGGTGGCGCTCCGTTATTCTAATTCCTGCACGCGGGCGTGGCGGAATTGGCAGACGCGTACGGTTCAGGTCCGTATGGGG
>CAKUFW010000053.1 GCA_934650975.1 uncultured Collinsella sp. | reverse complement strand
TATGGGGTACATAGTTGCGGTCTAACCCATACATGATAGCGTGCGCAGGCAAACCTGCATATAACCCGCACGGAATGTGACAAAGGGACAATCCCTTTGTCACATTCTAGAGCGTCTGGAGCAGGGCGATGAGGAAGCGGATGCCTTGGAGGTAGGCGCGGCGGGTGATGCGCTCGTTGGTGCCGTGGACGCCGCGGTCGCATTCGTCATCATCCACCACGAAGGCCGAGAAACGAATACACTCAGGGCAAATGCGCTGGTAGTTGGCAGCGTCGGTCGCACCGATGACCGTGGATGGCACAATCGCCAACGGCTCGGATGATCCGTTTTCCTCAGCCCCCTTTGGATCACGGAAATAGCGGGCGGCAACGGAGCGGACAGCTTCGAGGCCAGGGCCGCCAATGCGCGGGGACGGCGAAGGTTCGGAGCTGCCGGGGCCAAGTTCGACCTCCACGCGCCCGGCAAGACCTGCCGCAGCAACAGCCTCACGACAGCGCGTCACGACGTCGGCCACGTTCGTTCCCTCGAGCATACGGAAGTTGATATTGGCCCACATATCCTGTGGCATCACGTTGGCACCGGTGCTGCCGCCCTCGATCTGCGTGGGCGCGCAGGTGGTCGTTACGAGCGGATAGAGCTTCTTGCTGGCAAGGCAATCGCGCACGATGGCGTCCTTGTTGGCGGCAATCTCGTCGGCCGTGTAGAGCCCCAGCTCGACGAGCTGCGCGGCAAGCAGGTCGGTCACACGCGTCGGCCATTCGATATCGCAGATTGCGGCGATAGCACGGCTGAGCACCTCGAGCGACGTGCCGCCGTAGGGGTTGGAAGAATGCCCGCCCGCGCTCTGTGTCTTGAGCACAATGTCGGCATAGCCCTTCTCGGCCAGGTCGGCATGCATGAGCCAGCCCTCGCCCGCGGCATACTCGGCAGATGGAACGATACGGTAGTCGCCCTCGTCGATCAGGTACTCAAGCTCAATGCCGCGCTCCTCGAGCGCGCGGCCGATGGCACCCGCGCCGTACTGCGTGGTCTCCTCGTCCTGACCAAAGGCGAGCAGCAGCGTGCGCTCGTGCTGCCAACCGTGTGTAAGTGCATACTCAACCGCCTCGAGAATGCCTGCGACCTGGTCTTTCATGTCGATTGCGCCACGACCCCAAATGTAGGTGTCGTCCACGTGTCCGCTAAAGGGGGCGTGAGCCCAATCTTCCTCGGTACCCGGTACCACGGGAACCACGTCCATGTGACCCATGAGCATAACGGGCTTAAGGGCGGGGTTGGAGCCGGCAAGCGTCACCAACAGCGAATGGTCGATGAGCTCAACCTCGCCCGCCGCGAACACGCGCGGCCAGGCCTGCTGCATATAGGCGCGCAGGTCGGCAAACGGCCGCCAGTCCACCGCCTCGGCATCCATGCTCGAAATCGTCGGAAACGACAGCACGCGGCCCAAGCGCTCACACGCGCCAGCCTCGTCTATATCGGCAAAATCATCCTCATGCGCAAAGAAGCGCCAAACCTCGGCCATGACATCCTTTCGATTGTGACGACAAAGGCCGCCCCACCGGAGCGGCCCTGTCGTTCACGCGTTTGCGGTCGGTTATTTGTCCTCGAGATAGCGCGAGAGGAACTCGCGGGTGCGCTGGTGTTTGGGGTTGCCGAAGAGTTCGGCCGGCGCGGCGTCCTCAAGCACCACGCCCTTGTCCATAAAGACCACGCGGTCGGAGACGGTGCGGGCAAAGGCCATCTCGTGCGTGACGACCACCATGGTCATGCCGTCGGCAGCAAGCTTGCGCATGACCTCGAGCACCTCGCCCACGATCTCGGGGTCGAGTGCGGAGGTCGGCTCGTCGAACAGCATGATCTGCGGATTCATGCACAGGGCGCGGGCGATGGCCACGCGCTGCTTTTGGCCGCCGGACAGGCGACCCACGGCGGCGTGTGCGAACTTTTCAAGTCCCACGCTCGTCAGATGCTCTAACGCGACCTTTTCGGCCTCGGCCTTGCTCATCTTTTTGAGCGTGACGGGCGCGAGCGTGCAGTTGTCGAGCACGTCCATGTTGTTGAACAGGTTGAAGCCCTGGAACACCATGCCGATGTCCTCGCGGAGTTTATTGATGTTGCAGCGCTCGGCCGTGAGGTCCTGGCCGTGGAACCAGATGTGGCCCGCGTCCGGGGTCTCGAGCAGGTTGAGGCAGCGCAGGAAGGTCGACTTGCCCGAGCCCGAGGCGCCGATAATGGTGACGACCTCGCCGGATTTGACGGACAGGTCGATGCCCTTGAGCACCTCGAGCGAGCCGAAGCTCTTGCGCAAGCCCTCGACGTGGATGAGCGGCTCTTTGGTCTGTGCGGCGGCCGCAGCGCCGGTAGTGGCGGTATCTGCCATGATGATTCTCCTCGTCTTGAGCCTAGTTGGAGCTGGGCAGCGTTGCCGGGGCCTCGGCGCCGAGCTTTTTGCCAAAGGCCTCGAGCAGGCGGCTCGCCACGAGCGTCAGGATCAGGTAGACCACAAGCGCCACGCAGTAGACCTCCATCTGGCGGTAGTACACGCCGGCGACGGTGGTGGTGGCGTACATGAGGTCGAACACGCCGATGACCGAGAGCACCGACGAATCCTTGATGTTGATGATGAGCTCGTTGGTGAGCGCGGGGATCGCGTTCTTGATGCCCTGGGGGAACACGACCTTGCGCATGGCCTGCCACTGCGACAAGCCCAGTGAGCGCGCCGCCTCGGCCTGGCCGGCGTCGATGGACTCGATGCCGCCGCGCAGGACTTCCATCATGTAAGCGGTGGAGTTGAGCGAGATGGTGACGAGGCCGGCGGTAAAGGTACTCCAAATCTGGTTGGCCTGGGCGGTCTCGAAGCCCATGCCACGCAGAACGGTAAAGCCCGCGTAATAGATGAGCAGGCCCTGGACCATCATGGGCGTGCCGCGCACGACGGTGGAGTAGACCGTTGCAAAGCCGCGGCCGATGCTCTTGAAGAAACGCGTGAGGTCGTTGTCCACGCGATCGAACGTCTGGATGCGCAGGAACACAAAGACCAGCGCCAGGAAAAAGGCGATGATCGTGCCAAAGGTAGCAAGCGCGATGGTGATCTCGATGCCGCGGATAAAGAAGTCGCCGCTCTTATAGGTCATATAGACCAGGCTCGACAAAAAGTCGCTGGGGTTGGAGTCCGAGACAATGCTCACCTGCACCAAGTCGATAAACGACATGACGCAGCGGTCGATAAAGAAGATCGCCGCGATGGCAACGACGACATAGCTGCCCAGGCGCGCGCCGCGACGGAAACGCTCGGAAGCAAACGGCGACTTTTCGCGATAGTCGTTCCAGTGCATGAGCTTGGTGACGAGCGCCGCCGCCGACACGACGATCCAAGCCCACAGAATCGCCCAGAGGCAGTCCTGGAAGATGCCGGTGGGTGCCAAAAAGCTCAGCGGCGTGGGGTTGCGCTGGCTAAACGCCAGGCCAAGCGCCGCGATGACGCTCGTACCCAGGTACACATAACGGTGGTCGGCCTTGATAAAGGAGACCAGACGATTGATGGTTTTCATGCTGCCTCCCTATGCCGGCTGACGGTCGAGGCACGCGTCCCACATTTGGTCGCGCTCCTCCTGGCTGACGCCCTTGAGCGTCTTGTCGATGAGCTTAAGCAGCTTGTCCGAGCCCTTGCGGCAGCCGACGTTTGCCGTGACCTCCTGCTTAAAGCCCTCGCCTTCGGCAAATTGAATCGGCACGATACCCGGGTTTTGGGCCATATAGCCCTTCTCGTTTTCGGTGTTGTAGGTCACGGCGTCGCACGTGCCCTGCAGCAGGTTCGAAAACACCGTGGGAACCGAATCGACCGGATTCTTGTGGACGACGCCCGGAATCTCGTCGATGACGGTATCGAGCATGGTGTCCTTTTGACCGAGCACCGTGGCACCGCTGAAGTCGCTGAGCTTGGTGGCATTTTGGTAGGGAGAGCCCTCTTTTACGAACAGGCCAAAGTAGCCGATAAAGTACGGCTCGGAAAAGCCGACGGACTCCTCGCGCTCGGGCGTGGCGCTCATGCCGGCGATGATGAGGTCGATCTGGCCGTTGTTGAGCGAATCGATAAGACCCGAGAAGCTCTGCTTGACGGCAACGGGCTCGCCACCGAGGGCCTTGCAGACGATCTTGGCGATCTGCACGTCGTAGCCGTCGGCATAGGCGCCCTGCACGTTATCGATGGGAATGGTGAACTCGCTGGCCTCGGAAACCTGCCAGTTGTACGGGGCGTAGGCCGCCTCCATGCCGATGCGGATCTTGTCCTTGCCGATGACGGAATCGGACAGGTCGTCGCGACCGCCGCCCGTCGTAGGCTGAACTACTTCCAGCGTGGACGGACGCTGGCAGCCGGCAAGCGCGCCGGCGACGACGGTAGCGCTCGCAGCGAGAGCGCTACCCAAAAAGATGCGACGGCTGCATACCGGCTGGGCCTGCATGCCGCGCTGTTGTCGAGGTTGCATCTGGTGCCTTCCCTATTTCGTTTTGCTGACAACAAAACAGGATAGTACGGTTGCGGCAGCGATGCAGCGCACGCAGAAGATTTAACGGAGCGGAGAATTAGTACATAGTCGTTTAAGAACGTCCCCAACGACTACATGCGCCGAAATGAGAGTGGATTTTCGGACGCATGTCTCACGAGAGTGGAAAATCTCCCACTTTTGGCTCGCGCGCGGGCTCAAAACGGGAGATTATCCACGCTCAAGTTATGACCGCCCAGTACGGCGGAACCTCTACAGCAGGGTGACGCTAAAGGAGCGCTTGTCCGTCTCGCCTGGGGCCAGGGTGATGGTGTTGACCTTGTGCTCAAAGACGTTGTCCTCGGTGTCCATGGTAGTGTGGCCGGTCCAGGGCTCGAGTGCCACAAACGGGGCGTCGTTGGCGGCAGACCACACGCCGATGTACTTAAATCCCTCAAAGTCGATCTTGACGCCGTGGCCCGACTTGCGACCACGCAGCGTGAGCGTGGAGCCCGGGGTATCGGTGAACATGATGGCGTCGTTATCGAAGCTACGGTGCGTGATGGGCACAACGTCCGAGTTGTCGGGAGCCTTGTAGGAGCCCTCGAACGTCATAAGGCCATCGGGCGTAATGATGGGAGCCTCGTTGGTCCAAGCCTCGGTGAATGCCAGCTCGTAATCCTCGAACGCCTCGCCATCGGCACCAGGGGCGGGCACGTTAAATGCGGGGTGACCACCCACCGAAAACGGCAGGTCCACGTCGCCGGTGTTGGTGACGGCAAAGGTCTGGGTGAGCGTGGCATCGCCGGTCAGGGCATAGGTCATGTTGAGCTTAAAGTGGAAGGGGAAGGCCTTGAGCGACTCGGGCGTATCGGTGATCTCGTAGGTTACCGAGGAGCCGTCCTCGGAGACCTCGACCAACTTGTGCTCGACGATACGCGCGATGCCGTGGCGCGCCATCTCGCAGGTACCGGCGGCAGACGTCGCCGTGTTGTTGCGCAGCGAGCCCACGATGGGGAACAGGATGGGCGCGTGCTTGCCCCAAAAGGCCGGATCGCCCTGCCACAGATACTCGCTGCCGTTGAGGGCGAGACTTGTGAGCTGGGCGCCCATGGAATCGATGGCCGCGGTGAGGCCGCCGCGCTTGATGGTGGTGACGGTGGACATGCTACTTCCTCCAAAAGTTAACAACAGTGTCGAGGGCTATTGTCCCACTCTTGGCCGCGGGGCGGGGCGGCGCACAATTATTGAGTGTCCACGTAAAGGTCGAACCCGCCCTGCGGCGTGGTGTCGACCGTATCGGGTGCTTGCGAGTTAAAGCTCACGGGAACCATGCGCTTCGAGGCGCGGAAGCACGTGCCGTCGGTGGCAACGGGCGGCTCGTCGACCGTGAGTTCGTAGTCTCCGGGCTTGAGCTCGATGCCGTCACCTGCGGAATTGACGTATTGGTACTCGTCAATCTCCTGCCCCTTGAGCGTGCGGCCCACGATATGGACGAGCATCTGGCTGTCGCCGCGTGCGGTGTCCCACGTCGCACCGTCCTTGACCTCAACCGACACATGCACCGAACGCGTGCGGCTGAGCGATTGCTCGACGGACATCTCGACCTTGGCGGCGTCTTGGCGTTGCTGCTCAACATGACCCCAAACATTGCCGATCGCCGAGCAGGCGATGACACCGGCCATAAAGGCGATGAGGATGGGCCCGAGTGGTGAACGGCGACCTGCGTCTTCCTCACGAGACAGATTGGGGCGGTGCGTGGGAGCGGGCGCCTGGGCACCCTGCGAGGGCACGTCGAGGATGCTGAAAGATGCCGTGCTGTCAGGGTCGATGGTATGGCGCGGCTGCGGCGTCTTTGCCGGCGAGATTGACATGTCGACCGGCTCACCCAGCGTTGCCGTGGCATCGGCCTTTGCCTCGTCAGCCTCGGCCTGGGCCCAGGCCTGTTCAAAGGTCAAAGGCTCGGCAGGGTCGGAGTCCGAATCGGAGACGGCGTCGGCATCGTCGCCCGACACATCACTCGGCAACGGCTCGTCCCACTCCTCGTCCGGAGCCTCGCCTTCGCTATACCACCATTCAAAGTTATCGATATCCATACGGGGCGCCCCTTAAGCCTCGCAAGTAAACACTTGCCAGCCTTATACCCCCAAACAGCACCGGAGCTCGCCCGCGCCGGACACGAAAACCGTCCCAACATTCGACGGTTTTCCTCGATTTCGAAATTTTCATCGAATGTTGGGACGGTTCGGCAGTGATCACATCGCGAGGGCCGCGCGGATGGTTTGGTCGCTGAGGGCCTCGCGGAGCCAGGGGGCCAGCTGCTCAGGATGGCCCTGCAGGTAGCCGTCGAGCTCGGAGAGGGCCACGCGGCGCACTTCCGAGATTTCCTCTTGGTTGATGTGCAGCTCGCCCGGCTCAACGTGGGCCGCGAACACCTCGCACCACTCGCACTCGCAGCGGCCGTCGCCGTGATCTTCGCGATAGACCACGTGACCGAGGTGCTTGAGCTCACCAGGCTCGCGCGTGATGCCGAGCTCTTCGTTGATGCGGCGAGCCGTCGCGGCGGCGACGTCCTCCCCGGGGAGTGGATGGCCGGCGCAGCTATCGGCCAGCACCCCACCCCACAGGCGCTTGAGAGGACTGCGGCGGCAGAGCAGCAGGCGCGTGTCCTCGCCCTGGCCCTCGACCAGAAGCGTCAGGAATGCTTGGTGCAGGATGCCCTCGCCGGCATGGGCTTTGATGCGATCGACGGGAGCGAGCGCTTTGCCCGTCGCGGCATCGACCGCCACGACCTCGGCGCCCGCACCGCCCTCGTCCCAGCCGGCACGCAAGATGCGGGCCGCGGTTTCTTCGAGCGCGGCGATGAGTTCCTTCGTGGTATCGAGCACGCGCTGAAGGTCGTCCTTGCTCGCCTGCTCAACATGAAAGCCCGTACTTGCCGTGACCGGCACGCCAAAGCGCGTGGCCAGTGCTGCCGCGATGTCGTGCGCCGGGATCTCGTCGCGATGGCACGGAACGGCCAGGATGCTCACGGTCGCCGTACGTCCGGGCTCGGGTCGCGGAATGGCCTGCGCCGTGACGCCCAGGTGCGCGAACTCCGGCGAGCAGGCGTACACCACTATGCCCCGCGGCGTCACCGTCAACTGGGCCTCGAGCGTAAACTTGCCCTCGCCCACTGCAACCTTTGTCGTGTGCATACCCATGGGATCTCCCGTCGCCCGCGATGTACCTGAGACCATCTTCACCTGTATTGCGACTATACAGGCAAGCGCAGACTGTGACAAAGGGGCCACCCCTGTCTCATTCTGGTAGAGTTGCAGGGACCGGATCCAGCTCATATAACGCAACATGGGAGCAACCGCCTTGACCGCCGAAACCTCGTCCACAACAGCATCAACCGCTGCCGCGCTTTCGCCCGCGCGCACCAACCTCTGCCTGGCGCTGCTCGTGTTGTTGGGCTTTTCGCTCGGCTGCTCGGAGTTCGTGGTCATCGGCATCGAGAGCGACCTGGCGACGGAGCTCGGCATCTCACTTGCCACCGCGGGCCAACTCATCAGTGTGTTCGCGCTCGTCTACGCCATCGCGACGCCGGTGCTTGCGCTCAGCACGGGACGCTTCCGCCGCTACCAGCTGCTCGTGTGCTACAGCATCGTCTTTGTACTCGGTAATCTTGCTATGGCGTTGGCGCCTAACTTCCAGGTGCTGTTTGCCTCACGCATCATCTTGGGCTCCGTCTCGGGCGCACTGCTCGCCGTGGGTGTGACGTACATCCCCGAGCTGCTGTCCCCGCAGCAAACCTCGCTTGCCATCTCGGTCGTGTACGGTGCGTTTTCCGTGGCAATGGTCTTTGTCACTTCGATCGGCAAGTTTGTGGCCGACACGCTCGATTGGCACGTGGCCATGTACGGCACGCTGACCTTTGCCGTTCTGATCTGCGGAGCGCTCGTGGCGTTTATGCCGCGCGCTGGGCAAACCGACGAGCCTGCCACCTTTCGCGAGCAGGCGGGGCTTCTACGCGAACCGAGCATCATCACCGGCATGCTCATCTTTTTGTTTGGCGTGGGGTCGGTCTACGTATTCTACGGCTACGTGACACCTTATCTTGAGCAGGTGCTGGGTATGGGCACCGTTCAGGCGAGCACCACGCTCATGGCCTATGGCGTGTTCTGCCTGATCTCGAACATCCTGGGCGGATGGATCGATGCGCGCTTTGGCATGAAGGCGCTGCTGGTGACCTTTGTGCTGCAGGCCGCGGCGCTGCTTGGGCTGTTTGTCGTGGGCGGCACCATGCCTCTCGCGCTCGTCTTTGTCTTTAGCCTGGCGCTGCTCATGTACCTGTTCTCGGTGTCATGTATCACGCACTTTATGGACGTGGCGCGCAGCCGCCATCCCAAATCGATGGTGCTCGCGAGTTCGGTGGAGCCCATGGCATTTAATGTCGGCATTTCGTTTGGCACCGCGGTGGGCGGCGCCGTGGTAAGCGGAATTGGCATTGCCTACGTGGGCGCAGTTGGCGCCGCGTTCTCGCTCGTGGCCTGGGTGCTCACGCTGGTGACGATCAAGCTGGCGCGCTGGGAGCGCCGTCGCCACGCAGTGCAGCCCTCGACGCAGGCATAGGGGCGGAACCGGGAACGGGCGCAAGCACAGCCCAGAGCGGCGAGCGGTCGGTGAAAACCGCCCGACATGATCAGCGCATATCCGCGTGAGTGCTCCAGCAGTTCGTTTTCGTGTATTTCAGATACACGCTTTTCTACGATTTCGTGTATTTCAAGTACACGAAATCGTACTAAACTATGTATCTGAAGTACACGAAATCGGAAAGGCGGCCCCATGCGCAGATCAATCGAATCCGTTATCGAATCATGGGCGACAAAGGACGCCTCACGCCCCCTCCTCATCCGTGGTGCGCGACGCGTAGGCAAAACATACGCCGCCGAGGAAATCGGCAGGCGAATCGCCGGCGATGCGTTTATCAAACTCGACTTTCAGACCGATCTTGAGCTGATCGCCCCTCTGTTTGACTGCCCCACAGACGATGTTGACACCATCGTGGCGCGGATTTCAGACTATAAACGCACCCCCATTCGCAAGGAAACCGCCTTCATCCTGTTTGACGAGGTGCAGCTCTGCGAACGGGCGCTCAACTCGCTTCGTTTTTTCTCGGGTTCGGGCTGGCGCATATGCGCGACCGGAAGCCAACTCGGCGTCGCCACGCGCAAGCGCAAGTTGCCTTTTCCCAGCGGCGTTCGTCAAGAGACCATGCATCCCATGTCGTTCGAGGAGTTTCTCTGGGCGCTCGATGAGGGGCAGATGGCCGATGCCGTTCGCACCCACGCCGGCACGCTCGAGACTTACGCCGCACACCAAGCCGCACTCAGCCTGTTTCATCGATATCAGATCGTGGGCGGCATGCCCGCCGCCGTCAACGCATATCGCAAGACGCTATCCATCGAAGACGCGCGCGTCGAGCAGCGCGAAATCGACGAGACCTACACCGCCGATATGACCGACCCCGAAAACGGGATCAGTGGCGTGGCGGCGCGCAAGGTCTGGCGTTCCATTCCGTCCCAACTGCTGAGATCGTCCACAAAGAAATTCAAGTACTCCGAGGTCGAACGCGGAGGCCGCCGCGCCAAGCTCATCGAGCCACTCGACTGGCTCGAAGGCGCCGGCATTATATCGGTCAACAACCTGACCGAAGGCATCGAACCTCCCCTCGTCCCTTTCGACGACGAAAACGGAAGCTTCTTTAAGGTCTATCTTCTCGATACGGGCCTCATGTTCTACAAACTCGGTATCAACCCGCGGCTCTGGCTCGACCTCAAAGAGGATTCCACCGTTGCGCTGTCTTCCGACTTTCGAGGTGCCCTGGCGGAAAACTCGGTCATGCAGGCATTTTCGAGCAATGGTTTGCAAACGTACTATTGGATGCCGCCGTCTTCTTGGAAGACGAGCGGCGAGCTCGATTTCCTACTTCAGACCGACCGTATGGAAATCGTTCCCGTCGAGGTAAAGTCCGCACGCAACGTGCGCGCGAAAACCCTCGGGTCGTTTATGGACAAAGCCCGGTCGCCATATGCCTACATTTTGTCCGAGAACAATTTTGCCCGCAGCGAAACCGATGACGGGCGCGAGCTGCGCCACTTCCCCTTGTACGCAGCGGGTTTTATCGGAGCAAACTGCCTCAAGAGCAGTCTGTAAGCCCTGCGCGACCGCATAGAAAGGAGACCCTGTGCAACGCATTCTTTTTATCTGCCACGGGAATATCTGTCGCTCGACGATGGCTGAGTCGGTGTTTACCGAGCTGGTGCGCCGTGCCGGGCGCGAGGCGGAGTTCGTCATTGATTCTGCGGCGACCTCGACCGAGGAGATTGGCAACCCGCCGCATCATGGCACGGTTGCCAAGCTGCGCGAGGTTGGGATTCCCGTGGTTGCGCACCGTGCGCGCCAGGTGCGCCGCGCGGAATATGGCGACTGGGATTACATCGTCTATATGGATGCCGAGAACGCGCGCGGCCTGCGTCGCATCTTCGGCAGCGACCCCGATGGCAAGATCTCGCGCCTGCTCGATTGGACCGACCGCCCCGGCGACGTCGCCGATCCCTGGTACACCGGCAACTTTGATGCCACGTACCGCGATGTGCTCGCCGGCTGCACGGCTATGCTCGAGCGGCTGTAGGCGCTCGGGCGGCGCGGACACACGTGCCATACCATCGGAATAAAACGAGCGTGGATTTTCTCCCGCATGAAAAATGAGCGTGGATAATCTCCCACTTTGAGCGTTCAATCGCGCTCAAAACGGGAGAAAATCCACGCTCATTATCTCGGTGGGAGAAAATCCTCGCTCGATTACTCGTCGACGATCTCGGCGAGCCAGACGTTCAACGTGTCGACCTCGGGACAGCAGAACTTTGCCGTGCCGGGCTCGTTGCCGGGCACGGTGCCGCCATAGCGCAGGATATCGATATAGGGAAAGCCCACATGGCAGGCCATGGCACACATCCTGCCGCGGTCGCGGTCGAAGTCGAACACGTCGCCCGGCTTGTGGCCATGGTGGCAGCGACACGTGCCCAGCTGGTCCACGCAGCTAATGCGAATACGCGGGCGCTTGCCACGCGACGCACCGAGCGGCTTGTTCTCGCTCGCGGGCTCGGGGCCACTCTCGCCGGCGCTACTCATGGTCGATCACGTCCAAGCAAGCCTCGATAGGCAGGCCGGCGGACTTGTCCTCCTGGTCGGCGTTGCGCTCGATAAGCTCCGCCACCACGCGCATGGCATCGGCCGTTGCGCGCTGCAGACTCCAGCCAGCCATCACGCGGCCGACGAGCACCGCCGAGAACGTGTCGCCCGTACCCGGGAAGTAGACCGGAATCAGGTCGAAGGGAATCGTGAAGTACTCCCCCGCCACGTGGTCGTAACCGATAACGGCGTTCGCGCCGTCGACCACAGCGCTCGTAATGACCACCGACTTGGCGCCCAGCGCGCGCATAGCGTCCACAAGGACGCGAGCCTCGTCAGGCGTGATTTGATCGGCGATGGGCGTGTCGGTGAGCAGGCAGGCCTCGGTGTAGTTGGGCACCGCATAGTCGGCGCACTCGAGCAGATGCCTCATGAGGCCGATCGTGGACTCGGGAACACCGGCGTAGAGCTTGCCGTTGTCGCCCATAATGGGGTCGACGAATACCTTGGTGCCCTTTTGCGCGCGACGGTGGCAGAAGTCCGAGATGATACGCGTCTCTTCCTCGGTCACGATAAAGCCGGTCGAGATGGCGTCGAACTCAAAGCCGAGTTCCTCCCAGATGGCGAGACTCTGACGCACGTACTCCGTGGTGTCGTGGATGTAGAACTTGGGGTAGTTGAGCGTGTCGGACACAAGCGCCGTCGGCAGATTGTGGATACGGTAGCCCATGTGCGACAGCACCGGCAGCATGGCGGAAAGCGCGACCTTGCCGTAGCCGCACATATCGTTGATCAGCAGCAGCTGAGTGTTCTTCATGAGAGTCCCCCTTGGGTCGGGAGCGGCGCAAAGCCGCCACAGTGCGACTAAGTGTAGCGCAGGGAACACTGCGGACGGAAGCTTGCACCAAAGCCTCGACAAGGAGTGTCCCTAGGTGCCGGCAGAAAAGGAACGTCCCCAAGTGCCAACCAGGCCGGCTGCGCTGGTTGGTAAAACCGCGTAACAATCAGTTTGGTACCTTGACAATTCCGCGGGGCACTCCTAGATTAGTTAGGCACAAAACAATCCCACTACCTAACTAAAGAGAGGAGCGATACGAATTCATGTGCGATGAACCCCTTAACCTTCGTCCGCACGAGCCCGGCGGCGACCCATTGCAACCGGCAGACATGCCCGAAGCGGTCAGCGCCGAAGACAAGCTCGCCAAGCGCATCCTGAGCGGCCTAGGCTTTTGCGGCCACTACATGCACTTTCACGGCGGCGGCGTGTCCGGCAAGGCGCCCATCGTCTGCCTACTTGCCAAGCAGGAAAACGGCGAGATGTCGCAGCAGGAGCTCGGCATGCACTTCGACCTTAAGCCGGGGTCGCTCTCCGAGATCTTATCCAAGCTCGAGTGCGCCGGCATCATCGAGCGCAGCCGCAATCCAAAAGATCGCCGGCAGCTCACCATTCGCCTGACCGAGATCGGCTGGGAGAAGGCCCGCATCGACCAGGCCGCCCGCATCCGCTTTAGGGAGCAGGCCTTTAGTGCCCTCACTCACGACGAGTGCGAACAGCTTGCCGAGATGCTCGAGAAAATCCGCGTAACCTGGGAGGAACTGGATGATTAAAACCCTTATGGGCAGCATCCGCGATTACATGAAGGTCACGATCGCCACGCCGCTGCTGGTGCTTGGCGAGGTAATCTGCCAGATGATGATCCCGTTTATCACCGCCGACATGATCGACGCCATCAAGGACGGCACCGCCGTTACCGAGATGCTGCCCACCGCCGGCCTTCTCATACTCATCGCGCTGACGTCACTCGCCTTTGGCGCCGCCGCGGGCATCACCTGCAGCCATGCCAGCTGCGGCTTTGCCAAGAACCTGCGTCGCGACCTGTTCTACAAGATCCAGACGTTCAGCTTTGCCAACATCGATGAGTTCTCGAGCTCATCGCTCGTCACGCGCCTGACCACCGACATCAACAACGTTCAGCAGGCCTTTATGATGATTATCCGTATCGCCGTGCGCGCGCCGCTTGTCTTGATCTTCGCCTTTACCATGGCGTTTATCATGGGCGGCAGCGTCGCCATGGTCTACCTGGTCATCATTCCGCTGCTGGGCTTTGGACTGTTCTTTATCATCTTTAAGGTGCGTCCCATCTTCTCGCGCGTGTTCCACAAGTACGACGCGCTCAACGAGTCTGTGGAGGAAAACGTCACCGGCATGCGCGTGGTCAAGAGTTACGTGCGCCAGGACTACGAGAAGGAGAAGTTCGCCACCGCCGCGCGCGACGTCCAGATGGACTTCACCCGCGCCGAGAAGCTGCTCGCCTTCAACAACCCCATGATGAACATTTGCGTCAACGGCGCGTTCGTCGTCATCATCTACCTGGGTTCCGAGCTCATCATCACGAGCCAGGGCACCCTGTTCGA
>CAKUFW010000052.1 GCA_934650975.1 uncultured Collinsella sp. | reverse complement strand
GACGGCGCGGGCAGCCTTTTGACGATGGATGAGGTCGACGCCAAGTCGACCGAGCTCGACGAGCTTCGCTCCACGCTTGAGGATGCCAAGCGCGAGGCGCTCGAGGCCGCGGCCGCCGAAGCCGAGGCTGCTGAGGCCGCTCAGGCTTCGTATTACAATGCCGGCTACGGCTCGTCTTACGCGTCCGCTGCGTATTACGCCAACGGCTCGGGCCTGACACGTTCGAGCGGCGTCAATAACTATAACGGCCGCCGCGAGACCTATTACAGCAGCAATGTGCTCTATCATCACCGCACGGGCGAGTGGACGCAGGATTCTGAGGGCTTTTGGCGCGATGCCGATGGCTACTACGTTGTTGCTGCGGGCGATAAGGCCCAGGGCTCCACGTTTACCGGATCCAAGGGTGAGTGCAAGGTCTATGACTCCGGCTGCGCCGCCGGAACCACCGACTACTACACCGGCTGGTAATCTTTTCGGCATCACAGATATTTGGCGGACGGGCGTCTTTACCGAGCTTTTGGGCAACGTAAAGGCGCCCGTTCTATGTGTGCGCTTGAGTTAACAGAGCCCTTACCGTGGCGGTACGTCGGGCATATGGGCGCGGGGCACACTAAGTCTTGAGAAACAAGGTCTTTCCCGTGGAGGAAGTGGTCTCATGAACGCTCGAGATATCGCTGTTGCCGTCGTCGCACTTGCGCTCGGTTGTCTTGGCCCTACTGCCGCGCTTGTCGCGGGTGTGCAAGGGGCATGCGGAGCTGCTCCCATCGTGGTCGGCGCACTGATTGCTGCCGCATTGCTGGGAAGTGCGGGCGTGGCCCTTTGTCGCGATGATGAGGACGAGGTTCCAGATTCGCAACGTTTGTCCTGATCCCAGTCCAGCCCTAATGTGGCGAGCCTTCGCGAGGAAACGGTCCTTCGCGAAGGCTCGCCTGCTTAGGTTGTATTTGAAGCGATGGGGGTGGGGCTACCAGCTGGCCTCAATTTCGCGGATGCGCGAAAAGAGCCATTCATTTTGCGGTACTTGGATACCGTGCTTGGCCGCCAAGCGGCAGACGGTACCCGCAAACTCCTCGACCTCTGTCTTGCGTTGCGCGATGCGGTCCTGCGCCATCGAAGGCATACCGGCGGGGTCGAGCCCCTCGATGAGGTGCACCATCTGCGTCAGGTCTGCCTCGGCGAGCTCGATGCCTTCGGCGTTGGCGACCGCAAGTGTCTCACGCATGGCGGAGACAAAACAGCGACGCTGCTCGGAGCCTTGCTCCGTAGCGCTTCCGTAGGTGCCGCCGTAGGCCATACAGGTTTGGTTAATGCCGTCGTTGAGCATGAGTTTGGCCCACATGCGGTGCGCGATGTCGTCCTCGACGGTGTGAGCGATGCCGCAGCGCGTGTAAAGCTCGTCGATGACGGTAACGGTTGCGGGGTCGGTACCGGCGCCCGCGCCAAAACGAATCTCGCCGGTGTTGGTAAAAGTGAGCTCGCCGTTGAGGAATACGGCGTCCATACCCTGGCAGATGCCCAGGACGGTGTGCTCCCAGCCAAAGCGCTCGGCGATTTTTTGCTCGCTGGTGATGCCGTTACACAGCGATGCGATCAACGTGTCAGGCCCCACGACGCTCTCCATGGTTTTGAGTGCTTGATCGAGCCCAGTTGTCTTGACTGTGAGGATGACCAGGTCGGCGGGCATTGCCTCGCTCGCGCGAACGGACTTGAGCGCGCAAGGCTTGCCGTTGATGGTGAGCGCGTCGTTTGCGTGACGATCGAAGCGTGCGTCGTCCATAACGTATTCGACGGCGTCGTTGCCGAGCGCCTGAGCGATCATGCTGCCGTAGAGCAGGCCGACACCGCCTTTGCCGATAAAGGCAACTTTGTTGATCTGCATGTGAATCATCTCCCCATATAAAAGGCGCCCGCGTAGGGGCGCCTGATGGATTGTAAGCTGCCTGCGCGTCTTGTACATGCGGGGCGGCGGTATTTAAAGGAATAGACGTGCGGAGCCTATGCCGCGGGGCAGACCGCAAAGACGCGCGCGGGGTATCCGACACCATCGCGAACCTTGGGGAAGGTGCAGAAGATGACGGCGCCTGTGGCGGGGAGCTCATCCAGATGGTCCATGACCTCGATCTGGTAGCGGTCGACCGAGAGGATGTACTGCTCGCCGGGGTAGGGGTAGGCATCCTCGCGCGTGGTGATGGTCGCCGGGTCGGTATCTGCCGGTTCGTGGCCGATGGCGCCGATGTTGCGCTCTTCGACAAGCCACTTGATGGCGCCGAGGTCCCAGCCGGGGTAGTGGGGCTGGCCGTCCTCGTCCTTGTTCTCGAGATCGGCGAGTTTGGACCAATCGGAGCGGAAAGCGACAAAGGCGTCCTCGGGAATGCGGCCGTGCTCATCCTCCCAGGCTTTGAGGTCCTCGACAGTCAGGACATAATCGGGGTTCGCGGCGCACTCCTCGTGCTTGTCAATCACGCAGAGTGGATGCATAAACTCGATGGGCTCGATCTCGCCGAGGGAGCGTCCGTCGACATGAAAGTGGCGCGGCGCGTCGACGTGGGTGCCGTACTGCGAAGCGACCGAATACTGAAAGCAACGCATGGGCGCGAGCATACCCTCGGGCGTGTCGGGCAGGTAGTCGAAGAGCTTGGTGGACTCGAACGGCTTAAAGCCAAACCAGTGCGGGGTGTCGCACGAGAGTGTGTGGGTGAGATCGATCCAGCGATAATCGGTGCTTTTGAGCTGGGAGGCGAGGTTCCAAAGGTCGAGCGCGGGCATGGTGGGCTCCTTTCATCGGGCTTTTTGCTGATGTTAAAGCGGCGCCGTGACGGCTCGATTTCTGCTGCGTTACGATACGTTCTCAATTGCGATTCCAAGTTGTTTCGGCGGCGTGACCGTTGTGTTTCGCGTGGCCGGGGCACCGATGGCGAAGGGAGGGGCCGTGCAATATCGCGTTGACCCCAAAAGCGGCAACCGTATCTCGGCGTTGGGGCTGGGCTGCATGAGGTTTCCCGGTGCGCCGGGACGCCCGGATTCGAAGACGGCCGACGCCATCATTGCACGCGCGGTGGGGCAGGGGATTAACTACCTGGACACGGCCTATCTCTATCCCGGCAACGAAGCCTGTGTGGGCGCTTCGCTTGAGCGCCTGGGCCTGCGCGAACGGGTTTTACTCGCGACCAAGTTGCCGCATGCTTCGTGCAAATCTGCGGAGGATTTCGACCGCTTTTTTGACGAGCAGCTGCGCCGCCTGCGGACCGACCATATCGACTACTACCTCATGCACAACATCACCTCGCCCGTGCAATGGGAGCGTGTGGCGGCGTTGGGTATCGAGGACTGGATTGCACACCAAAAGGCTACGGGGCGCATTCGCCAGATCGGCTTTTCGTATCACGGCAGCGCGGCAGACTTCCTCACGATGCTCGACGCGTATGACTGGGACTTCTGCCAGATTCAGTACAACTACGCCGGTGAACGCTATCAGGCGGGAACGGCGGGGCTCTCTGCCGCTGCCGAGCGCGGGCTCGCGGTGTTTGTGATGGAGCCGCTGTTGGGCGGACGTCTGGCGGGCAAGCTGCCGCCGCGGGCCCGCGCCGTGCTCGATAGCGCGAACGATCCGCATCTGAATACGCCGGCTGCTTGGGGCCTCTCGTGGGTGTGGAATCATCCTCAAGTCACGATGCTGCTTTCGGGTATGACCGATACCGCGCAGGTGGATGAGAACGCGGCGCTGGCAGATCGTGCGCTACCGGATTCGATGACGACGGAGCAGCTCGAAACCATCGCACGCGTGCTGACGGAGTTTGAGAAATCGAACCGTGTGCCCTGCACGGGTTGCGGCTACTGCATGCCGTGCCCCAAGGGCATCAATATCCCCGGCTGCTTTGCCGCCTACAATGCGAGCTATGCGCATAGCTGGTTTACGGGCATCTCGCAGTACTTTACGGCGAGCGCTGTTCGCACCAGCGAGCCCAAGCTGGTGAGCAATTGCATCAAGTGTGGCAAATGTGCGCGGCACTGTCCGCAACATATCGATATCCCCGCGCGCCTCGATGATGTACGCCGCCGCTTTCAGCCTGGCCCCGTGACGGCCGCGCTCAAAGTCTTCGGCAAAACGCGCTCCTGATGCCCCTTTTATAACTTGCGGTGGAATAGTTCCTGTTTGCGGCAGAATAAGGCTTAAACAGGAACTATTTCACCGCAACTGATGAGGGGGTTGTCGTGGGACATCGGGATTCATGTAATGATTTGCGCGAGATTCGTTGGGGCGTTTTAGGCGCTGGGCACATTTCGCATCGATTTGCATCGTCGCTTAAGGAGGTCGCTGGGGCGCGGCTGGTGGCTGCGGCCGGTCGCACTCCTGCACATGTCGAGGAATTTTGCCGAGCGTTTTCTATCGATGCCGCTCATGGTTATGCCTCTGCCGACGATAACGGCGATGCGGCTTATGATGCGTTGATCGCCGATCCCGATGTCGACGTCATTTATTTGGCACTTCCGCATGGCATGCATGCGCATTGGGCCTGTCGGGCGTTGCGCGCGGGAAAGGCCGTGCTGTGCGAAAAACCGGCCGTTTTGAGTGAGGAGGAGGCCCATACGATTGCCTCCGTTTCCCGTGAGTGCGGCGCGCCATTTATGGAGGCGATGAAAAATCGGTTTTGCCCGATGCGCACTCGCGTGAAGAATTTGCTTTCGTCGGGCGAGCTCGGCTGTATCGTCTCGATCGAAAGCGTGCAAAAACTCGATTATGGTGAGCCCCCTTCGAGTTATCTGCTCGATCCGTTGCAGGGTGGCTGTCTATATGACATGGGCTGCTATGCGGTCGGGTGGTTTGAGGATTTGCTTGCGGGCGTGTGCGAGGTTTCGTCTCGTGAAGTTCGCTGGCGTGACGTATCGGGCGGCCGCGTGGATTGGGCCAATGAGATCCATATGAGCGTCGGCGGTATACCCATTCACATGGTGTGCGACGGCAAAGCAGCATATGAAAGCCGCTTAACGATTGCCTGCGAGCGGGGCTCGTTGGAAATCGAGCGTCTCCATCGCCCCGAACTCGCCCATGTGAAGTATTCCGACGGACGAATGCTCGAAATAAATGCCCCGTTTGAGGTCGATGATTTCTACGGCGAAATCCAGCATGCGACTCAGCTCATCCGGGCGGGGAAACTCGAGAGTTCCGTCATGCCCGTTGCCGCCACACAACGCTGCGCGCGCATCATCGATATGATTCGTTTGACGCTCTAGACTGTGGTGCTGGTGCTCAGGGGGGCTCGGCGGACCGTGTCTCTGATGCCCCTTTTATAACTTGCGGTGGAATAGTTCCTGTTTGCAGCAGAATAGGGCATAAACAGGAACTATTTCACCGCAACTGATGAGGGGGAATTGGAGATGCTGACGATTGGGTGTCATCTTTCGACGACGAAGGGCTATCGGGCGATGGGGGAGACGGCGCTATCCATTGACGCCAATACCTTTGCATTCTTCACGCGCAACCCGCGTGGTGGCAAGGCGAAAGACCTTGATATGGATGATGTGGCGGCCCTGCGCGAGCTTATGGAGCAAAACGATTTTGGCCCGCTTGTGGCTCATGCCCCGTATACCTATAACCCCTGTTCGGCTAAAGAGCGGGCGCGCGAGTTTGCCTTGGAGGCAATGGCCGAGGACTTGCAGCGTCTGGAAGCGCTGCCCGGCAACTACTACAACTTCCACCCCGGCGCGCATGTGGGGCAGGGGACTGATGCCGGCATTCAGATGATCGTCGACACCCTGTGCCAGGTGATGTTTGAGGGCCAACAGACGACGGTGCTGCTCGAGACCATGGCCGGAAAGGGTACCGAGGTGGGCCGTAGCTTTGAAGAGCTGGCGCGCATTATCGAGGGCGCTGCCGCCAAGTGCCCAGAGCTATCGGATAAGCTGGGCGTGTGTCTGGACACCTGCCATGTGAGCGATGCCGGCTACGACATCATCCATGATCTGGACGGCGTACTCGACGAGTTCGACCGCGTGGTGGGTATCGACCGCTTGCGTGCCGTACACATCAACGATTCGAAGAACCCCTGTGGTGCCCATAAAGATCGTCACGAGTGCATCGGCAAGGGATACCTTGGCAGCGAGGAGTTTGGCGGCGGTATGCAGGTTATGCAGAAAATTGTATCGAATCGCCGTTTGCGTGCACTGCCGTTCATTTTGGAGACACCGAACGAACTTGCAGGTTATGCAGCTGAAATCAAACTATTAAAGTCATTGCAGCAGTAATAACTGTCACAAAGCGGAATACTTCATTCACGTTATGGGTTTGTTTCAATCAGTTTTCTAATTGCAGATTCTTACAAGCGGGTGCATAATATCCAACAGTTTTTGCAGACCTCTGAATCAAACGGGGTCACCGGAAGGAGACTGATTATGAAGCTCAAGAAGCTTGGCGCATTTGCCGCCACGGGCGCCATGGCGCTCGCCCTCGCACTGACGGGCTGCGGCTCGTCCAACGCCACCTCTGGTTCCGATGCCGGTTCCAGCAGCTCTGACGACGCTAAGGTCGAGAAAGTCGACGGCTCCAAGGAGTACGCGCTCGTCAAGGACGGTACGCTCACCGTCGGCACCTCTGCCGAGTACGCTCCGTTTGAGTACAAGGATGACAACGGCGATTATCAGGGCTTTGACCTTGAGCTTATCAAGGCTATCGGCGACAAGCTGGGCCTGGATGTTGAGTATGTCAACAATGATTTTGACACGCTGGTTCCGGGTGTCGCTTCGGGCGCCAAGTATGACGTTTCCATCGCGGCTATCACCGACACGCCCGAGCGTGAGAAGGAAGTCACTTTCTCCGATTCCTACTACATGGACGATCAGGCTATCGTGACCAAGGTCGATAACACCGACATCACGGCCGACAACTACAGCGAGAAGCTCAACAACGCCGACGCTACCATCATCGTCCAGTCCGGCTCGACCGCCGAGGCCTTTGCCCAGGAGAACTTCCCCAAGGCCAAGATCGTCCCCTACAAGGACGCCACCGAGTGCTTCAGCGCCCTGCAGTCCGACAAGGGTGACGCCGTCGTGACCAACCGCTCCGTTGCCAGCCAGCTGACCGCCGAGCAGTTCAACACCTGCCAGACCATCAAGCAGATCAGCACGGGCGAGGAGTATGCCATCGCCATCAACCAGGGCAACACCAAGCTCAAGGACGACATCAACCAGGCCATCAAGGACCTGACCGATGACGGTACCGTTGACGCCCTCATGGCTAAGTACAATATCAAGTAAAATAGCTACTTGATTGCGCGCGGGCCCTTTCCGTTTTGGCGGAGAGGGCCTTTGCGTTTCTTGAATGGGCGTCGTTCCGCCCCGTTTTGTCGGCAACTTAAACGTTAGGAGCCACCTTGTCTCGACTGAACGAAGGAGCCATGGGCCAGAGCTATCCACTGCCCTTGATGCTCCAAAAGCTAGCCTGCGCCCTGGCTGTGGCGCTCGCCCTGGTATGTGCGGGGGCCTGCGTGCCCTCGACCGCCCAGGCGCTTGAGACCGCAAAGATCACCGCTCGACCCAACACCGGTTCGGGTAGCGACGTGGTCGGTGGCACCGAGACCCGCATCACCTGGGAGGTCCAGGCCGATGCCGACGAGGAACTGAGCGGCCTTTCGTTGACGTTTGCCGATGGCACGACCTTTGGCGCCGATGACACGCGCCTGACGATGCTCTCGGGCGATGACCTTATGGACCGTACGCCCATGAAGCCCACGTGCAAGGTCGACGGCCAAACGCTCAAGATCGATTTTGGCGAGACGGCGCCCGCCGGCGGCTATTTCCGCGTCGAGGTCTACGGCGTGACCTTCCCCGTCGAGGGCGGCGATGAGGCCTTTAGCGGCACCTACACCTTGGCCGATGGTTCGACCAAGAAGATCTCCAAGATTCCCTCGGTGGAGATCAAGGGCGTGACGGCCTTCGATAACTTCCTGGCCGACCTTAAGGAACAGCCGTGGGTCGAGGCATGGAACTCCAATATGTTCCTGCGCCTCTTCCTGAACCCGGTCATTTTGGTCCAGAGCCTGCCGATCGTCTTCAAGGGCTTCCTCATGTCGCTCTCGATCGTGCTCGTGGCGTTTCCGCTGGCAATTCCCTTCGGTTTCGCCCTGTCGCTCATGCGCATCTCCAAGTCGCGCATCCTGCGTTGCCTTGCCGGCATCTATGTGAATATCATCCGTGGTACGCCGGCGTTCCTGCAGATCTACATCGCGTTCTTTGGCCTGCCGCTGGCCGGCGTCAAGGTTGACGACTATGTGCTGGGCGTCATTGTCATGGCCATGAATTCGTCTGCCTACCTGTGCGAGATCTTCCGCGCCGGTATTCAGTCGATTCCCAAGGGCCAGAACGAGGCCGCGCGCTCGCTGGGCATGAACGCGTTCCAGACGCTGCTCTACGTTATGATCCCGCAGACGTTCCGCAACGTCCTGCCTACGCTGACCAGTGAGTTCATCCTGCTTTACAAGGATACGTCGCTGCTCGCGGCCGTGGGCGTGGTCGAGATCGTCATGAACGCCCGCACCATCGTGGCCACGACGGGCTCCATTACGCCGTATGTGGTTGCCGCCCTGTTCTACCTGGTCATCACCCTGCCGCTTGCCCGCCTGGTGAGCGGTCTTGAGGCGAGGCTTTTGGGCACGGCCGAAACCAAGAAGAAGCGTCCCGCCAAGAGCGCCGGACAGGTTGTCGCGACGCCCGCCGATCACATCGCCGGTCTGTAAGGAGGTCCTATCATGAGCGAAACCAATAACTCGAACGAAGTCGTCGTCAGCATCAAGAACCTCCAGAAGGCCTTTGGCGATAACGTGGTCCTGCGCGATATCGATCTGGATGTGCATAAGGGCGAGGTCGTCGTGGTTCTGGGTCCCTCGGGATCGGGCAAGTCGACGATGCTTCGCTGCATCAACCGTCTGGAGCACCCTACGAGCGGATCGATTGTCGTTGAGGGCGTGGATGTATGCGCTAAGGGCGTCGACCTTAACAAGGTGCGTACGCATCTGGGCATGGTGTTCCAGCAGTTCAATCTGTTCCCGCACCTGTCGGTCAAAAAGAACGTCATGCTTGCGCAGCAAAAGGTGCTTAAGCGCAGCAAGGAGGAGGCCGAGAGGATTGCTGTCGAGGAGCTGACCAAGGTCGGTCTTGCCGAGCGTATCGACTTTATGCCGAGCCAGCTCTCTGGCGGCCAGCAGCAGCGCGTGGCCATCGCCCGCGCCCTGTCGATGAACCCGCACGTCATGCTCTTTGACGAGGCCACGTCGGCACTCGATCCCGAGCTCGTGCGCGACGTTCTGGGTGTCATGCGTGACCTGGCGCGCGACGGTATGACCATGATCGTCGTGACGCACGAGATGGGCTTTGCCCGCGACGTCGCCGACCGCGTCGTCTTTATGGACGGCGGCGTTATCGTGGAAGAGGGCACGCCGAGTGAGGTCTTCGACCATCCCAAGAGCGAGCGCACCAAGGCGTTCTTGGGCAACATCTCGTAGCTGGTTGACAGAACTGCCGTTATAAAGAGCGGGGGCTGGACATGAATCCAGCCCCCGCTCTTTTGTAGGGATGGGGATGCGCTTTGATGTGGGCCTTATTTACTGGAAGCCTCGGTGCCGTTACGCGAGCTCGGCTCCCAGGGCCTTGCAGGTGGCCTCGGCGTCGTCATCGGGCGCATCGAAGCAGATGGTGGAGTCCACGACGTTGACACCCGCCTCGTCGGCGTCGGCCTTCCAGTTGTCCATCCACTCGCCCTCGGCCCACGAATAGGAGCCAAAGAGGACGACCTTCTTGTCGCCGAGAGTCTCCTTGACCTCGTCCCACATCGGCTGGAACTCATCGTACTCGAGTTCCTCGGAGCCCATGGCGGGGCAGCCGAAGGCGAAGGCGTCGTAGCCGGCTGCCTTATCTGCAGAGAAGTCGGCACAGGGGATAACTTCGACCTCGGCGCCTGCGGACGTGGCGCCCTCGGTGACGAGATTTGCCATGGCCTCGGTGTTGCCCGTGCCGCTCCAGTAGACGACGGCGATCTTGCTCATGTTTTGTCCTTTCGGTTGTGCGGCGCGTAACCGCGGCTTGTATGCTCTATCGGGTTGCCTGGGCAAGTTGCGCCAGGCTGCAGCCCTGCTGATAGACGAAGGTGAGGTATTGGGTACAGGCGCGGTAGGCATCAAACGTCGCAAGCGCCTGTTCGACGTTGGTGTAGACCTTCCAGGCCCCAAAGACCTTGTAGTTCTCGCCGCGCTGGGCGATAAACTCGTGCACGTCGTCGTAGGGGTATCCCAGGAAATAGCCTATTTCGTGCGGAAACTCGCAGGTGCAGTCGTTGCTGCAGCTGGCTTGCTGGGCCAGCGCGCATCGAGCCTGACTACAGGCGCATTCCGCGGCGTTATTGCTCGCGAGTGTGATGCGCGATGCCAGATGCACGAGGCATGTCGCGAGGTCGCCCGTGTTGTAGCCTTCCTTGGCAAGCGCCGTCTGGGCGCGCGGGTCCGCAAAGTAGGCGGCGAGGCTTTTGGGTCGGTACATGTAAACGAGCGCTCCGCAGGGCCGCCACACCAAAACGCTCAGGTGGATGCCGAGTGGGTCAAGTTCACGATTGCACTGGGCGATAACGTTGAGCAGACGTGTTCGGCGTTCTGCGATGGTTTCGGTTGCAGTTGAGCCGTCCCCGTGGGCGTAGGTGCCTGGATAGGTAAAGAGCGATGCCGGCTTGATGCCCGCGAGCGTAGGGGAGCAGTTGCGCACGACTGCCGCCTGAAACGTTGGGATGTCTATGGTTCGCGTCATGGCGCTCCTGTCGGGGTCTTGTATGTTAGCCAAGGAAAACTTATACACGAAAGTAAGCCACGGTCAACAAAAAAGTTTGAAGAGGGAAACTAAATGACCGAATGGACATGATTTTGGGTTAAGATGGGAACACCCCATGGGGGTATCTATATAGGGTTACTTGGAAAGGGGAGCACATGAGTGACTTACTCAACCCTGCGAATCTCATCGTGCTGATCGTCATTGCCATCGGCATGTTTTTTGGGCTGCGTCGCATTGCCGCTTCGACACGCGGAAAGAGTTGCTGCAGCGATGGCGCGTGCGGCAAGAAGGCCAAAAGGGTCGTTGTGGCGGATACCGATGCGTCGCACTATCCCTATAGTGATGAGCTGCTCATCGGTGGCATGAGCTGTGACGGTTGCGCTCAGAACGTGGCCAATGCCCTCAATGCGCTGGACGGCGTGTGGGCAACGGTGACGTATGCGGACCACACGGCACGCGTGCGCTCTAAGCAGCCGGTTGATCGCGGTGTCCTCGAGACGGCCGTGAAAGACGCGGGCTACTACGTCATGACGCTGTAAGCGCCGCCTTGGATGCACTTCCTTGTCTAGGCTCGTCCGCGCAGTTCGATGTCTAGAATGTCATCGAAATCGATAGCGATGTCTTTGAGCTTGAGCAGCTTGAAGGCGGGGAGCACCTCGTCGAGGATGCCAGTACGGGCACGATAACCGTACGTATCGTAATAGGTGACGCGGACTAGGTCGCCACGTTTGAGGCCCTCGAGCTTATGCGAAAGCTCGAGGGCTTTCTCTTCCGTTAGCTCACATTTTGGTTCGACGGTGATCTCTTGCTTGCGCACGAGTTCGTAGTATCCCGTGAGGGCGGCAAAGGGCATAAACTGTGCGGCGCGGTTGGCGCGCACGGCACCGTTGGCGGTGAGCTTGGGGTCGGCGGAGCGACGTCTTCCCTCGGGATCTGCTAAGCGTTCAAAAGGTGTCGGTGGCCGCATCGGCTGTTGTTGGGGCTTAGGCACGGTGTCCTCCTACCTGATCGTTGCGTTCGCGTGCAGTAGCGCCGGCGGTAAAGCTCAGCCCCTTGACAAGCGCGTTTTTGCCGTATTTGCCCTTTACGGCCAGGACGGCACGGGCCAGGTCGCGCTCGCGCTCATCGGCCTCGACGTCGCTAAACAGATCGATGGTGGCAAACTCTTCCGGCATGAGGTTGCCAAATCCCAGGTTGATGCGTTTGACCGGTCGCTTGGGATCGACAGTCTGTGCCCATAGGTCGTCAAAATAGCCCATGATCTTCTTGAACGAATTGGTGCGCTCGGGCAGCTTGCGCGAGGCATTGGAGTGCGCGAAGAGCGCAGCGTAGCCACCACGCGGCTTGCCGCCGTGCTCGCCCACAAAGACGCCGTCGAGCGCTTGTGCTTCTCGCACCAAACGACGTCGTTCGTCATCCTGCTGAACGGGTTTGGGGGCACGGGGCGCGAGCTCGGGGCCGTCAGTCGCTGCGGGTTCGATGCCCGACGTGCTCGAGCGCAGATGCCCACACCCGTCGACGTATTGCGCCGTGCCGCTGGCATCGAGTCGGCGGATGTCGGCGCGCTCGCTCGCATAGCCCACAAAGAGCGAAATGCTGTCGCACACCACGTGTTTATCGACCAAGTCCAGCACGGCGGCATCGACCATTTCGCGCAAAACGGTATAGGCTTGTTCGTAGGCATAGCCCTTCGAGAGCACCTGTCCCGTGGTGGTCGAGGTTGCCTGCGGGCGGTAAGCCTGAATATCGGCGATGGTCGTTGGTTCGCGTCCAAAGGCGTGGTCGATAAGGTACTCGGCATTGACGCCGAGCTCGTCGTAGAGCAGGTTCTCGTCGAGAGCGGCAACACCCATCAGGTCGTAGACACCGTACTTTTCGAGTCGCGCTGCCACGCCGGGGCCGATACCCCAGATATCGGTGATGGGGCGGTGGGGCCAAATTTCCTTGCGAAAGGTTTCGTCATCGAGCTTGCCGATACGGCTGGCTACGTGCTTGGCGGTAATGTCGAGCGCCACCTTTGCCTGGAATAGGTTGGGGCCGATGCCGACCGTCGCCGTGATGCCGGTGCGCCCCAGGACTTCGTCGCGCAGCATGCAGGCGAAGCCCTCGGCATCGGTGTGATAGAGGTCTAGATAGGGGGTGACGTCGATAAAGCACTCATCGATGGAATAGACATGCACGTCCTGCGGACTGACGTATTCCAGATAGATGCCGTAGATTTGCGCCGATACCTCCATGTAGTGTTGCATGCGCGGCACAGCCTTGATGTAGTCGATGCCATCGGGAATCTCGAACAGGCGGCAGCGGTTATGGATGCCGAGGTCCTTCATGGCTTGGGTGATAGCGAGGCAGATGGTCGTACGCCCGCGCGATTCGTCGGCAACGACCAGGTTGGTGGTGAGCGGATCGAGCCCACGGTCGACGCATTCGACGCTGGCGTAAAACGTCTTAAGGTCGATACAGATATAGGTATGCCGCTCGTGCGCCATGGGCTCCTCCCATCAAACACATGTTCTTACCGAATGCTTGTTCGATAATACCTGCTCGACCGGACACCGTCAAAATCTGTCCCTTTTTGGCAGGTATGGTCGTGCGGTTGCATCGGGTTTTTAACGCAGCCCTAAAGAGCGCGAAACAGCTCGGAAAAGCTCGCTTCGTAGCATGAGCCTAACGATCGATACCGCCTATACGCACGGAAGGGTTGTGGGAAAGATGGTCAATTATGGGTTTGGTATGCCGACGCGCTTGGTTGCGGATGGGGACGTGGCTCGCTGGTGTGGACGATTGGTCGCCCACTACGGCGGCACCAAGGCGCTAGTCGTGCTGGGAGGCGACAAGCATACGCGTGACGAGCTCGTCTCGGCGGCACTTGGTTCGCTCGACCGTGCCCTGCTCGAACGCGTGCTCTTTCGTTGCGGCTCAGTTGGGGGCGACGGGGGAGACGAATTGGTCGATGAAGCCGTAGCCCTGGCGACCGATGAGGGCGTGGACTTTGTCCTGGCGATCGGCGATGCCGATACGGCGGGCTTTGCGCGCGAGCTTGCCCGTCGCATGGCCGTGCTCGATGCCGGCGAGGACGGCTTTGTTCCCTATGGGTGCATTGTCTCGGAGGGAAAGGTGCCTGCTGCCGTGGGTGCCGGTGAGGTCCCCGTTTTCGCCATCATTGCGCCCGAGTTGTTGGACGGCATCGGCTCGCCCTTGCGTGAACTGCTCGGCAGTGTGTGTGCCGCGGCATAGAACCTGCCCCTTTTTGGTCAGTCGCCGTTAGGGGGCGGATTGGCAACGCTCGCTGATTACAGTCTTGACATGCGTTAGAATAGGGGCATCTGATTATCCGGGCGCATGGAGGAGTGCGCCCGTATGCTGAGGAGGACTTTATGGCAACTGTTGCCGCACC
>CAKUFW010000051.1 GCA_934650975.1 uncultured Collinsella sp. | reverse complement strand
ATTCCCTGCGCACTCGCGCACCCTTGATCGGGCGTTTAGCTCAGGGGGAGAGCGCTTCCCTGACACGGAAGAGGTCAGAAGTTCAAATCTTCTAACGCCCACCAAATGTTCGCAGCTCAGAGCCTTCGCCTCTGAGCTGTTTTGCTTTACGCCACCAAGCCAAGAGGGCGTCGCAGCGCCCAAAGCCGCCTCAACAACGCCAGCAAACATCCCAACCAAGTCCAAAGCCGCTTCCGTACCGCTGGGGACCATCTCCAGCCAAGCCCAAAGTCGCTCCCAAACCGCCAGCAGCCATCCCTAATGCAGCCGAGGCCACATCCGCACCGCCGGCAGACACCTCGACCGAGCCCGAAGTCGCTTCCGCACCGCCGGTGGACATCCCAATCATGCCAAAATCACCCAAACAACCCTGGTAATCGCCCCAATCAGACCCGAATAGGCCTCGAGGCCGCTTCTGAACAACCGTCCCAAATCGAAGGTGAATGGTTTTCCCAAGAAGTGAACGAGCCAAAACGGACCCCCGGAGCATCGACACTTTTGGCGGCTCATTTCCTGCGGTTTTGTCGTTTGAATCCTGCGGTTTTGGCGCCAAAAAGTGTGGATGCTCCGGGGGTCCAAATAAGGTCATTCACTTCTCGGGAAAACCATTCACCTTCAATCTGACAGCAATCCCACCCGTCGCCAAAGGACCGCCCTACCAATACTGATGCGCCTCGATAACGGTCTGCCAGAGCTTAAACCGCTTCGTCTCGACGCGCGCCCGAGCAAAATATCGCGCTTCCTCCGTCATAGGCTTATAAAATATGGGCCGCTTGCGGCGATGCAGCTTGCGCCGAATGCGCTCGCACAGCCTAACGAGCTTGTCGTAGTCACTTGCCTGGTCAGTCGTCACCGTAAAGTAAGCCACCCCATTGAGCATCTGCAGCTCATTGCGGCGCTCGGCGTCCTTGCGGATCTTCTCACGTCCGCCATGGATGGCGTCGCTGTCGTAATCGACCAGCGCGGTAAGCACTTCGGGCAGCAGTCCAGCCCTCACTTTATCCACACCCACCTCGGCTTTCGCTGTGAGCGTAATGTCGGGCGTGCGCTCCAACACGCGAAGCTCGCGCTTGCGTCCAATGCTGTATCCATCGCGAATATAGTACTTCTTGTTCAGCTCGGCCTTACCCAATGCATATCCGCCGTAGCGCGTAGGCAGCGACATAAACATGCAAAGCCCCGACTCCCTTGGCGAGCGCGACCCCTCGATCACGTACGCAAGCAATGCCTTGGCTTTCGCAATATCTCGCACCTTGGGGGACTTCTCGATATACGCCGCAATGAGCTCCTTGGTCGTGAGCCTCCCGTCGCGCATGCCCGCATCCCTGCTGGTCACCCCGCCGGGCGCAAGGTTATCCAGCCGATAGTCCGATGTCACGGCATAGCCGGCATAAATCGCCTCCGCTGCATCGCCATCATGGGCGGCCTGCAAAAACGCCAGCTCGGGAGAGCATACGTACGCATCCAAGTCGCCCCTCCAGTGGCCCAGCGAGATAAACGAACCCGCGGGGAGCTCGTTGGTGCATAGGTGCGTCGCAACATGCTTGGTCCGCCGGCGGTCGGCGCGCGTCGGCACCATCAGGTCCAGCACATCAATCCCAAGGTCGTAGCGATCGATGAACTCCTGCGCCTCTTGGTCACAGAGCGCGCAGGCGCCCGCAATCGACACGACCTCGGGTTCCGAATCCCCAAAGCGAGGATTCGGGATGTGCGCCAAAAGCGCCAACGCTGCGTTATGTGAAACGATAAAGTAGCTCATGGCGCGAAGATAGCACGCGCGTCGGCGGCGGCTCGCGAGCCTGACAAGTTTCCCGTAAACGACCAGCGGTTTTTTGCCGCGACGCATCCAAAGTGTCCATTCGTCGACGTCTAAATGCAAATCCGTCAAGCTTTTGGCAAGGTTGCCGCCAACTGACCAAAAGCTGACCATTTGCTTGCCCATTTGCTTGACGGCGCGCCCTCGCCAAAATACTCCGCGACTTCTCGAGCGGCCGAAGTGCTCGCCCGGCGACCGCACGTCCACCGCTGGGGTATCCTTGGAGCACACGCACCGCAAGCCGCACAAAGGAGCCGCCATGCGCACCGAGCTCGATGTTCCCTTTTCGCACAAAGACGAGGCCAAGGCCCTGGGCGCCAAGTGGGACCGGGTCAAGAAGATCTGGTACGTGCCCGATGGCGTCAACCCCGAGCCCTTTGCCGCGTGGCTGCCCGGCGTGGATCGCTCCGACCCCAGCGCGCCCTACATCTACCTGGTGCTGGGCAAGCGCGAATGCTGGAAGTGCCACGAGCAGACGACGGTCGCGGCCTTTGGCATTCCGTATTTGGTGGCCGAGGGCTCGGGCGGCAAGGCCGCGTCCAGCGATGCGCCCGCCATGGACGACGCGGGGCGCGTCGCGATCGACACCAGCCGCGCCAACGCCGTGGCCATCGTCCCCGCACTAGGCTGCGTGCCGGCCGAGATCCGCGACTACCTGCGCCAGCGCTGCGGCTACAAACCCGTCACGTCGCGCACCACCAAGACCGCATCGCTTGCCAGCACGTGCACCGGCTGCGGCGCGCTGCAAGGCAGCCATTACCTGTTCGAGGAGCCCACGTCACCGTTTGCGCTCACGTCCATCAACAAGCTGCCCACGCTGGAGTTCGTGCGCGTGGAAGTCTCCGGCGTCTATGGCATCCCCGCCAGCCAGAGCAACTACGACCAAGCGCTCTTCACCTGGGCACGCGACCACCACACCCAGTTCCACAAGACCCTGTTCGAGGGGATCTACCTGTAGGTAGCATAACGTGCCGTCTTTGCATCAAGCTGCATAACTCGTTGCCCCAAATCGCTTTTTTAAGTCAAGCTACCGAGCTTCGAGAACACTTAAACAGCCCGACCTGACTACCGACTAAGTCACGATCTATCTAAACGGGCTCTTTTTTGTTTTGTCAATAAACTACCGTTTTGGCACGGCCGTCAATCATCCCAACAATGCAGTAACGCCATCTACCAACTGCGATTTGGTACAATTGTTCGTATGTTTTTCGCAAAGGAGTGAACTAATGGATGAAACAATTTGCGGCATTATTCGAGACGCCGTTTCGGATGCAAACCGCTACCCGTTTTTATTTGTTGGCTCCGGCTTGTCACGTAGATACATGGATTCACCCAACTGGGCAGACTTACTTGAAGCCGTCTGTAGCAGAGCCCTCGGCGACACGGCAGATTTTGCAAAGTTTAAGACCAAGGCATCCGTTGCTTTTCGAAACGAAAAGGTGAAAGCAGAGCTTCCTTATGTCGCAACGCTCATGGAAGATCGCGTTAATGATGCTTTGCTAGATGACGCTGACTTCATGCGCGCCCATGCCGACGCAATCGCGTTGGGCAGATCCCCCATGAAGCAGCTCGTTGCCGACATCGTAAGTTCTTATACGCTTGATGACAGCAACGAAGTTAAATTGCTAAAGGGTGTCGGCGACTCCAAATTGTCGGGAATAATCACTACCAACTACGACCAAATGTGCGAGCAGCTATTTGATAGCTTTACCGTATATGAAAGCCAAGATGATTTGCTCTTCGCCGAGCAGAGCTTCACGCGCGAAATTTATAAGATACATGGTTCCATCTCAAATCCAGATGCCATGGTGCTCACCGATGCAGATTACGACGAATTCGGTCGCAAAAGGAAATATCTCTCCGCAAAGCTGTTATCTGTATTCCTAGAATATCCCGTCATCTTTCTTGGCTACTCAATTCAAGACGAAAACATTAGAAGCATTCTCTCCGATATTGCAGAATGCCTTTCCGATAAGACAATCAGCAGGCTTAAGAAGCGGCTTATCTTTGTTCAGTGGGGCAAGACCACCTCTATCGGGGATTACACCGTTTCCTTCGATAGCAAACTGATTACAATGACAAAGATTGAAACCGATGATTTTGCGTCTATTTATGAGAGCCTCGGCAAGACCGAGAGACTGTACAGCACGAAAATTTTGCAAGAGCTTAGGGGCAGTGTTTTTAGGCTCGCGGATAAAATTAATCCAGACTCCCCTGTCATCGTTTCGGGAATAGACAATGCCCTCAACTCGCTGACCGAGGACCAGCGTGTAATTATCGGATTTGCCCCTTCGCCTGCCTCTATTGGCAGACCCATTACGCCGGAAGATCTTTTTCAAGATGTCATTTTAGATGACCTCCATTTTGACAATCTATTTATTGTCGAAAACTATCTCAATCGCTTCGTCAGGCAGCGCCCAAACAATATGCCTGTATTCAAATACGTTCAGGGTCTCGGGCGAAACGTCGGCAAGTCGGTAGCCAATTATTTGCCGTCGCTCTCGTCTGTAGATGCGTTCCGAAACAACACGATCCGCAAGTCACTCAACCGGACCCGAGCAAAGCATAAGGGCTATTTAACCGTTCAAGGTCTAGTGGACAATCTGGGGTCTTCGGAAGCAATCAAGCTAATTCCATATCTAAATGAAGACGAGCTCGATGTTGATGAGCTGGAACAGCTGTTGCGTAATGAACTAAAGATCGTTGAAGATAACACGGACGAGAAGAAACGGTTACTCAAGGACACCGACTTCAGAAAGTGTATTCGAATCTATGATTTCTTGAGATATAGAAACAAGGAAGCCTCCGACCTTCTGCAATAGTCCCCTTAACGGCAAAGAAGACCTACATCCAGTCGGAGGCGGATTCCCTTTTTGCGCGAACGCGCACGTGTATTATATCAATTATCTGGGCCCATAAACGGACTCTACTCCATCTACACCGAACAGGTTGAACAGGTCGAATCAACTAGGTTGGATCCCGGGGTGGTTCCCTGGGCGCGCGACCATCACACCCAGTTCCACAAGAGCCTGTTCGAGGGGATCTACCTGTAGGACAAAACTCGAAAATCGAGTGCGGAATTCCTCGAAAATCGAGTGCGAAAATCCTCGAGAATCGAGTATACGCAGGTAGTGAGCCCGACGCAATTTGCTGTGGAGGATAGCCGGCTGGGATGCGCCCGTCCGCGCAAAGTCCCGCCTGCGCACCAAGCCAAAGCGCTATTTTGCCGACCCTTCCATTCCCACAGCCGCGCTTGGCATGAATCCCGAAAGGCTCCTTGCGGACGGCCAGACTTTTGGCCTCCTCTTTGAGTCTCTGTGCATTCACGATCTGAGCGTCTACACCTCGTGCCTGCCCGGCTCGCATCCGGGCTCGCTCCACTACTACGGCGACTCCGACGGGCTTGAGGTTGATGCCATCATCGAGCTGAACGATGGCCGCTGGGCAGCGATAGAAATCAAGCTCGGCGAGTCCAAGGTAAGCGACGGAATCCGCAACATCGAGCGCCTGCGCCGCAAGGTCGCTCTGAACCCCGCCGCACGCAACCCTCAACCGGAGTTCTGCGCCGTCATCACCGCAACCTCGCCCTTCTGCCGCTACGACGCCGAGCACGATGTCTACGTGTTCCCCATTGGAGCACTGCGGGAGTAAGGCGGCGCATATCGGGGCGCCGGTTTTTTCCGACCGACAATTCGGTCATCGAGGCTATGGCTCCGGGTCGTCATAGGTAATGGTGCATCCGCAGGTTGGGCATTGTTGAGGATAGATTGGAAGGCGCAGGCCTGTTCGAGCGCGATCTAAAACCAAAAGAAACCACCCATCGAGAAACGGGTAGGAGATCCGCTCGGTCAAACTGAACATCAAGACAACAGCACTCGGGAACCCGGACGTCGGGCGTCCAAATCCCCGAGCAGCTCATTAGCCATGAATCAATCCCGCAAATCCAAGCGCGGGGTGGGCAACGCTCATATACACCGAGACTTAAGCCGCCCAGGTGTTACCTATTCCAGGCAGGCAAGCCCACTCGCTCTTACAGAATGCCGATAGCAGAACATACAATGGAAAACACGACAATGGAAATAAGGACCACTGCGGTGTTCGGCCTCTTTCCCATCAACCAATAAATAACAGCAGTCGCCACCACGGAAAGCGAGCAGGGCATTATCTGGTCGAGCACGCTCTGAATAACAAGGGCACTGTCACCGGAGCCAAAAGTTACCGGAGTGGTCACACTCACCATGGATGCAATCATTGCGCCCACCGCCATCATTCCGACAACCCCAGTCAGCTTTGTTAGGCGCTTCATGATGTTTGTCTCGGATAGCTTGGTAAGCAGCTTGCTGCCCATCTCGTAGCCCTTAACAGCACCAAGATAACGAATGGCCTGTGCAGGAATGTTAAAAAGCAGGAAGAACAGAACGGCGCCGAGGACATTGCCCTGCATCGCTATGGAACAACCAATTCCAGCGGTAACCGTACGCCAGGTTGTCAGAAACAATGAATCGCCAATACCGGAGAGCGGTCCCATCAGCGAAGTCTTGACGTTGCTGATGGCTTCACCGCTAACATCCCCACCGCTCGACTTCAACTCCTCCATGGCAACTACGATTCCGCAGACAAGCGTAGCAAGATAGGGGGTGATGTTAAAAAACTCAAGATGGCGCTTCAGTGCCTCGGCACGATCCTCTTTCGACGGATACAGTTTTTTGATAATCGGGCCGAGCGTAAACGCATTGGCTAGATACATTTGTCGCTCATAGTCCCAAGATCCCTCAAACGTCATCGACCTGAGGAACACCCGCTTTAAATCCGCCTTGGTCACCTTGGCGTTGTCCTCGCTAGAAATCATCATCGTCTCCCTCCACGGAAGCAGCGACAGCCGAATTAGGATCGCGCTCTTTAAATACCATCATCAAAACAATTCCGACAGCGACTAGCGTGACGCCCAAAATCGGCAAACCAACGTATGCGCTAAGGACAAAGCCGAAAATCAAATACGGAAGAAGGTCTCGATCCATAATCGTCCTGAGCAAGATGACAAAGCCCAGAGCAGGAAGGATGCCCGCCGCCACCGTCAAACCATGCTGAACAAATTCCGGAATCGCCGCAAGGATGCCTTCCATAACGGGCGCACCCAACGCATAGGCTGCGGTAACGTACAGCGCCTGTGGAAGAATAAATCCAAATAGGCTAGAAACGAGATGCGTCCTGCATACACCGTCAACGTCTCCGCGCTCGGCATATCCATCGGCGGAGCGATTGATGAGGGGGATTAAAACGATATAGCAAAAATTTCTGATAACCATTCCCAGCATCGAAATCGGAATAGCCAGAGCAACGCCGGCGCCCGCATCCGACCCCGAAATGATCGCGAAGGCGGTTCCGAGGATGCCACCGGAAATGACATCGGGCGGTGCGGCGGCTCCGATACCTTGTGCGCCCATAAGAGCCAGCTCAATCGTGGCTCCGATGATGCAGCCACTCGGCAGGTCTCCAAAAGCAAGTCCGACAATCGTTCCGGTAATAAGAGGTCTATCCAGCATGGATTTACCTAGAAACCAATTGGAGTAGCTGAAACACGCAATGAGAAAAATTAGCAAGATGTCCATCTAATCTCTCCTCTCTAGCAATGATGCCCGACCGTCCAAAGATCTATAGAGCCTCGACTAGTCGCAGCGCTTTATCTCCCGGCAGGCTTCGAATTTCGATATTGACTCCCATTTCGGCAAGCTCAACGAGCTCCTTCTCTTCATCCGGAGAAACGTAAACACAACGACTAATCTGTCGAGTCCCCTCTCTCGGAATAACGTTGCCCAAGTTAATCGCATTAACTTTTGAACAACCTCGAGCGAGTCGGCATGCGTCTTTCACGGTCTTTACAATGACGAAGAGGCGGTATTTGTCTGTTACGCCCCTTTCGATTGCCGCAATCGAGTCATCAATTCCCTTAATTACGAGCTTGCATCCGGCAGGCTTTGCCATTTTTAGGATCGCGCGCTGCGTCTCATCCGATGAAACCTCATCGTTTGCGACGAGGATGCAGTCCGCCCCCAGAGCAGCTACCCATGAAACGGCAACCTGTCCATGAACAAGCCTTTCGTCCACTCTCGTCGCAACAATCATCTTCATCACTCATTTCTGAAATCCTGCCGAATGCGGCTCTGTAATCAACTTGCCATTAATTAGTACTGGACGTGCCACATGTAGCGACGGGTCATCAAATCGTGCTTCCTAATGTCCCCAAGAGCAGACAAGAGTTTGCGCTGCGCCGCATCAAACACAAAGTGGTTGAAGAACTCACCGACGCTAGCGGGGAACTGATTGATGTAAAGCTCCTTAGCATCCAGCACTGTGACGCGCTCTGCATACTCGTCGAGGAATTTCTTGGCACGCTCGTCGTTGGGACGATTACGGCCATCGCTTAAAAACAGCACGAAGGGGGTGGTGCGGTCCACAATCTCAAACGGGCCGTGGAAGAACTCGCCAGTATTGATTAGGGGCGCATGAACCCACTGCATCTCCATCAGGCTGCAGATGGAGAATCCGTAGCCGACACCCAGGGCAGGACCACCAGCAAGTGGAACAATAATCTTGTCATCCTTATGCTCACGAGCGAATTCCTGCGCGCGGGGCTCGATATAACGCACAACCTCATTCACAACGTCCTGCAGCATATCGAAGGCCGCGTTTGCGTCATCCAGATACCCATAGCCATCAAAAGTAGCAAGGATTTCGAACGCAAGCTTAAGAATGGGGGCAGCGTTGCTCTCCATATACTTAGTCTCAGGATTGAAGATCGTGTTAAAGGGGACATGATAATCAGCAGTCTTGCTCATGTCCGCCTCGGGGTCATGGCAGTAAGCGATCGTAACCGCTCCGGCATCCTTTGCAACCTGAGCGGCAACCATCGTCTCGGGAGTTCCCGAAAGCGAGCAGAAAATGGCAATGGAATTCTCATCCAAAGCCTTCGGGGTGGCGTGCACAAATTCATTGCTCGTAATCAACTGGGCGCCGATGCCCTTACCCTCGCGCTGAATCAAGTAGAACGCCGGATACTGAGCAAGAAGAGACCCCCCGCAAGCCACAAAGTAAACATTCTTGGGGCGGAATCCCTTGGCGAGCAAATCTTGCACAATCTTCTCTTCTTGCATGGCAACTCCTTTTGTATCAATACATGTCTTATTACATGTATTAAGTACAGAATATACGCCACTCTGATAGAGTCAATCAAAAAGCGTCAATTTCCCGTGAACGGCAGTTTGACGCCGTAAACGGTAGGCGCTTCTATGCGTAAAACTGGTAAAGACCCGGATCGTCGGCGATGGCATGTTGGTCGGCAACATGCAGCGGATGCCCCTCCGAATCTCTAACGAAAGACCTATTGAAGAGAAGAGCGGAGCCAAGATCGACCTTAAGAAGTTCGGAGTCTCGCTCATCTGCATAGACGATTCCTATACGACGAGCGAGCTCGCCTGGAGCCACGCCGTGCCGTTTCAACAGCTCATATAAAGATCCCTCGAGATCATGCTCAGCTAGGAACGCAAAAGAAGCGCGAAAGTAATTAGTTTCAGACAGCACCGGCCTACCATCAGATAATCTAACGCGGCATAGCTTGAAAGCAGGCGAATTGTCTAAACCTAAAAATGAAGCCACTTCCTTTGGGCAATCCGTTTCAAGAGAAGCGGAAACAACCCGTGCAGATGGTACCTTTCCCTGCAGCCGGCAAAGATCGGAAAAACTAACGGAAGAACGTGCGTGACCGTCAGAAGCAGTAGTCACACCTTCCTTATCCGCAACGAATGTGCCTCTCCCATGTTCTTTTACCATCAAGCCTTCATTTACAAGATTTGACAACGCATGTCGCAGCGTCACGCGGCTGACGCCAAGCTGCTTGCACAATATCTGTTCTCCCGGGACTTGTTCACCGGGCCCCCAGGCGCCCGATTCAATATTCGCCCTTAGACGGTCTTCAACTTGAAGATATAGCGGCTTTTCCTCCATCATTACCTCCTGACATTCTGACACTTGTAATAATACAAGTATTAGTTCCCCCAACAACTGCTTGTGCGTTGTCATTTTTCAAATTACTCGGTGGAAAACCCTCCGTTGAAATGAAAAAGCGAGAAATAGGACGCGCCGAGCACGACGTCTACGTGTTCCCCATCGGAGCGCTGCGGGCGTAGGGCGGCATGTGTTGAACCATTAGATATGCCTGGCTGCAATCTGTCTATCGAGGTTATGGCTCTGACTCGTCGTAGGTAATGGTGCATCCGCAGGTTGGGCATTGTTGAGGATAGATTGGGAGGCCTGCGCCGCAGCAGGGACAGGGTAGAACGATCTCGTTGCAGCTGACCTCGACCGTTGGGAACAGGCCCCTGTCCATCAGGGCACGTGGCAGGTTTCCGTATACGCCTCGAGCGATATCGCTTCGCCATCCCATGGTCTCCCCTTTCTCGTTTTAACTGTTGAGGAGAGAATGGCAGGATCGAGCGACGCTCGATGCGGCGCAACGCGATCCGATCAATTGACATGATCGAGCCGGACAGACGGCAAGCCCGCTAGTAGGGAGCAACGGCCTCCGCATGACGCCGCGATTCCGAGAAATCGAACTCGGCTCGGTGGGCCTCGAGGAACCGTGCATCGGGACGAAGGTGATGCTCGTCCGGCTCACGCAGCACCGACCCGGCAAACGTCGCATAGTCCGTATGCTGCAGAAGGTACGACCCGCACAGTTGATAGTCGCCGCGCACCAGCTCGAACGAAATCAGATGCGCGTCGAACAGCGAGTGCAGATCGCGGCGCAGCAGGATACCGTTGCTGACAACCTGCGACTTGGGACCCGAGTAGTTCTCGATATGCGCGGCCTCCAGCGCCTCATCAACGCTACAGCCAGAAACGGCACATCGACCGGTATAGGCCTCAAAGAGTTGAGTGCGAAACCGCTGTTGGCCGATTCTCTCGCGGCGCAGAGCGTAACGAACCTTCTCATCATCGTTCGCCGGAGCACCAGAGAACTCCGCAGCGACCGGAGCATCCTTCATGTAGCTCATATCGGGGAAGAAACGCACGTCGGGTCCACCCTTGTGGACAGGACCATGCAAAACAAACCAGCTGTTCTCGGGCTCGTAGCGCTCGACAAACGCCAGGCCCAGCACCTTGTAGCCAGCACTCGTTGCAAAGAACACGCCGACCGGAACGCCGCACTCCATGCAGTTAATCATCTTTTGGTTGTAGTCCTGGTCGCGCCAGTTTTCGACTGTGGCGCTCTGCGACGAATACTTGAATACCCATGTACCGTCCTCCAGATAGAGCGGTGGAACATCGGAATAGGGACCGTTGGTGGAGTTATGCACCGAGAGCGCAAAGGTCTTTTCACTCGGATGTTTGACGCGCCCGCGACCAGGCCAAAAGATGCCCGAATCGCGCGACACGGGAAAGAGCTCGGAATCGATCGTCAGGCGATGGCGGTATTGAGGGCTATCGACATTGGTGCGATGCGGGAGCTTGTCCCACAGCCCGCCGCGCTGCTCCTCGCGCAGAAACCACTCCCAAGCCTGAACATACTCGGACGACACAAAGCTGCAAGCACGGTCGAAACTCGGCCGAGCAATCAGCGGAACACTAGAAGCGATGCCGTCCATAAGGAACCTCCAGGAAGAACAGTTCCTCACATTATCGCTTACGCAACAATGGCGCTATACGAAAAAAGGCCCACTTACTTCGAAGTGAACCCTTGGGCAAGATCGATTAATCTAACTCAGCGCTACTTGGAATCAGGCACGATGCCAACCAAGCTGACGGTGACGTCGAAGGTCGGGCTTCCCTCGCCAACGTCGAGGCCAGACATGTTCTGGCAATCGTTATCGGTGCCTTCCATCCAAATGACAACCTTAAAGTTGGTTCCGTTGTAGCCAACATGAGCGAGCATCTGAGCCGCACCTGTCGGCTTAACATAAGAGTCACCGTTCCCAGTTGCTCCCCAGTTTTTGCCGTTCTGGTCAACCATGTTGTCACCAGACACGTGGGCATAAGACGGCGCCATGGTCACCGAAAGGTTGTCGGGACTCACGCAGCTCCAGCCTTCAGTAGCGGAAACATCATTTCCCTTGCCAGTCGGAAGAACGGGAGCATAGACGACCTTAAGCTCATCGTCGATCAGCAGGCCCACGCGAAGGCTGCCTTTGATTTTGTTAAACCAGTCTTTCGAAGCGCCTTCCGACGCGGTCACAACAACGGGGCCGTTCGAGCTGCTATTGTCGAAATAGACGTCAGCCTCGCCAGTCTGGTTAATCGTGTAGAGCGTATATTCCGCCATGGTATAGGCGTAATAGGTCTTGGAATCTCCCTCGAGCTTATAGCTACCCTCATGCTGTTCGGAGATCGTCGCCTTTTGATAACCACTTACATCCGTACCGTTCCACGATTTTGGAACATACCAGTTATGGGCATCGTTCGTGGAAGACGGACTGATTTCATGACCACGACTTGCGGCGGTGGTTTGGTGATCGCTGCCGTCATGAATGGCATTTGGACCAGAAGCAATTTGGAGGACCATGCCGTTTGCCTGAGCGCTAACGGTGCTGGTAGTGCCCTCGACCTTTGTGTTCGAGACGAACCAGGCATACGTTGCAGAACCAAGCGCAACTGCTGCCATAACGACAGACAAAGCTGCGACTGCAAGCTGTTTTTTCATCTGCTGAACGCTCAACGGAAATCCTCCTCTCTAAAGAAAAAGGCGGGGGATAGCTCTCCCCCGCCTTACGTTACTCTCGCAGGCGTTAGTTGTTCTTGTCCGTCTGAGTAGAGGTGGCATCAAAGACAACGTTGATGCGCTTGGAAGCACTCGTCAGGTTCGCGAGATTGTTTGTAAAGACCTGAGCATCATCGCCATCGTAGAAGACATACATATCAACGGTGGTCTCCTGATCACTGACCGTATCAGCAATCTTGTGCGTAGTGTCAGAAGAGGAAACAATTCCGTCCTTGCTGCAAAGCACCCAATTTTTCCCGCTCATCACCAACACGCGAAGCGCGGAATCAAATTTCTCGTTGCCTGTTTCAGTATCTTTAATCGAGGCATGCTTAACCACCAGATTCTCAAGCGCGGCGCCTTTGGAACCAACCTTGAAGGTGTTCTTTACGGCATACTTTCCAGCCACTGCAGCAGCAGGAGTACCGGCCTCATTAGCCCCCTGAGCAGGAACGAGATTGACGGTGTCGTTCTCCTTCGTTCCATCAGTTGCGCTTGTGCCGAACGCCGTATAGAAAGAGGCAAGCGTATCGTACGGAGTCGTGTCGGAACCATTCGCCCAGTGTGCCGGATAAAGTGGCGTGTCACCAACGGAAGAGCTATCCGCACGCTGGTCAGTCTTGGTGGCACTGGTGTTATTTTCATCATAGATATACATAAACGCAGAGTTAGACTGAGCCGAAATCTTACTCGACGTTGCGTTAACGCTGTTGTTGCTGACGAACCACGCAAACGTGGCGGAGCCGAGGGCTACGGCTGCTACCAGCACCATGGCGATGGCTGCGCCCATCTGCTTCTTTAATGCCTTGGTATCCATACGGACCCCTTTCTTTCCCCATTCGTCCCAGATGACCCTCGAGAAGCCCGGAAGGGGAGCCCGCGCTTTCGTGTTGGATGTTGCTTGCCCATCCTTAAAAACATGGGTTTGAGAATACCATAATTCTTACGATTTCCTTATGAGTTTTCGCGACCTGATAATCCAATTGATTCAACGGTCTACCTTGGGTTATGTAAACGCCGTTCGCCCTTTTTTAACGCGCGTTTTCGCGATGCCATAAGTCCGCCTTAAGACTTGCGGTCACAGTTGCGCGCCAGCGCACGCGCTCTCCCCCACCGCGCTTCGCCCCGGGCCCTCCCCCTCGCTATACTGATGTAGCACGTGTAATTTCTGACTGCTTGACAGGCTATTTGCTAGGAGGATCCCATGGCCGCTGCCGCTCAACCTAGGGGAAGCGTCTCATCCAGCTCCATCAAACCCGTGACGCGCAAGGCGGTTCGCTGCCAGCGCGAGGTCGCCTGGCTGGTCACGCAGGCGGCAGGCAAGCTCGTCGCCACCACCGATGACGTCAATGCGCCCACGCCTAGCTTTGTGCTGGCGGCGGCGCTGTCGTACACCCGCGAACAGGAGCAGGCCGCGCTGGACGGCGGCCACGCGATTGACTACGACGCCGCCATGGCTCCCGATCTTGCCAGCTTTTGCCAGACCGCGGGGCTGCCCGCAGCTCCCAACGCGCTTTCGAACACTGGCTACATGTTCACTCTCTCGGGCGCGAACCTGATCCGTGACGTTTACGCCTATTGCGGCGACCTCGGCGAGCGCATGGACAGCGCGACCGAAATCAAACCGGGCTACGCGATCAAGCTCGCCCTGCGGCTGTTCTTGCTGGGCGAAACCTCAGCAGCCACCGCTTCTGGCAACAAAACCTCGGCATAACAAAAGCGCCGGGCGGGAAATCGATCCCGGCCCGGCGCTTGTTAGTTTTACTTATCCCCGTCCCCCGCGGGCGAGTTCTTTTGGTTACGGCGGTTACTCCAGGTCACGTTGTGGTCCTTGTAGTAATCGGGCGCCTCGTTGCCGCTCGCGCTAATGGGGTCGTT
>CAKUFW010000050.1 GCA_934650975.1 uncultured Collinsella sp. | reverse complement strand
GGTGCCTGGCGGGCGGCCTCGGCGGCCTCGAAGCCCTGGCGCTCCTTAAACTGGAAGATGCCGGCAAAGATGACGGCCGGGAAGGTCTGGATGGCGTTGTTGTAGCTAAGCACGCAGTCGTTGTAGCTCTGGCGCGCGTAGCTCACCTTGTTCTCGGTGTCTTCGAGCGTGGCTTGGAGCTGCGTAAAGTTGGTGTTCGCCTTAAGATCGGGGTAAGCCTCGGCCACAGCGAAGAGCTGGCGCAGGGCGCCGGTCAGCACGTTGTCGGCTTCCATCTTGGCTTCGGGCGTGGTAGCGCTCACGGCGGCGTTGCGCGCGTTGACCACAGCGGCAAGTGTGTCCTGCTCGTGTTTGGCGTAGCCCTTGACGGTCTCGACCAGGTTAGGGATCAGGTCGTTGCGGCGCTGCAGCTGCGTGTCGATGTTCTGCCAGGCGTTATCAATGCGATTGCGCTTGGTGACCATGTTGTTGTAGATGCCGGCGATGGCGCAGACAATCACAACGACAACAACGATACCGATGATGACGGGAATCATGGTGTCTCCGTTTCGAATGGCCGCGGCGTCTTCCGCCGGCTGCCGTTGGTGTAACGCTACTAGTATACCCGCAACCTTTGGCGATACCGAACTTTCCGGTAAGCGTTATGTTTCCACCAAGGTGAGGCCATTCTCTAAGGGGTGGGCGATACAGGTGTAAGATATGCGACAGATTAGTGAGCGCTGTTTTTTCCTTGAGGAGGGCGATACGTATGGACCTTCGCATCAAGAAAACCTATCGGGCCCTGTTCGAGGCCTTTACCGAGCTGCTCGAAGAGCATCGGTTTGAGGACGTGACGGTCGCTATGCTGTGCGACCGCGCCATGATTCGTCGCACGACGTTCTACAAGCACTTCCGCGACAAAAACGATTACTTCGCATTCTATATCGATGAGCTCATGTCGGGCCTGCCGCAAAAGCGGACCGGTAAGGGGGGCGCGGCACCGGCCGACGACGTGCGCGTGCTCCGTCATGAGGTGTTCGCCGACGCCATGGATATGATTCTGGCGCATGATCAGCTCATGGATAACATCCTAGAGAGCAGCATGTCGGGCATGCTGACCAGCATGATTTGCGACCGCATTGCCCACTCCATCCACGAGCGCGTAATGAGCACACTTGACGAAGACGCATTGGCCCCCGTGTCGCTCGAGACAACATCGGAGTTTATCGCTGGCGGCATTATTCGACTGTTCACAAAATGGTGGGAATCGGGTCACGATCTTGAGCGTCGGTCCGAGATCGCCGACGTGGTCGATGCGCTGTTCGAACGAACCATGACACCGGTGAATCACTAAAAGTGGCGGAGAGAGGGGGATTCGAACCCCCGGAACGCTCTCGCGCTCAACGGTTTTCAAGACCGCCGCATTCAACCGCTCTGCCATCTCTCCGTGAGTCGTAATGATAGCATCGTTTTGAATTTGCAACAGGGAAGGCGAACGATGACGATCACCGAAATCGACGAGAAGTTCATGCGCGAGGCGCTGGCCGAGGCGCGTGCTGCCGCGGCGGTGGGCGAGGTGCCCATTGGTGCCGTGGTGGTGTGCGCGGGCGAGATCGTCGCGCAGGCGCACAATCGTCGCGAGCTCGATCGAGACCCTTCGGCGCATGCTGAGTTTGCGGCGTTGTGCGCTGCCGCTCAGGCGCTCGGCCGTTGGCGCCTTTCCGACTGCACCGTTTATGTGACGCTCGAGCCCTGCTGCATGTGCGCGGGCCTTATGGTCAACGCGCGCGTGGGCCGCTGCGTGTATGGCGCGGCCGATGCCAAGGCGGGCGCGCTGGGTTCGCTATACGACCTCAATGCCGATTCGCGTCTGAATCATCGCTTTAATGTGACGGCCGGCGTGCTGGCAGACGAGTGCCGTGAAGTGCTGAGCAGCTATTTTGCCGGTTTGCGCGGCGCGGATGGTTGCGGCTGCGACTGCGGGTCAGATCTTGAAGCGCATACCGCTCATGCCGCGGCGCTGGCTGATGCCGACGAGGTTGCTAGCGCGGCGGTCGACTTTGGCCCCGTGCAGCGCCGACCGCGTCGTGTGCTGCTGGCGATCGACTCCTTTAAGGGCAGCGTGTCGAGCGCGCAGGCGGAGTCGGCGGTTGCCGAGGGCGTGCGCCACGTGTGGCCCGATGCCGAGATGAGCACGCTGCCGTTGGCGGACGGCGGCGAGGGAACACTCGACGCCGTCGCCGCGTGCGGCGGTGAGGTCGTGACCTGCGAGGTCGCAGGCCCTCTGGGCAATCGCGTGCCTGCCCGAATGCTGATGGATGCCGAGCGCGCGTCTGCGGTCATCGAGATGGCCGAGGCCGCGGGCATTGGGTATTCGCCTTGCACGGAGTCGGCGGCACTGGCTGCTGCGACCTATGGCGTGGGCGAGCTCATGCTCCGCGCGGTTCACGCGGGGGCGAAGACGCTATATATAGGACTGGGCGGCAGTGCCACCAACGACGGCGGCGCCGGCATGCTGCAGGCATTGGGCGCTCGTCTTGTTGATGATCGTGGCTGCGATATTGCGCCGGGGCTCGCGGGCCTTGAGCAAGCGGCCGGTGTTGATCTGGTGCCGGCGGTGCGGGCACTGGATGGCGTGCGTGTCGTCGTGCTTTCCGATGTCGAGAATCCGCTCGTGGGACGTCGTGGCGCGCTGGCGGTGTTCGGCGGGCAGAAGGGCCTGCCGACGGATGATGCCCGGGCGCTGAGCAGGTATGACAGCTGGATGGTCGGCTACGGTCGTCTGCTCGATACGGCGATTGCCGAGGCTCGGGCTCAAGGGTTGCTGCGTGTGTCCGAGGGCGCGCGAACGTTTGGCTCGGTGCTCGGCGTGCCCGGCGCGGGCGCTGCCGGTGGGCTGGGGGCTGCTTTGCTGGCACTTGGCGCCGAGCTGCGCTCGGGCGTTGAGACGGTACTCGACCTTGTGGGGTTCGACGAGCGCGTGCGCGATGTCGACCTGGTCATAACGGGTGAGGGCAACATGGACGAGCAGTCTGCTGCCGGCAAGGCTCCGGTGGGTGTGGCGCGTCGCGCCAAGCGCTATGGCAGGCCGGTGGCTGCCGTCGTGGGCGGTCGCGCCGACAACCTGGATGCGGTGTATGAACAGGGCATCGACTTGGTATTGCCGATCTGCCGCAAGCCCATGTCCCTCGACCAAGCGCTTGACCCCCAAGAAGCCACAACTAACCTCATCTGCGCCGGCGAAGCCGCCGCCCAAGCCTACGACCTCGCCCGCCTCTAAAACCATCCCCCATAAGTTGCGGTGGAATAGTTCCTAGAAAGAGACGTCAGACTGCCAAACAGGAACTATTCCACCGCAACTTCGAGAATGGCCATCCGAAGCTGGCTGGCTTGAGCCTCGAATCGGAGCGTTCGCCACAAAAGGCGGCTATCTACTACGTTTAACCGGGCATCCTTGACCATCTCGGAATTTGCGAAAATAAAACCGCAGGTAAACAGCTTGCTGATTATCGAAAAAGCTGGCTATGGTCGACCCCTACGGCCTAAACGTAGTAGATAGGCCCTTTTCGTGGCGCAACACCAGACCAGTCTTTTTGGGACGGGGCTATTTTGACTGCTTTTGCCAATCTGGTCGTCCGGGTAGTCAAAAGTAGTCAAAATGGCCCCGCCTCAAATTAGCTATCTTGCCGTGGCGGGCGGGAGCGGGTAAGATATACCGAGCGCCTAGCGCGTTCGATGGGTTCGGATGACGATATGTTCCGAATCTGGTCAGGTCCGGAAGGAAGCAGCCATAAGGAGCCTCTGTCGGGCATCCGAATCCATCGAGCGCACGGGCGCTTTTTGGTGCCGCGATTTGGCCCGGCCGGCGGCGAGATATTTGGTGTCTCGCTGGTCCTCGGCTGCGCCTGCGGGATCGCTCGACTACCAAATATCTCGCCGACGGCCGGGCCACTTCGTCCAAAAATCACCCGTAAAGGCGCATTAATCTGAAGAATTCAATCCCGTGCGTTGTGTTGCTCGCTGGCGTTGCCAAAACATCGGGGGTCCCGCGATTCGGGCGTTATGGGGCAACGTCTCGCTGGTCCTCGGCTGCGCCTGCGGGATTGCTCGACTACCAAATATCTCGCCGCCTCCCGGGCCCCGTTGTGCAAAAATCACCCGTAAAGGTGCATTGATCTGAATAGTTCTATCCCTTGTGGAGTATTGCTCGTTGGTTGCGTCGGGGCATTGGTGCTTACCTGTCTAAGGATTCGCGTCTTAGTTGAGTTGTTTACGCATCCTCTGGGGTGGCAGTACTATCATGGTTCGAATTGAGTGTGGATGATGATGGGGAGCGCCTTTTTATGATTGAGCTGCTCAGGCGTTTTGGTGGTAAGTTTCGCCGGTATATGGTGATCGGTCCTGCGTGCAAGCTGATCGAAGTGATTTTCGACTTGCTGACGCCGCTCGTGATTGCGCAGATGATCGATAAGGGCATTGGCGCGCACGACGTCAACGCCGTCGTCCACTACGGTATGTTGCTTGGCGCCATGGCCGTGATTGGCATCTCGTTTACGCTTGTCTGTCAAAAGATGGCGGCGCTCACCTCGCAGGGCATGGGCACCGATATTCGCGGCGCACTCTACCAGCACATCAACAAGCTGAGCTATGCCGAGCTCGACCGTTTTGGCACGCCGTCGCTCATCACGCGCATTACCAACGACGTCAATCAGGTGCAGCTGGCCGTGGCGCTGGGCGTGCGCATGCTCATCCGCTGGCCCTTTCTGGCGGTTGGTTCCATGGTCGCTGCTCTTGCCATCGACCTTAAGCTCGGCATTATCTTTTTGATTTGCACGCCCGCCATTGGTCTGGTGTTTTGGTTTGTCATGGCGCGCTGCGTCCCGTACTACAAGCAGCTGCAGGCAAAGCTCGACCGCATCGCGCTTATCTGCCGCGAGGGCCTTTCGGGCGCTCGCGTGGTTCGCGCGTTTGTGCGCGAAGATCACGAGCGTGAGCGTTTTGCCCAGGCCGCCGATGACCAGGCGCATGTCGCCATCGCGGTCGGCAAGCTCTCGTCGATTCTCAACCCTGTCACGTTTTTGGTGATGAACCTGGGCGTGTGCGCCATCCTGTGGGTGGGCGGCATCCAGGTGAACGTGGGCGAGCTCACGCAGGGCCAGGTCATGGCGTTTGTCAACTATATGACGCAGACCCTGACCTCCATCGTCTACGTTGCCAACCTGGTCGTGGTCTTTACCAAGGCGAGCGCCAGCGCGTCGCGCATCAACGAGGTGCTCAATTGCGTGCCGAGCATTAGCGACGAGGGCAACGAGCCGGTCGCGCTGCCCAAGCTGGGCGCGCCGGGCGACGCTGCCCCGGTCCCCGCGCTGAGCTTGAGCCATGCGAGCTTCTCCTTTGGCGCGGGCGCGGCCAACGCCGTTGATGACGTGACTCTGGAGCTGCCGCTGGGCAAAACGCTCGGCATTATCGGCGGTACGGGCAGCGGCAAGTCCACGCTCGTCTCGCTTATCCCGCGCCTGTACGATGCGGGCGCCGGCAGCGTGAGCGTGATGGGCGCCGACGTGCGCACCTGGCCGATCGACCAGCTGCGCCATGTGGTCGCGACCGTTCCGCAGCGCGCATCGCTGGTGAGCGGCACCATCCGCAGCAACCTGACCTGGCGCGACGAGTCCGCGACCGACGAGGAGCTCTGGGCGGCGCTCGATATGGCGCAGGCGAGCGAGTTCGTGCGCAACAAGCCGCAGGGGCTCGACGCCCCGGTCGAGGCGGGCGGCAAGAACTTTAGCGGCGGTCAGCGCCAGCGCCTGACCATTGCGCGCGCCCTGGTGGGCTCGCCGCAGATTTTGATCATGGACGACTCCGCCTCGGCGCTCGACTTTAAGACCGACGCGGCACTTCGCCATGCCATCCGCGAGCGTGGCGTCCGCGGCGCCGCCGAGGGCGGGCTGCCGCTGACTACGGTCATCGTGAGCCAGCGCGTCTCGACCGTGCACGATGCCGACATGATCTGCGTGCTCGATCACGGTTCGGTCGCAGGTCTGGGCACACACGACGAGCTGTACGCAAACTGCCAGCTCTACCGCGAGATTTGCCAGTCGCAGCTCCGCCGTGAGGAGCTCGAGGGCCAGCAGGGGAGCGCGGCGGCCATGTCCACTCCGGTCGCTTCGACGTCCACCTGCGCAGAGGAGGGCTGCTAGATGAATCCGTATACTTCTTCCGGCTCGGTCGCCACGATGACGGCCAATGTGTCCGGCAACGATAACCTCAACGATCTGGGCGATGGCCCGCGTCAGCCCGGCGACCCTGAGCGCTATCCCGTGGGCGCGGTGACCCGTCGCCTGATGGGCTACGTGCGTCCGCACCGCATTTCGTTTGCGGCGTCGTTTGTGAGTGCCGCCATCTCGGTGATTCTGCAACTCTATACGCCCATCCTCATCGGCGAAGGCATCGACCTCATCGTTGCCGCCGGACAGGTGGACTTTGACGCGTTGCTGCCGCTCGTCACCAAACTCGCACTGGTCGTGGTGGGTGCCGCAGCCTTCCAGTGGCTGCAGGGCTATTGCGTCAACCGCCTGTCCTACGAGACGGTGCGCGACATGCGCGTGGAGGCGAGCGACAAGCTCAGCCGCATGCCGCTCAGCTTTATCGACAGCCACGCACACGGCGACCTTATGAGCCGCGTGGTCAACGACGTCGATCAGGTGGGTGACGGCCTGCTGCAGGGCTTTACGCAGCTCTTTACCGGCGTCATCACCATCGTGGGCACGCTCGCGTTTATGCTCTCCATCAACCTGACCATGACACTCGTGGTGGTGCTCGTCACGCCGCTTTCCATCTTTGCCGCCGGCGCCATCGCCAAGCTCTCCAACAAGAGCTTTACGGCGCAGCAGCGCATTCAAGGCCAGCTCGGTGGTCATATCGAGGAGTATGTGGGCGAGCAAAAGCTTGTGGATGCGTTTGCCTACGGTTCACGCGCTCAGCGGCGCTTCGATGCCCTCAACGCCGAGCTCTATACGGCGGGCGAGCGCGCGCAGTTTATGGGTTCGCTTTCCAACCCCGGCACGCGCTTTATCAACAACATCATCTACGCCGTGGTCGCCGTGATTGGCTGCGTGGGCGTGATCACGGGCGTGCCCGCGGCGCTCACGGTGGGCGGCGTGCAGATCTTCCTGTCCTACGCCAACCAGTACACCAAGCCGTTCAACGAGGTCACGAACGTCATTACGCAGATCCAGACGGCCTATGCCTCGGCGCGCCGCATGTTCGCGCTGCTCGATGCACGCGAGCAGGAGCCCGACGCTGTGGATGCCATTGAGCTCACCGCTCCGAAGGGCGAGGTCGCCTTTGAGCATGTGGACTTTAGCTACGTGCCCGACCGTAAGTTGCTGCAGGACATCTGCATCGATGCCAAGCCCGGCATGCGGTTTGCCCTGGTCGGTCCCACGGGCTGTGGCAAGACAACGCTCATCAATTTGCTGCTGCGCTTTTACGATATCGATGCCGGTCGCATTGCGGTCGATGGCCGTTCCTCGCGCGACTACACGCGTGAGAGCCTGCGCCGCGCCTTTGGCATGGTGCTGCAGGACACCTGGCTGTTCGAGGGCACGGTGGCGGACAATATCGCCTACGGTTGCCCCGACGCCACGCGCGAGCAGATTATCGAGGCGGCCAAGCGCGCGCATGCGCACAAGTTTATCGTGCAGCTGCCCCAGGGCTACGACACGGTGATCGGCGAGGACGGCGGCACGTTTAGCCAGGGCCAAAAGCAGCTGCTGTGCATCGCGCGCGTCATGCTCACCGACCCGGCGATTCTGCTGCTGGACGAGGCGACTTCGAGCATCGATACCCGCACCGAGCTGCAGGTGCAGGCGGCGTTCGACGAGCTCATGGCCGGTCGCACGAGCTTTGTCGTGGCGCATCGTCTGAGCACGATCCGCAACGCCGACTGCATCCTGGTCATGCGAGACGGCGAGATTATCGAGCGCGGCACGCACGACGAACTGCTCGCGGCAGGCGGCTTCTACGCCGAACTCTACTGCAGCCAATTCGCCCAGTGAGAGCTGCCGATTAGCGGCAGATGGTTTACATCTGCGTCGTTAGTACTAAGATATTCATCTAATAAATTGCATTAGTGGCTTTGGTTTTGGGGGAAACGAGGCAACGTGACTATGACGTGCTCTTTGGTGGTTAACAGCAAGAGCGGTAATACCAGGATGGTTTCGGGCGCGATCAAGCGCGCTCTGCAGGCTGCGGGCGCTGAGTTTGTCCATGCCGCGGCGTTGAGCGACGATGCGGATGCAGAGCAGGTTGCGCTCGAGGCGCAGGGTGCCTGCGCGGCCGACACGGTGCTCGTCGGTTTTTGGTGCGACAAGGGCGCGTGCACGCCTTCGGTCGCGGCGTTGCTCTCCGCCTTGCACGGCAAGCGCGTGTTTCTCTTTGGCACCTGCGGTTTTGGTGCCAGCGAGGATTACTTTAGGCAGATTATCGATCGCGTGACCTCCAATTTGGCCGATGACGCCGAGCTTGCGGGCTGGGCCATGTGCCAGGGCAAGATGGGCCCCGCGGTCAAGCAGCGCTACGAGGCCATGCTCGAGCAAGATCCCGACAATGTCCGCTTTAAGATGCTGCTCGATAACTGGGTTGCCGCAAAGGATCACCCCACCAAGGAGGATCTGGACAACATGGCTGCGGCCGCCAAAAAGGCCGTGCTGGGGGAGTAGCTCCCATCGCTGACGGCGGTCGGTCCATCTTTCTAAATGTAACGTCCTCCCGGACGGCGGGGTACGAAGTTCCCTGCTCTACAGTCTTGCGCAAGACGAAGGCCACATTAAGTGGCCTTCTTTGCGTGCGGAACTCGCGATGAACTTCGTGCCCCGCCGTCTGGGAGGACGCCTCTTTATTGATGGGAGGCCTGATAGGTCGATGGTTCCATGCCCGGATGCGTCCAAAGTGGGACGGGCTTTCCGGATGGGCAGGCTTTCGGAAAATGCGTCCCGGAATTTGCCTTTGGAATGGGACGTAGTTTCCCGTTGAGGTGCTTTGCGGAAAGTGCGTCCCACTCTGGGCGTTCGAAGTGGGACACACTTTCCCAAAGGCGCGCCAACGGGAAATTGCGTCCCATTATTCGGTCAAGAAACGGGATGCATTTTCCCAATGAGAGCAAAACCGGAAAATGCATCCCACAATCAGCCCTCAAAGTGGGACGCCGTTTCCCAATGAGGCTCAAGCGGAAAATGCATCCCGGAATTTGCGCTCAAAGTGGGATGCGGTTTCCGGTTGAGGGTCTAAGGGGAAAGTGCGTCCCAGAATCGACGCTTGAAATGGGACGCCGTTTCCCGATGAGGCACTCGACGGAAAATACATCCCAGAAATGGCCTTTGAGCTGGGATAAGATTTCCGCGGCATCTCGGATTCTCAAAAATGAGACACGCCGTTGGCGAAAATGAGACACGGAATTTTGGGTGTCAGGCGTAGCATTTGAGCAAATGAGCCGACTCCACTCGAGTAAAGCGAGGTCTCCCATGCACGTTCCATACCCCCACATTCGTCGGTTGTCGAAAATCCCGCTTGTTGGGACGGCGGCGCTTGCTGCGTTGATCGCCACGAGCGTCGCCTGTTTCACGGCCACACCCCAGGTTGCCCAGGCGGCCGACACGCCTGAGATCACCGATATGACCGAGCAGGACTATAGCGACCTGGGCCTGGGCACGAGCGAGGACATTCCGGCCGATACCGTTGGCCCCTATTCCACCAGTGCTCCCACGACGTTTGCCACGCGCAGCGAGGTCTATATGGCAGCTAACGGTAGCCATGGCAATCGCTACACTCTGCGCGACAAGCTCGAGAACGTCGAGCGCGGCGACATTGGCGGCAGCAGCAAACTCGCCGATGGCTATGGAAGTGTGTGGGGCGCCGCAAAGTTCTGGCAAAACGTCAACAATTTCGATACGAACAGCGATCTCTACAAGCGTAGCGACTACGGTGGCGGCACCTGGTCGTACCTAAGCAACAATGAGTCCTCGACAGTGCTCGCCAACGACAATAACGGTTTCTCGGGCATTCACGCCACGAGTGTTGAGTTCTGCAGCGACGCCAGCACGGGCAAAAAGAGCCGCGTTGCCGAGCTTCGTGCCTACGGCGACAGTTCTTCTACCACGATTGACGGCAAGTCATACGCCGGAAAGGTTGAGCTGGTCCTCTACTCGTTTAGCAACGGGCGCATGCGCACTCTCGACACACACCTGCCGGTGACGGTCAACACCAATATGATGGACGGAAGCCGTTTTAAGTATCTGAACGCCGGTTACCTGCAAGAGCACGACGCCGTCTTTGATGTCGAGGCGGGCGATGTCGATGGCGACGGCGTCGACGAGCTTTTTGTCTACGCGGGCTGTTATGTCGACGAGAACGGCGTGCGCAAGGCTGTAGTCGACATGTATGACTTGGAGGGCGGCAACTGGAAGCAAAGCGTCGTCAAAATCGATGCCGGTAACGCCGCGGACTACACCACGCACAACAAGGGCGGGAACGACTCCTGGACGCAGCTTCAGTCATCTCCTGTCGTTTCGCTAGCGGCCGGCGACCTCGATCGCGATTTTTGCGATGACCTCGCCATCGTGGTCTCGGCACCCTACGGCAAGAAGAATATTGATAAGTCGACGCATTGCGAGCTGTTTTCGTGGGATGCATCCAAGGGTGCGCTCGTCCATGTCGATGCTCTGGGCGACGCGGGCGCAATCTCCCTCTCCGCGAACGGCAAGACCATGGTCGCTGCGAATGCGACGTTCGGCACGTTTGCCGCCTACGATGAAGAAGGAAAGAAGACGGGTGAAACCGTCACGGGCCTTATTCTTGCGGGTTATGACTGGCAACGCAGCGCTTTTGATTACGGCGCTTCTGACGGCAGCAAGGGGCTGTACGGCGCGCTGTACCGCTACGCGTATTTTGACTCGGAGTCTGGCGAGTTCAAGCTTTCCGATTGCAAGGAATACAGAGACGGGCTCCTCGCCTCCTATGGGCTGATGCATGTGCCCAACAGCGCATGGAAGGATAGCGCTCAGGATAAGCGCTATCCGTGCACCTTGGCGCCTATTGCCCTTGCCGCTGCCAACCTTGACGGCCTGTCCGAGCAGCCGGCGGTTGACGAGGTGCTCGTGGGCGGCGACGTGTTCCGCGACTTTGCCTGCAACACGGCACAGAGCGGGGCTCAGGGCTTGGGGTCCATGGTCGGAACCATGAGCATGAGCGGCCAGCAATACAACAGTAGCAACAAGCATGACCACAAGGGTATCGAGCAGGTGTGGATCAGCGACGTTAAGGCGGGCAGCGTCTCGGGTTCGGACCGCTATAACGAGAGCTTTATCGCCGTGGTGGGCAAGCACCGCGACGAGGACCTGCGCAAGAACGATGACTACTATTGGATGACCGCCTCGCATCTTTCGCTCGACGAGAATGGAAGGGTGCGCCGCGGCGAGGAGCAGGTGATTAGCGAGAGCAACCGTCGCGGCACTACCTACGGCACATTTATCTCGCTCGCGCTGCCCGATGTCGACAATGACAGCGTCAAGATCACGTACAAGGACCGCTACAAGGTCTATACCAACCCGCGCGTGCTCGCTGTGCTGCAGGATGCTCCCTATGTTGAGGATCTGGAGCAGGCATACGGCTATCTGGTGTTGGGCGGCACGTCATACGGCGAGGGAAAGAGCACGGGGACATCCCAGGGCTATACCATTGGCGCCGAGTTGGGCGTTGCCGTCGAGGTGCAGACCGGTCCGCCCCTGGTCGCGATTAATGCTTCAGTCGATTTTGCCGCCGAGGGATGCTATGACTACCGGAGCGAGCGCACAGTGAGCGCCAGCGTAAGTTATGAGTCGCATGCCGGTGAAGGCGACAAGGCCGTGCTCTACACGATTCCGATGGTCTATTACGAGTACGAGATCGAAAATGAGGAAACTGGTGGCAAGGGCGTGATGGCGGCGCCCGTGTCGCTCGGCGCGCAGACCTCGGTCGTTAATGTCGAGGCCTATGACCGCATTGCCAAACAGCACAATATGACGCCGCTCAGCTACTTTTTGACCAATCGGTCGGGAGAACCCGGAACCTATCAAACGACGCTCAACGGCGAGACTCCCGTTGGGGATTCCTTTGGCCTGGGCAAGCCCGGCGTGACGCGCGCCTACACGCACGATGGGTTTAACGGTGCTGTCGCGCAGTCGGGGGCGAGCATTGAGCAGACCATCGAAGTCGAGGACGGCGAGGAACAGGAGTTTGAGTACGGCTTTACGCTGAACGGCAGCGTTGTCATGGGCGCGAAGCTCGCAAAGCACGAGTTGTTTGGCGGCCTGTGCTTTGGTGCCAACGCCGGCTTTACTACGGGTAACTCCTCGAGTGAATCGACCGAATACGGCGGCACCGTCGACAACCTGCCCGAGGCCGCGAAGGATAAGTACGGCTTTGCGTGGCGCCTGGGCGTCAACGCGGTGGATGTCGACAAGTTCGAGGCCAGCTCGGGCGACAAGCTCGGCACTAAAGATACCGACCAGTTCTGGATTGTGGGCTATGACGTCAAGAACGTCGAGATGCCAGACGCGCCGGCCGTAACGGGCTTTACGGCAAACGCCGTCGATTCGACCAGCGTTACGTTTAGCTGGGACGATGTACTCGCAAACAAGAGTGGCTTTAGCTACGGCGTAGGCATGCTGCAGAGCAATGCGGCGGACGCGGTCGTGAACAGCTGGAAGATTGTCAACAACACGCAGACGTCGCTTACCTGGGACGGGTTGCAGCCCAATACGGAGTACCGATTCGCCATCGCCGCTGTAAAGAACGGTTCAACGACCGAAACGGGTATTCGCTCGGCAATCATCACGGTCAAGACCATGCCCGATGGCATGACGATGACCGTGAGCGGACCTGCGGCGGATGCCGCGGAGGGGTCGGATCTTGGATATGACTCTTCGGTTGAGCGCACGGCGGGAAGCCACCTGACGCTCTCGGCGATTGGCCATGTGAAGCAGCTCGGTGCCGACGATAGCGAAACAGAGCTGGCACCGACCTATATGTGGTACCGCAAGGGCCGCGGCGAGACAGAGTTTAAGCTCGTGGGTGCTGATGGCAACCTCGCGACTGGAACGGCCTCGAAGCTCGAGATTGACCTGACCGCAGACGATGACGGTGCGCAGTATTACTGCCACGTGGGATACAACGACGTGGGCCTCGACACCGGCACGACGCTCGTGAATATCATCGAGGCCGAGGAGACGGCGCCCACAACGGTGAACGCCACCCCGATCCGCACACGCCGCCTGTTCTCGCAGGCAAGCGCGGGCGCCAAGAAGTTCCTGGACCATACGCTGGTAAACACCGCCGGCCCAACCGATTCCGAAGGCTCAAAGGACCCCGAGACCCCGACGACCCCGGAGACGCCTGAGACCCCGACGAACCCGGACAAGCCAAAGTCGGACAACGGCGCCGACACCAAGGCAAAGGCCACGACCTCAGCCAAGAACCTCGCAGGCACCGGTGACCAAACGCTCGCCATGGTCGCCATCGCAGCAGCAGCGGGTATCATCCTGGTGGCAATAGCCCTCGTCATCTTGACTAAGCGTCGCAAGACCCACTAGCAGCCAGCAGGGGGCAACAGCAAACCAAAAACCCGGGCAGACGAACCGGGATACAGACCCGCTATTTGATCTTGGTCGTGCCCGGCGCCAAGTTGGGGTCGGTCTCATTGGCCTCGGTCTGGAAGTGCTCGGTGTAGACGTTCTTGCCGTCGCGGAACATCTCGTAGTACTGCATCTTGGCGTAATCCTCGCGCGCCTTGGTGGCAGCGGCGGCAACGGCGTCATCGCCGGTGACGTTGGAGGAGAGCGCCCAACGCAGGCTGGCGTCCTCGTAGCCCACGGAGTTGATGGCGGGCAGCGACTCGCGCAGCGTCATGTGCGCCTTCTGGTAGTCGGTGAGCGGGGCGCCGATCAGCTGCATCAGCTGGGTGGACAGGTAGTTGGTAGACAAGTCATCGACCTCGCTCGTCTGGTCGCAGCCGGCAACGTCGTAGTTGGCCCAGATGATGTAGTCGGTCTGCCACAAACGCTCCTGGTGGGTGGCATCGTCCTCGTTGGTAAACCACTTGTCATTGAACTTGGACGGGAAGAACGGCTGGTGGTCGCCCCAGAACACCACGACCACCTTGCGGTCGAGCTTGCTCAAGGCGTTGAGGAAGTAGCGCAGCGCCTGATCGGACTGCTCGATGCACGAGACATACTCGTCGACATCGGAGAGCGTGCCGTCCTCGACGGTCTTGGCGTCCAGATCGGTCGTGTCGATGTTCAGGTGCACCTGCTTGTCGAGCGGCACCAAGCCCGTGTCGTAGCCCGAGTGGTTCTGCATGGTCACATCGAAGATGAACTGCGGATCGGCGTTCTGGTCGAGCAGCTCAAGAATCTTGTCGTAGGTGGCCTGGTCGGTCACCATGCCGCGCAGGGTATCGGCGCCCTGGAAGTCGTTGATGGACAGGAACTGGTCAAAGCCAAAGTCCTTGTACAC
>CAKUFW010000049.1 GCA_934650975.1 uncultured Collinsella sp. | reverse complement strand
ATGAAGTCGCCCAGCTGGGAATCCTCTTCCTCGCCGATGGGGGTCTCGAGCGACACGGGCTCCTGCGAAATCTTCTGAATCTCGCGGACGCGGTCGGCGCTCATGTCCATCTCGGCACCGATCTCCTCGGGGGTCGGGTCGCGACCCAGGTCCTGGAGGAGCTGACGCTGCACGCGGACGAGCTTGTTGATGGTCTCGACCATGTGCACCGGGATACGGATGGTACGGGCCTGGTCGGCGATGGCGCGCGTGATGGCCTGACGGATCCACCACGTGGCATACGTGGAGAACTTAAAGCCCTTCTGGTAGTCGAACTTCTCGACGGCGCGGATCAAACCGAGGTTGCCCTCCTGGATAAGGTCCAGGAACAGCATGCCGCGGCCGACATAGCGCTTAGCGATGGAGACGACCAGGCGCAGGTTAGCGCTGATGAGCGCCTGCTTGGCCTCAAGACCGACGTTCTCAATACGCGTAAGACGACGCATCTCGGCACGCGTGAGCTCAATCTCGCCCGCCTCGGCAGCCTCGAGCTTCTCGGTAGCCTCGAGACCGGCCTCGATCTTCATGGCCAGATCGACCTCTTCAGATGCGGTCAGCAGGTCGACCTTACCGATCTCCTTGAGATACATGCGAACCGGGTCGCCGGTCAGCATCACCGTGGAGGCATCGATGCCGCGCACGCGCGAACGCGAACGGGACGTGCGCACGGTGCGCTTCTTCTTGCTCTTGGAAGAGCCCATCTCGGCATCGGCCTGACGGGCCATCTTAAGCTCGTGATCGTCGAGCGAGCCGGAATCGTGCTCGTCGTCGTCATCGAAATCGTCGGTATCGTTATCGTCATCGTCGACGCCCATCGGGGCGTCGTCGTTTCCGCTCGCGGAGATAATCTGGATGCCGCTGTTACGCAGCGCGGAATACACCGCGTTGAGCTGCTCATCAGAGACATCGATATCCTTCAGGGCGACCTGAATCTCGTCCTCGGTTACCGAAGTCCTGTTTGAGCCGTTGCCCATGAGCTTTGCAACGTAGGATTCCAGCCCAGTACCCGTGCTCTCACTCTTTTTTGGCACAGATTCTCCCTTCATAGTCCACAGGACTCATTACTTTAGCACACACGTAGACGTCTATACCCAAAATTCAGACTGGATATAGGCGCGAATACGCTGGTTGACCACAACATCTAGGCCTGATCGGCACCTGCGGTCTCCAAACCGATCAAACGGAACGGGTCGGCCACGCCGCCGATCGACTTTTGGAGCTCGCGCTGGCGCTGTGAATCTTGCACTGCCTGCATCGTCAGCACGCGACGGGCCTCATCGTCGAGTGAACGGTCCTGACGCAACTTGGCCTGCGCGGCTCGCATGCGACGTTTGATGGTGTAGAGCTCGAGCGTATCGAGCATAAAGACGATGTTCGTCTCGGTCGGGTGCTTACTCGTTGCCGAGATGCGCCCGGCGCTGACAAGCGACGCCGCCTCGGGACACACCGCGCGTGCCGCATCCATGCAGGCCGCAGGATCGGTGCCCGGGGGCGTCGCAAGTACGGCCCACGCAATGGACTCGTGACGCGGGTCGACCCACTCGATAGAACAAATACGATCGGCATACGTGCGGAACAGATCGGGGTAGCTCGTGAGCATCGTCAGCAGCTCGCGCTCCCCCGCCAGGGATTTCCGCTCCAGATCGGTCAAAACAATCGGCATCGACGGAGCTGCCGCCGCGCTTGAACCATCGGCAACGGGCGCAGCGCTTTCCATCGCCGCTGGCACATCGATCGGTGGCAGATCCTCGTCGACCTCCACCGGCGCGGCCCCATAAGCATCAAGCGGAACGTAGTCGTACGGGTCCTCCTCGACCGGTGCGGACACCGGCGGCGTCGCACCCGCAGCCCAGGCACCGCGACCGGCACTGCGCGCACCAGCCGCACCACCGCCCGAGCTTCGTCCCTGCGAACCGCCCGCACGCTCAGCTTGCGCGCGTTGACGCTCGTAGCTCTGCTCGCGCCGGCGCTCGGCATCCTCGCGCTTGGCGACATCGCGAAACACACGGCCCGAACTCGCGCGCACGGTCTCCAGGTCCAAACCCAACAGGTCGGCAATCTGGATAAAGTACGTGTCAATCATATAGCTGTCGCGCAGCGGATAGATGAGCGTCAGCGCATCCTCGAGCGCCTTGGCACGACCGCCCGGCGTGGTAATGTCGCTCGACTCCTGCAGCGAACGGTACACAAAGTCCATGAGGGGCTCGGCGGCATCGATGCGCGCCTGAAGCTCCTGGCCGCCATGCGCCGTGATGAACTCCATGGGGTCGTTGCCGTCGGGCAGCACCACACAGCGCAGGTCCATCGAATCCTGCTCGATAAACTGAATCGCGCGGCGCGCGGCCTTTTGACCGGCGGCGTCGCCATCGAACATATATACAATGCGCTTGGCAAAACGGGTGAGTGTCTTAACGTGATGTTCCGTCAACGCCGTGCCCAGCGTGGCGACGACGTTTTTAATCCCTGCCTCCCAGCAGGCGATGCAGTCGGTATAGCCCTCCACCACGATGGCGGTATCCTGCGCGACGATAAACTCCTTGGCCCAGTTAAAACCATAGAGGTTTCGCTTTTTATGGAACACGCTCGTCTCGGCGGTGTTGAGGTACTTAGGCTGACCATCGCCCATGATGCGCCCGCCAAAGGCGATATTGTGACCCTGTTCATCAAAGATGGGAAACATCACGCGATCGTAAAAGCGGTCCGCAAGCTGTCCGCGCCCGCGGCTCACGGCCACGTTGGCGTCAATCATCTCCTGCGGGGTAAAGCCCGCTTGAGACAGATGCGAAACCAGCGCGTTGCGACCCGGCGCAAAGCCCAGGCAGTAGCGTCGACAGACATCTCCGCCCATGCCGCGGCTGGCAAAGTACTCGCGCGGGCGGCTGTCCTTACCGCGCATAAGCATGGTGTGGTAGAACTGAGCCGTCTCGGCGCACAGGTCATAGATGCGGGCACGCTTGGTGCCGCGATCGCGCTGCGCACCGGTATCGTGCAACTCAATGCCCGCACGATCAGCCAAATAGCGAATCGACTCGGGAAAACTCAGATTCTCGCGCTTCATGATATAGGTAAAGACGTCGCCGCCCTCGCCGCAGCCAAAGCAGTGCCACACCTGCGTAGCAGGGATAATGTGAAACGATGGGGTCTTTTCGCCATGAAACGGGCAGCAGCCCCAAAACTCATGGCCGCGGGGCTTGAGCTCAACCGTTTCCTGCACGATGGCAACCAGGTCCGACGCCGCGCGTACCTGATCTTTTTCCTCATCGCTAATCACGGATGCTCACCCCCTGCTCACCCAAGTTATGACGGATATCGTCGATATTACCCTCGACGGTCGCGATCAACTCGTCCAGGGAATCGAACACGCGAGACGGACGCAGCCAGCGCGTAAACGCCAGCGACACAGAAGCGCCATACAGGTCACCCGCATAGCCGATCAAGTTGGCCTCGAGATGTGCCGAGGCGGCATCATCGGCATAGGTCGGCGGCAGGCCGACGTTAACGGCAGCAGGCCATACGGTATCGTCAACCAGCACCAGACCCTCATAGACGCCATCCGCAGGCACTTGGATGCCGTCGGGTACCTGGATGTTTGCCGTGGGAAAGCCCATGTCGGAGCCCACGTGACGGCCAGCCGCCACAACACCGCGCAGCATATAGGGACGGCCGAGAAGCTCGGCAGCCAGCTCCACATGACCCTGAGCCAGCTCATGGCGGATACGCGTGGCACAGATGGTCTGCCCGTTAACGCAGAGCAGGTCGTGACCGTATACGTCAACCCCACGCTCAGTGCCCCAGGCGCGCATCTCGGCAACGCCCGAAGCGCCGCCACGGCCGAGCCTAAAGTCGCTGCCTACACGAATGGAGCGAATGTCGACAACGCGCGACAACAGCGCCAGAAACCCGACATGGTCGAGTACCGCCACGGCGGGTGTAAAGGGAACGGCCACCACCGCATCGACCCCGGTTTGAGCAAGGGCATGCAGTCGGTCGGCCGTCGTCATCAATTTTTGAGCGGGCGACGGACTCACCACGACGTCCGGATCAGGATCGAAGGTGACCACGACCGCTTTGCTGCCGTGGGAACGCGCATCGCGAATAACCGCGTCGATCAGCTCTTGGTGCCCACGATGCACGCCATCAAACACGCCAATGGCAACCGACGCGGCACCCAAGAACTCGCACCCATCAAATGCATCGGCAGAAACGATACGGGCCTCATCCAACTCACCCGCGAAAAAGATACGCGCGAGCTCGCGGGGCGCCAGCATCATCGAACACCGCCGATCGCCTGCGGAAAAACGTGCTCCATCACAAAGCGGCCGCCCTCGATACGAGCAAGCGCCTTGAGTCCCCCATCGAGCACGAGCGCAAACGGCGCCTTCGAGGTATCGAAATTCGCAAGCGCGCGCTCAACGGGAATGCGGCGGCCACAAAGCAGGTCGTCTGCAAGATTGCCCGGCAAGTCCACACGCGTGGCGCCCAGAGCGGCAATGGGATCCAGGGCAAACCCAGCCGCGGACTCAGGAGAGAGCTCCTCGACCGCATGGCAGGCGCCGATGGAAACAACCCCGGAGGCTGTGCGGCGCAGTGCGGAAATATGCGCAGCGCTATCACAGGCGCGTCCCAGATCGCGAGCGAGCGCACGAATGTAGGTGCCCTTGCTTACCGAAAACGCCACGGTCCAGACACACGTATCACCTTCGCCGCCCACGGCGATCAGGTCGGCGGCATAGACCTCGACAGGGCGCGGGGGCAACTCAACCGCATTGCCCTCGCGAGCACTCTTATAGGCGCGGACGCCATTGACCGAGATGGCCGAAAACGCCGGCGGCACCTGCATCTGCGGGCCAAGCATAGCGGCCAGCCGCTCACGGGCGTAAGCGGAATCGCGCAGCTCGGGGGCAACGGGCACCGTACGGACGGCCTCGCCCTCGGCGTCATCGGTATTGGTCTCGACGCCAAACGAAATGTCGGCGACATAACTTTTGGTATCGAGGGTTAGCATACCCAGCAGACGGGTCGCCTGGCCCACGCCCACCACCATGACACCCGAGGCCATGGGGTCGAGCGTACCGGCATGGCCGACGCGTCGCTCAAGGAGGGCGCGTCGGCACTGCGATACCACGTCGTGGGACGTACAGCCCACCGGCTTATCGACGGCGAGCAGCATATTCAATTGAGAAGGCGTACGACGAGCCATGTACCATCCAAAATGTTAGAGCTCGACGGTCACCGAAGCGGGATCCTCCCCTACCAGCTCGGCCAGCATGGGGAGTGCCGCGGTGAGCGTCTCGAGAATCGTTCCGTTGTTAGAGAAACCAGCGGCCGCGGGATGCCCGCCACCACCAAAAGCAGCAGCGATCTCGGAAACATTGAGGTCGCCCTTGGAGCGCAGGTTGCCACGTACCTTGGTATCGCCCTCAATGCCCTTCAGGAACAGGCAGACCTCCACACCCATCACCGAACGCACCACATCGACCAGGCCGTCGCACTCGTCCGAAGTGACGCCGCAGGCCTCGAGGTCGCTCTGGTACGCATAACTATATGCCACACGACCGTGTGCCACTGTCTTGATGCGGCCCATAACGATGGACTTGAGATGTAAGAACTCTACGCGCATGCTCTGGTAGACCTCGAGCGCAACGCGCGCCGGATCGGCACCGTGCGCGACCAGGCGCGAGGCGGCGTGAAATGCAGCGGCATCGGCGTTTTGGTATTGAAAACGACCGGTATCGGTCACCAGGCCGCACAGCAGGCAGGTCGCGACACCATCGCGAGCCACAATGCCGCAATTGTCCAAAAAGCGGTCGATGATCATAGCGCATGCCGCGGCGTCGACGCACCTCAGGCTCAGCTCGGCAAATTCCTCGCGCGCCGGATGGTGATCGAAGCACACCACATGCGACGAACGGCGGAGCACCTCGGCGGAGTTGTTCAGACGCTCAACGACCGGCACGTCCACCGAGATGAACAGGTCCGGATTGCCAGTATACGCAGATGCCGGCACCAGACGGTCGGCACCCTCCATAAAGCGGTAAATGCGCGGAACCGGGTCATCGTCTGCCAGCAGCAGGGCAATGTCCTTGTTGGGGAAAAACTTCATAAGCGAGAGGCCCAGACCCAGCACGGAGCCCAGGGCATCACCATCGGGAGACGTATGTCCCGAAATCGCAATGGAGGACGCACCCTCGATGAGCTCGAGGATGCGTCGCTGAATATCTGCAGACTCGCACGATGCGAGGTCGGCGGAATTACTCATCTAAAGCTGCCTCCTGGGCGGCATCCGCTATTGGATAGCCGTCCTCGTCCTTTTCGATCGCAAGCGTGGCGGGAACGTTTTCCAGCGCGCGCGTGATACGCTCGGCCTCATCGGTCGAGCGATCGATGCGAAAATCGAGCTCGGGCGTGACGCGCCAATCGAGCGAGCGGGCCAGCAGGCTACGGATGCGGCCCTTGGCGCTGGCGAGCGCCTCCATGACCTCGTCGTAGCGGCTCGCGTCGCACGACACGTACACGCGCGCGAACGAACGGTCCACCGCGACCTCGACCGCGGTCAGGGTGACCAGGTCGAGACGCGGATCGGAAACCTCAAAGAGCAGGATATAACCGAGCTTCTCGCGAAGCTGCTCGCCCAAACGGCGGGTTGCCTGCGTTTGCTTCATAGCGCTACCCCCTACTCGGTACGGGCAACCTGGTCGATGCGGTAGCCCTCAATGGTGTCGCCAGGCTTGATGTCCTGGAAGTTCTCCAGGCCAATACCGCCCTCGGAGCCGCTCTTGAGGCTCTTGGCCTCGTCCTTGTAGTGGCGCATCGAGGCGATTTTACCGTTGAAGACCACGATACCGTCGCGCACCAGGCGCACGGAATCGGTCGCGGCGATCTCGCCCTCTTCGACGCGGACACCGGCGGCGATACCGACCTTGGGCACCTTGAAGGTGTCCAGAACGGTCGCGGAACCCGTGGAGACCTCGACCTCGGTGGGCTTGAGCATACCGATACGGGCTGCGTCGAGGTCCTCGAGACACTTGTAGATGACGTCGTAGCAACGGATCTCGACGCCCTCACGCTCGGCAGCGGAGCGGGCCTTGCCGTCGGGACGGACGCCAAAGCCGATGATGATGGCGTTGGAGGCGTCGGCCAGAACGACGTCGGTCTCGTTGATGGCGCCAACGGCGGAGTGGATCGTGTTGATGCGCACCTCGGACTGGTCCATCTTGTCGAGGGAGTCCTGAAGGGCCTCGATGGAACCCTGGACGTCGGCCTTGATGATCAGGTTGAGCTCCTTGACCTCGGCGTCGGCGATGGTCTCGAAGAGGTTCTCGAGCGTCACGTGCTTCACGCGGCTCTGCTCCTCGATACGGGCCTTGAGCGAACGCTCATCGGCCAGGGCGCGAGCCTCGCGCTCGTCCTCGAACACGCGGAACTCATCGCCGGCGTTGGGGACGGACTGCAGGCCCAGGATCTCGACGGCGTCGGAGGGACCGGCCTCGGTGACGGCGTTGCCCTTGGGGTCGAGCATGGCGCGGACGCGGCCGTAGGTAAGACCGGCGACCAGCGTATCGCCCACGTGCAGGGTACCGCGGGTCACGAGCACAGTAGCAACCGAGCCGCGGCCCTTGTCGAGCTTAGCCTCGAGGACATTGCCCGAAGCGAACGTATCGGGGTTGGCCTTGAGCTCGAGCACGTCGGCCTGGAGCAGGACGGTCTCGAGCAGGTCGTCGATACCGATCTTCTGCTTGGCCGAGATGTTGACGAACATGTTCTGTCCGCCCCACTCCTCGGGGATGATGCCGTACTCGGTGAGCTCCTGGCGCACGCGATCGGGGTTGGCACCCGGCTTATCGATCTTGTTGACGGCAACGACGATGGGGACACCGGCGGCCTTGGCGTGGTTGATCGACTCGATGGTCTGGGGCATGACGCCGTCGTCGGCAGCCACGATCAGAATGACGATGTCGGTCACCTTGGCGCCGCGGGCACGCATGGCCGTAAAGGTGGCGTGACCAGGGGTATCGATGAAGGTGATCTTGCGGTCGTTGATCATGACCTGCGAAGCGCCGATGGCCTGAGTAATGCCGCCCGCCTCGCCGGCAGCGACGCCGGTGTGACGGATGGCGTCGAGGAGGCTCGTCTTGCCGTGGTCGACGTGGCCCATGACGGTGACGACCGGGGCGCGCGGCTTAAGGTCGGCGGGATCGTCGTAGAACGAGAAGGTGTTCTCCTCCTCGGGGGTGATGATCTTGATCTGACGGCCCAGGTCGTCGGCAACGAGCTCGACGAGGTCGTCGGACATGGACTGCGTCATGGTAAGCGGCGTGCCCAGCAGGAACAGGCGCTTGATGATGTCGTTGGCCGGAACGTCGAGCGCCTCGGCGAGCTCCTGGACGGTAACGCCCTGGGAGACCTTGATGGCGTCGAGGTCCTCGGGGTTCACGCCCTGGGCCAGCGCCTCCTCAATCTTGCGCTCCTCCTGAGCCTTTGCAGCCTCGCGCTCGCGCTTCTCCTTGCGCTTCTTGCGGCGACCGGTGGACTCGCGAGAGGCCTCCTCGACGGCGGCACGAGCCTCCTCGAGCACCTTCTCGCGGCTGTACTCCTCGGCCTCGCGAGCCATGCGGCTGTAGTGGTCCTCTTCGTTGTTGTGACCGCCCTTGCGCTTCTTGCCCTTGCCCTGCTTGTCGGGGTTGGGGAAGTCCATGCCGGCAGCGACGTTGTTGCTGGCGTTGGTGCGATGGCTGTGCGGACGGTTCTCGGAGGCGTTGCGCTCGGAGCTGTTATCGGAGGCGTTGCGATCGTTACGACGGCCACCGCGACGATCGTTGTTGCCGCCACGACGATTGCCGCGCTCGGCAGCGCGCTCGGCCTTGGCCTTCTGCTCGGCGTCCTTCTTCTCCTTGAGCACGGTCTCCTGTGCGGCGATCTGGTCGAGCAGCGAACGGAAGCGCGAACCGGAGTCGGAAGCGGGAACGGCGCGGCGCTGGGCCTCGCGGGCAGCCTCCTCCTTCTCGCGGGCAAGGCGCTCCTGCTCGGCCTTCTTCTTGGCCTCGGCCTCGGCGCGGGCGGCCTCCTCGGCAGCCTGGGCGGCGGCGAACTGGCGGCGCTCCTCCTCGCGTGCCTTCTCGGCGGCGATGCGCTCGCGCTCGGCCTCGGCAGCGCGTGCTGCCTCCTCGGCGGCGGCTGCCTCCTCCTCGGCCTGCTTGGCGGCCTCGACTTCCTGAGCGCGGGCCTCGATCACCGAGGCGAGCTGCTTGCGGACCATGGCGACGTAAGCGTCCTCCAGAGCGGAGGAAGCAGACTTAGCGGGAATCTTCATTTCGGCGAGATGACCCATCAGTTCCTTAGAGGTCATGCCGAACTCTTTGGCCAGGGTGGACACACGGACTTTTGCCATATGACTTCACCTACCCTTTCTGGCACCTTGGGTGCCTAGAGACTGAACGAGCGTGGGAGATGCGCCGGGACCTGCCCGGCGCGACCGCGCGCTAGATCAGGTCCTCCGCATCATCGAAGGCGTCGGTGTCGTGGACACCGCAGAAACGGGAGCCGGGACGGGCCTGGTTACGGCACTGGATGCCGTCTTCGGACACGTACTCGCAACGACGGACGTCCTCGTCCTCCTCGTCACCGATCAGGTCGGCGGCGGGCTCCTCGTGAACGGGAACGTTCTTGAGGATGTCGGCGGCAAGGGTCTCGGACTTGATGTCGATGTGCCAGCCGGTCAGGCGCGCGGCGAGGCGGGCGTTCTGGCCCTCCTTGCCGATGGCGAGGGACAGCTGGTCGTCGGGCACGATGACGCCGGCGTAGGCCTTCTCCTCGTCGATGAGGACGCGGGTGACCTTGGCGGGCGACAGGGCGTTGGCGACGTAGACGGCAGGATCGGCATCCCACAGGATGACGTCGACGCGCTCGCCACGGAGCTCGCCCACGACGGCGCGCACGCGGCTACCCTTGGGGCCGACGCAGGCGCCCACGGGATCCAGGCGGTCGTCGAGCGAGTGGACGGCCACCTTGGAGCGCTGGCCGGGCTCGCGGGCGATCGACTTGATCTGGACGGTGCCCTCATAGATCTCGGGCACCTCCTGCTCAAACAGACGACGCATGAGCTCGGGGTGGGTACGGGAGATGACGATAGGCGGACGGCTGTGCTCGCCGCGGACCGGCTGCAGGTTGGAGTTGGGGTCGCGAACGTCGATGATCACGGCCTTGATGTGCTGGTTGTGCAGGTAGCGCTCGCCCATCGGACGCTCGTTGCGCTCGTTCTCGTAACGGCGCTGGTCGAAGTGCGGAAGCTCGGCCTCGACGCCCTCGCGAATCTTGACGATCGTGAAGTCGGGCGTGGACTGCAGCACGGTACCGCTGATGAGGTCACCGATGCGGCCGGAGAATTCCTCGTAGATCTGCTCGCGGGCGGAGTTGCGCACGATGGCGTTGATCTCGGCCTTGGCGTGCTGGGCGGCGATGCGGCTCGTGTTCTTGGGAGTGACGTCGATCTCCTCGAACTCGGTGAAGTTGCCCTCCTCGTCCATGGAATCGTCGATCGGCTCCAGGCGGTAGACGTAGATCTTGCCGGTGGTGCGGTCGATGGTCACCTTAGCGCCCCACTCAAGATGCAGGATCTCGGCATAGCTCTTGGCGAGCGACTGCTCCAGGCGGTCGATCAGGTAGAGCTGGTCGATGTGCTTCTCCTGGCAAAGCTCCATCAGGGCGGACATCATGTCGGATGCTGCCATCTTACTTTCCTTCCTTCGCGGGCTTGAAGTCGTAGGTGGGCTTCAACTTGCACTTTTTGACATCAGAGAAATCGAGGGTGACGGACTCGCCGTCCTCGAGCTCGAGGGTCACGTCCGTCTCGGTCGCTACGGCAATCTTGCCGGCGTACTTGCGACGGCCCTCGGTGGCGGTGGAGGTGAGCTCGCAGTTCTCGCCCACAAAGCGGGCAAAGTCGCGCGGACGGCGCAGCGGGCGCGCCATGCCCGGGCTCGACACCTCGAGCGTATAGCTCGAAGAGATGGGGTCGAGCTCCTCAATCACATCGCCGACCCACTTGGTGTTGGCCGTGACGTCGTTGAGCGACAGGCTCTGACCCTCGGCACCCTCGATACGCACACGCACGCAGGGGGCCTTGGTGGCACCCACGAGCTCAACGTCGACGATGTCGACATCGTGCTGTGGAGCGACGGCCTCAAGCGCGTCGATGATCGCCTGCTCGGTCTTGGTCTTGACCATTGCGGCACCTCCATCCATACAAAAAAGAAGCGGGGCCGAAACCCCACTTCTTTCAATTACAACTTCATTTGCAAGCAAACTATACCAATACCTGCACAAACGTGCAACCACAACACAAACCCGCAGGTCAGCGTGAGCACAGGTTCTCCACAAGAATAGGACAATTGGACCGATAGTACCGTGCGGAGCGCGGCCAAGCGTCCAAGAACGAGCCATGCGTCCCAATCCACAGGCCCGTTCGGGCCCCAAGGGCGTTCCTTCCCGAGCCCCTATCACTCAGACTAGCGCTAAGGGGCATTCTGTAAAAAGCCAGCCAGCCGGTCGAACAACGGCAAACCCATCCAGAACCTCTAAGCAAGGAGGCACCCATGAAACGTCTCGGCACCCTCTGCATGACAGCACTCGCCATCGCAGCCTGCTCATTGGCCCTGGCGGGCTGCGGCAACATCGATGGTAAAACCGGGCCCTGTGAGCCGGATTCCGGAAGCACCGAAGCTGCCGAGGAAACGACGTCACAGGAGAGCTTCGACAAAATCAACGAGGACGAAATCGATCCCCAGGGCCTGGGCCCCGAACCCCAAGAACGGTTCCCCATCGACCTTGAGGCGGATGAGAACGTTCACGTCACCTGCGTTGGCAAGGACACGGATGGCCACGGAGACGCCGTGCTGGTCTTTACGGTGACCAACAACACCAGTGTCGACATGATGTTTGGAGATGTTGACTCCTACGCCTACGTCAACGGCGTGGTCCGTGACGTGCGCATGCGCCAGCCAGTCGCCGCGGGCGAGGAAACGCGTGCCATGCTCACCTTTGTCGGCACGTTCGACGATCCGGACTTTGATGTGAACAACGACCTCAACGACATCTACCTCAACATCTGGATGTTCGAGGAGCAAACGGGCAACGTCTACTTTAGGGACCTGGTTCACATCCCGTAAAAGGCGGTGCGACGCACCAATCAAACAGGGCACGCAACGCAAAACGAGGGACGACCCAACCGGACCGCCCCTCGTCTTTTACGAGTCAGCTATGCGCGCGGCGCTTACTTGACCACCAGGTTGACCAGCTTGCCGGGCACGCAGATGGCCTTGACGACCGTCTTGCCCTCGAGCCACTTGGCAACGGCGGCCTCGGCGGCAGCCTGCATCTCCTCGTTGGAGGCGTCGCGGGCCACGTCGATACGACCACGGACCTTGCCGAGCACCTGAACGACGATCTGCACCGTGTCCTCGATGGACTCGGCCAGGTCGAACTCGGGCCAGGCGGCGGTGTAGGCGTTGCCCTCGCAACCGAGCGCCTCGTGCCACAGCTCGTCGGCCCAGAACGGGCAGATGGGGGCAAGGACGCTCACGATGTCCTTGGCCACGCCGTAGCACAGCGCCTTGTCGCGGGCAGCACCCTCAGTGGCGTTGAGGTAGGCGCTCGCCGCGTTGACGAGCTCCATGACGGCCGAGATCGCGGTGTTGAACTGACCGCGGTCGTAGTCCTCGGTGCACTTGGCGATGGTGCGGTGACGCTCGCGATAGAGCTTGAGCGCGGTCTCGTCGAGCACGGACTTGTCAAAGGCAGCGTTGGCGTCGCCGGACTGGACGAGTTGCCACACGATACGCCAGGCGCGCTTGATGAAGCGGTTGGCGCCCTCGACGGCCTTGGGATCCCAGTCGAAGTCCTTCTCGGGCGGGGCGATAAACAGGATCGCCAGACGCATGGTATCGGCGCCGTAGGGCTCGATGACCGAGCTCGGGGGCACGACGTTGCCCTTGGACTTGGACATGGTGTCGCCGTTCTCGTCCTTGACCATGCCCTGGCACAGCAGGTTGGTAAAGGGCTCGTCCACGCTCAGCAGGCCCAGGTCGCGCAGCGCCTTGGTAAAGAAGCGGCTGTAGAGCAGGTGCAAAATGGCGTGCTCGATGCCGCCGATGTAGTTATCGACGGGCATCCAACGGTCGGCGGCCTCACGGGAGAAGGGCAGCTCGGTGTTGTGCGGATCGGTATAGCGCAGGTAATACCAGCTGGAGCAGGTGAAGGTGTCCATGGTATCGGTCTCGCGCTTGGCCGGGCGACCGCAGACCGGGCAGGTGGTCTCGTAGAACTCCTTGCACTCGGCGAGGGTCTCGCCGGCGCCCAGATCCAGGTTCTCGGGCAGCGTCACCGGCAGCTGGTCCTCGGGCACGGGAACGATGCCGCAGTGCTCGCAGTGGATAGCCGGGATGGGGTTGCCCCAATAACGCTGACGGGAAATGAGCCAGTCGCGCAGACGGAACTCGACCTTGCGACGACCGCAGCCCATGGCCTCGAGGTCGGCCACAATCGCAGCCTCGCCCTCGGAGTGCTTGCCACCGCGCATGCCGGTGTACTTGCCGGACTGGACGAGCGTGCCCTCGGCAGCGTGGGCGCAATCCCAGTCCACGGTCTCGGCATGGAAGGTATCGATAGTCTCGCCGCTGGCCTCGACGGCAGCGCGGTCCTCATCGTCCAGAATAATCGGCACGATGGGCAGATCATACTTGCGGGCAAACTCAAAGTCACGCTGGTCACCGCAAGGAACGGCCATAACGGCGCCGGTACCATAGTCGGCCACGACGTAGTCGGCAACCCACACGGGGACCTTCTCGCCGTTGACGGGGTTCACAACATAGCGGCCCGTAAAGGCACCATGCTTCTCGAGGGTGCCCTGGGCACGCTCGACGGCAGAGATATGTTTGGAGTCCTCGACGATCTTGGTGACGGCCTCCTCGTACTCCGTGCCCTCGACGAGCTCGTGCAGACGAGCGTACTCGGGAGCCAGGACAAAGAAGGAAACGCCAAAGAGCGTGTCGGCGCGGGTGGTGAAGACGGTGATCTTGCCCTCGTCGCCCTCGATGGGCTCGCCATCCTTATCGCACAGGGTAAAGTCGACCTCGGCGCCCTCGGAGCGGCCGATCCAGTTGGCCTGCATCTGCTTAACGCGCTCGGGCCAGCCGGGGAGCTTCTCCAGGTCGTCGAGCAGCTCCTGGGAGTACTCGGTAATCTTGAAGTACCACTGCTCCAGGTCGCGCTTCTCGGGCTCGGTGCCGCAACGCCAGCACTTGCCCTCGGTCACCTGCTCGTTTGCCAAAACGGTCTTGCAGGTGGGGCACCAGTTGACCGGGTTCTTCTTACGGTAGACCAGGCCCTTTTCCCACAACTTCTCAAAAATCCACTGACCCCAGCGATAGTAGTCGGGGCTGCAGGTCTTGACCATGCGATCCAGATCGTAGGAGAAGCCCATGCGCTTCATCGTGGCGAGCGCCTGGTC
>CAKUFW010000048.1 GCA_934650975.1 uncultured Collinsella sp. | reverse complement strand
AAACGTTATACCTCGTCGTCCTCGTGCAGACGGCGGCGATAATCGGCGGCCCAGCCCTCAATATTTACCTGACGGGCGCGGCCCAGACCGAGCGCGTCGGCCGGGACCGGCTCGGTGATGACAGAGCCGGCGGCAACGAGCGCGCCGTCGCCGATCTGAGCGGGCGCGACCATCATGGTATCGGAGCCGATGAAGGCATCCTTGCCGATGACGGTCTTGTGCTTGTGGACGCCGTCGTAGTTGCAGGTGATGGAGCCCGCGCCCACATTGACGCCGGAGCCCATGGTGGTGTCGCCGATGTAGGACAGGTGCGGCACCTTGGAGCCCTCGCCGATCGTGGACTTCTTGATCTCCACGTGCGTGCCGGCCTTGGATCCGTCGAGCATGTGGGTGCCCGGGCGCAGGTAGGCGCGCGGGCCGCAGTCGACGCCGTTCTCGATGACGGCTTCGATGGCGATGGTCTCGTCGATGACGCAGCCGCTGCCGACGGTGGTGTCGGTGAGGCGGCTGTTGGGGCCGAGCTGGCACTCCTCGCCCACGGTGACGTGGCCGATTAGATGCGTCTGCGGCCACACGACGGTGTCGCGGCCGATGGTGGCGTCGGGGCCGATCCAAGCCTGCGTGGGGTCGATGAAGGTGACGCCCTCGGCCATCCAGTGCTCGTTGATGCGGTCGCGCGCGATAGCGGTGAGCTGTGCGAGCTGGATGCGGCTGTTGACGCCCAGGCCGTCGCGGTAGTCATCGCAGTGGAAGATGGAGACTGCCTGGCCGTGACCTTTGAGGATCTCGAGCATGTCGGGCAAGTAATACTCGGACTGCGCGTTGTCGTTGCCGATCTCGTTAATGTGGGCAGCGAGCTGTGCGCCGTCGAAGGCGTAGCAGCCGGCGTTGCACTCCAGCAGCGTGGCAGCCTGCTCGGGCGTGCAATCCTTCTGCTCGATGATGCGCTCGATCTGGCCGTCGGCGCCCAGCTTGATGCGGCCGTAGCCAAAGGGGTCGGGCGGGGTCATGGTCATGACGGTGCAGGCGAGCTCGCCGGTGGCGACGGTCTGCGCGAACTTGGCGACGGTGTCGGCGGTGATGAGCGGCAGGTCACCGTTGAGCACGACGACGGGGCCTTGCGTGATGCCGCAAGCCTCGAGCGCGACCTTTACGGCGTGGCCGGTGCCCAGGCGCTCGGTCTGCTCGACGCACTCGACCTTGGTGGCGCTGTTGGCATAGGCGCCGTCGATGAGGGCGCGCATTTCGTCGGCGTGGCTGCCGATGACGACCACGACGCGGCTGCAGCCGGCCTTGATGGTGGCGTCGACGATCCACTGGACCATGGGCTTGCCCAGGATCTTGTGCGAAACCTTGCAATGGTTCGACTTCATGCGGGTGCCCTCGCCGGCAGCGAGGATAATTGCGGTTGCGTCCATGTGATCTCCTGTTACGTTATAGAGACGTGTGTTTGGAAACGATACACGGCGCAATATGATACCGCAGGCATATGATGAGCGCGTAGCGATTGGCGCGCCACGGCCGAGGTTTGGGCTGCCGGCGCGGCGTTTGCGCTGCTTGCGGGCGGTGTCGGAGGCGCTTTGGCGTTGGTGATTTGGCGGGAGAGCGGGGGGGTGCCCGTGAACAACATGCGAGAGAGGTCGGGCGGCGAGCCCGTCGCGGCGTTCTCGATGTCGCATCCGGCGGTGCCGGCGCTCTATATAGTGCTGACGCTGGGGCTTACCATGTTCTCGATGCAGCCGGTGTTGATCGTGCTGTCGCTCGCGGGCGGGCTGGCGTATGGGTTTGCGACGCGCGGGGCTGTCCGTACGTTGGGCGCACTTCGCTGGCAGCTGCCGGTGATTTTGATTATCGCGCTGGTTAATCCGCTGTTTAGTGCATCGGGCTCGACGGAGCTGTTCCGCATTGGCATGCGCGCGGTGTATCTGGAGAGTTTGGTGTACGGCCTGTGCATGGGCGGGCTGTTTGTGGCGAGCGTGCTGTGGTTTGAGGCCGCGGCGTCGATGCTCGAATACGACAAGGTGCTCGCGCTGCTGGGCAACGCCGCGCCGGTAATCGCGCTCATGATCTCGATGTGCATGCGGCTTATCCCGCAGTTTTTACGCCGCGGTCGCACGGTGCTGGCGGTGCAGGACGCAATTGATGTGCCGGGGCGTGCGCCCACCGATCCCGTGCGCTCGCGCCTGCGGGCGTCGAGCGTACTGATGGGTTGGGGCATGGAAGATTCGCTTGAGCGTGCGGACGCCATGCGCTCGCGCGGGTGGGGCGCCGCGTCTCGTCGCACGACGTACGCTCGGTATCGGTTGAAGCGCAGCGATGTTACTGCGCTGGTGGGGCTCGCGCTGTTTGGTGCCGCCGCGGTTGCGGTGGCATGGACCGCCACGACGCAGTATTCGTTTTACCCGCAGCTCTCGGTGCCGGCGCCGTGGCCGGGCTATGTTGTATACGCTGTCTGGATGGCGCTGCCTTGCGTGTTGCGCGCGATTGACGAGGAGAGGTTTGGCTGATGGCTCGGTTGGATAGGGGCTCGGTGCCGGGTGCGGCGTGCAGCTTGGATGTGCCGGCGATTGAAGTGCGGGGCCTGAGTTTTGTCTATCCCACGGCCGAGGTGCCGGTGCTCGAGGGGCTCGACTGGTCTGTTCCCCAAGGTGCGTTTGCGCTGCTTGTTGGTGGTACCGGGTCGGGTAAGTCAACGCTGCTGTCGCTGCTCAAGCCCGAGATTACCCCGGCGGGCGAGCTTGCCGGCGAGCTGCACGTGCTGGGCGAGTCCGTTGCCGACATGGACGTTCGCACGTCTGCGGAGCGCGTGGGCTACGTGTTTCAGGACCCCGAGAACCAGATTGTGTGCGAGACCGTGTGGCACGAGATGGCGTTTGGCCTGGAAAATCTGGGTGTGTCGCGCGACGAGATGCGCCGTCGCGTAGCCGAGACTAGCTATTTCTTTGGGTTGGAGGATTGGCTTCACCGCGATACCGACACGCTTTCGGGCGGTCGCAAGCAGCTGCTGTCGCTGGCGGCCGTTCTGGCGCTCCGCCCGCGCGTGCTGCTGCTCGATGAGCCCACGTCTCAGCTCGATCCCGTTGCCGAGAAGAATTTTCTGCACGCGCTGTTTCGCGTGAACCGTGAGTTGGGCTGCACGGTGGTCGTGGCAACGCACCAGCCGCGCCCGATGCTCGAATATGCGACGTGTGTGTATCGGATTGAGGGCGGCCGCGTTCGCGAAGTGGCTGACCTCGCAAGTTTGGGTGGCCGCGAGGGGCTTTTGGCTTTGGGCTCTTATGAGCCTGCGCAGGGGGAGGCGCCGGGCGCGGAGGCCATCCGCGAGGGCTGGTTTCGCTACGACCGCGCGTCCGGTTGGGTGCTGCGCGGGCTCGATGTAGCGTTTTCGGCCGGCGCGGTACATGCGATTGTGGGCGGAAACGGCTGCGGTAAGTCGACGATGCTCTCGGTGCTGGCCAAGACGGCCAAACTGCAGCGCGGTCGCATGATGCGTGGGGCGGCTTCGGCGGCATTGCTGCCGCAAAACCCCAAGGCATTGCTGGTTGCCGAGACGGTGCACGACGAGCTGATGGAATGGGCTTCGACCTGCGGATACGACGAGTCCGCAGCGCGTGAGCTCGCTGCCCGACTGGGGCTCGATGGCCTCGGGAGGCGTCATCCGTACGATCTTTCGGGCGGACAGCGCCAACTGCTCGCGCTGGCAAAGCTGCTGCTGATTGGCCCCGAACTGCTACTGCTCGATGAACCCACCAAGGGTCTGGACCTGGCCAGTCGCCGCATTATCGCCCGCGCCCTGCGCGGTCATGCGCAAGCGGGCGGCACCGTCATCATGGCCACGCATGACCTAGACTTCGCGGAGCAGGTGGCCGACGACGTCGCCATGATGTTTGACGGCGAGATCGCCTGCATGGAGCCCCCAGCCGACTTCTTTGCCGACAACGTGTTCTATAGGGCGTAGGCGGCCTTGTGGCGGCAGGCGCGGGCTTGCCGTTTGGGCACCGGGCGCCGCCGAGGGGCGCCATGGGCCCAATACGGCTATCGACAACGGATAGACGGAGGGTAAACCCTAGGGGTATAAGCGCGCCAAAACGCGTCCTATGCGAGCCGTGAGTGGTCGTTCTCCTCGCGCGAACGGGACGTGGTGTTATGGCGCCGAAGAATGAAATAGGCCGTTTTACCTGCCAGAATAATCTGTTTTTACAACTAAGGTTGAGTGAAATTGACCGTTTGGCGCATAGAATAAACCTCCTTTCCGACCGTAGTCTTTCCAGCGAAATCCGTTTTGGTCTGAGAAACGGATCGCAGGAAAGGAGTTTGCGATGCAAGCGGATACCGTACTTAAGGGTAAGGTGTTCACGTCCAATCGCGCAGAGTTTACGGCTCAGGCGGTAGCGATTAAGGATGGCGTTTTCGTCTATGTGGGTGACGAGGCGGGGGTGAGCGAGTACGTCGGTCCCGACACCAAGGTGATCGAGGCGGGCGACGGCATGTTCATGCCGGGCTTCTGCGACGCACATATGCATTTTTCGTCTGGCGCTGGTCAGTTTGCCTACGAGATCGACATTGTGGGTCTCGAGACCGTGGACGAGTACGTGGAAACCATCCGCAAGTATGTCGAAGAGCATCCCGGCCGCGAGTTCTATAAGGGCATGGGTTGGGACAACGCCGTGTTCGAGAACGAGGGCAAGATTCAGGCCAAGGAGCTGCTGGATGCAGTGTGTCCGGACGTGCCGATGCTTATCGGTTCCTACGATGGCCACTCCTATTGGGTCAACAGCAAGTGCCTCGAGAAGGCCGGCATCGGTCGCGGCTTTGTGAGCCAGGAGGCTGGAACCATCGTTTTGGATCCCGAGACGCAGGAGCCTACGGGTCTTGTGCGCGATTGGGCCATGAACGATGTCTTCAAGGCGATTCGTTCCTATACGGTCGAAGAGTTCAAGAGCGCCATTCTTACGTTGCAGGAGGACTTGCTTGCGGTCGGTATTACCAATATTTACGAGCCGATTCTTCGCGATGAGGTCAATGCTCAAATTGCTCTCGAGGAGCTCGACATCGAGGGTAAGCTCAAGCTCAAGGTAACCTCCGGCTTCTATTGCAAGCCCGAGCACGAGGGCCTCGACAAGATCGATCGCTGCGCCAAGGTTCGCGATTCCTATCATGGCGAACACTATCAGTGCAACAACATCAAGTTCGTGCTCGATGGTGTCATCGAATCTGGTACGGCTTACCTGCTGGATGACTATACCGACAAGCCTGGTTTCCGCGGCGTTCCCAACTGCGAGCCCGACGATTACAACGCCATGGTTCGCTATGCCAAGGAAAAGGGCTTCCAGGTGCATGTGCACGCTATCGGCGACGCGGCCATCTCCATGGCGCTCGACGGTTTTGAGTATGCCCAAGCAACCGATCCGAAAGATGACTGGCGCCCGACCATTACGCACCTGCAGGTCATGTGCGACGAGGACATCGATCGTTTTGCCGCGCTCAAGGGTATCGCTTGTGCCAATCCCACATGGCACTTCAAGGACCCCGTGTGCTATGAGTCCCTGGAGCACGCTCAGCTCGGCGACCGTGCTGAGTCCGAGTACCCGCTCAAGAAGTTCTGGGACCGCGGCATGGTCGTCACTTCGGCGACCGACTTCCCCGTGTCAAACCCCGATCCCATGGAGGGCTTGGAGGTCGGCGTGACTCGCTGCGCGCCCGGCGACGCTTCGGAAGAGACCGTGCTCGACCCGAACCAGCGCGTGTCGGTTGAGGACATGATCTGTGCCGGCACCATCAACGGAGCGTATCAGAACTTCCTTGAGAAGCGCATCGGCTCCATCGAGGTGGGCAAGGAGGCCGACTTCGTGCTCATGGACCGCGATATCACGGCCATCGATCCCCATACTATCCATGAGGCCAAGTGCCTTATGACTGTCATTGACGGTAAGACCATGTACGAGAAGGAAGGCGAGTAGGATGGAAGAGACCAACCCCAACAAGCTCGCGCGTAACTACACGCTCATCGGACTGTTCCTCTTTGCTGCCCCCTCGATCCTGCTGCAGCTTTGGACCGGTATCTATCAGATTTTCGACACCGCAATTGCCACCAACTTTAACAGCACGGCGACGCTTTCGGCCATCAACATCGTCTATCCTGCCCAGGCAGTGGTAGAGGCCATCGCCTTCCTGTTCTCTGGCGGTTCCGCCGCCCTCCTGGGCAAGCTTTTGGGCGAGAAGAAGACGACCGAGGCAAACAAGACCTTCACCTGCGTGCTTCTCATCTCGACTATCATCGCCACCGTTTGGGGTTTTGCTATCAGCTTTGCTGGCGACCAGGTGTGGTACTTCATGGGCGCTGACGCAGACCTCGCTCCCGTCTGCACCACCTATTGGAACGTGCACCGCTTCTTCATGCCGCTTTATACCGTCCAGCTCGGTTTCCAGATGTGGCTGCTCACGGCTGGTAAGCCCACGCATTGCATGGTGATCACCATCCTTGGTGGTCTGGTCACGCTGGGCATGGACGTTGTCTACCAGGGTACGCTTGGTCTAGGCACCACGGGTGCAGCTCTTGGCTTTGGTACCGGCTCTGCCTTTGCCGCCATCGCTTCTGCAGTCGTCATCTTCTCCAAGAACAGTGCCCTGCATTACGATTCTCCTGCTTGCCCCGCAAAGAATATCGCCGAGAGCTGCAAGATCGGCCTTGCCGACTTCATCTACAGCGCTGCTACCGGCTTTATGACCGCTATCTACAACATCCAGGCCATGAAGTACTTCGGTGCCGACGGTGTTGCTGTTGCCGCTATCTTCCTGTACGTGCAGTTCCTCTTCGTCGGCCCGTTCATCGGTTTTGGTAAGGGCGCTACCCCGATCATCAGCTACCAGATTGGCGAGAACAACCCCAAGAAGATTCACAGCACGTATCAGAAGTATCGTCGCCTGAGCGCTGTCCTCATCGTCGTTATTGCTGTCCTGGGTATCGTTATGATGAAGCCGATCCTGTTGGTCTATGGTCAGGTCCCCGGCGACCCCGTATACACCCTCGCCTCCCAGAAGTGGATTCTCTTCGCCTCTTGCGCTGGCCTCGTCGGCATTAATATCTGCATTCAGAACATGCTCACGGCCTTCAACGACACGATGATGCCTCTCATCATCTCCACCCTGCGTTCGCTCGTTCTTCCCATCGCTTTGCTGCTGGTGCTTCCCATGGTCATGGGCGGCGACGGCGTGTGGCTGGCTCTGACCGTTGCCGAGGCCTTTACCGCTGTGGTTTCGTTCTTCTTCCTCAAAAAGGGTGCCCAGAAGTACGGCTACAACACCGATGAAGGCGTCGAGCTTCCCGAAGAGGTTCTCGAGGCTGCTCGCGCTGCGGCTGCCGAAGAGATGTAAATCAAACAATCGGATTCTGCAATAAATTGCGGGCGGTAGGGTTACTCGAGCCTTGCCGCCCGTCTCTTGCGGGTTGCAACCGGTTCGAATATCCGCGGGGTACCGTTGCGCTATCATGAGCCATGAGTCCCATTGCGGCAAAAGGGGAGGACAAGCTCGTGGGGTTTTATATCTATCTTTACAACGTGTTCTTCCTTTGCCTCTTTGCCTGCGCCGCTTTTTTCTGCGGTGTGACAAAAGGCATGACGGAAAGCAAGCGCTTTGCGTACCTTTCTATGCTCATGGCACTGTTAGCCCTCGAGGGGGTAGCCGATATGGGCTCGTCCCTTGTGTCGGGGACGTTCTCTTCGGGAGGCAGCTTTGGCCCCCATGGTGCTTTGACCCTTTTTGGAATAGCGAAGACGCTCTCTCAGATGGGCGAGGAGATCCTCTTCTATTTGCTGGCATGTGATGTGACCAAGCGTACCGCACGATCGGCTTTGTTCCTTCTCTTTCCGGTGCTCGCTCTGGTTCGTTGCTTGGCGGGGACAGTTTATCTGAGCATCGTATCCGACATGGTATTTCTCTTCATCGATCCCTTGGTCATGATTTCTCTTTGTGCCTGGGGCCTGATGGGCTTGGCGCATTCCGCCCCCGTGGAGGATGCTGATTCTCGCGCACTGCATCTTTTGCGTTCGCTGCTTCTCTTGTGCCTTTGCGCCTACGCCGCCTCGATTGGCGAGGACCTTATCTACGCAGCTATGTATATGCGTTCTGGCTCGGTTCCGTTTTACGTCGGCAAGATTGTTATTATGGAAGACGCTCTGTGGGCCGGTCTTGCGGTTTCCTGCATTATCTACGCACGCCACTATCAAGATGAGTTCCACGTACGGCGAACCGAGCAGCTTGTGCGCGATCGTCTGGATTTGTATCGCTTGGAGACGGAGCAGCGCGCGGCGAAGCAGGGCGCCAGCAATATTGCCGATTTCTGTGCGCTCTACGAGCTCACGCCGCGCGAGCAAGAAGTATTGTCTCGAGTTCTGACGGGACAGGGGAACCAGCAGATAGCAAACGATTTAGTTATCTCGCTGGGAACGGTCAAGGCTCACGTCCATAGCATCTATCGAAAACTGTCTGTTTCGCGTCGTAGCGAACTCATGGGCATGTTTTACGAGCGCTCGCGTGGCGCTGCCGCTCCTGCGGAAAAGTAATTAAAACTGGCTTTCCAGTAGAGGCGCGGTTTCTTCACGTACCGTATCACTACGAAAACTAAAGGAATATATGAATATGAATACTCGAGAAACGAGGGTCGCTGGCATAATCAATGCTCTGGTGAACCCGCTTCTGATGTGCTCTTTTTTGCCGATTATCGAAGGCAAGGCGGCGCTTGATCTATCGAGCCCTACCGGTTTTTGGGGACAGCTCGCACTTGCCGTCGTCATCGCAGAGGCGGTGAGCTCACTACCGCAGTTTGGAAAGGCCGTTGGGGGCTGGGTTGATTTCTTTGGATTCAAACCGGGCGGCCCCGCGGTAAAGATTGCCGGTACGGTGTTTGCCGCCACGCTGCTCTTTTTGATTATCGGTTTGGCTGAGATAGCGTTCCAGACCGGCTTTGGTCTCGTGGGCGAAACGACCTATTTCTCTCGTTGGGTAAAGCTTGCAACCGGCGGTTGGGCCTTTGTCGTGGTTGGCGGCTTGCTGTTCGATCCGGTTGCAGCAAAGATCGCCCATGTTCTTGTGGGCGAAAAGACCTCGCAGATCGAGGAAGTGCTCGAGGTGGAATAGCCTGAAGGGCCGCCCTGTCTAAACGAATCATTCGTGATAATTCGTCTCTCCTTTTGCGCGCATGCGATTGGCTTCAGTCGCATGCGCGTTGTTTTGTTTAACAAGTGGAATGTATCGTCGATGAACCTGTGCTGCGCGTGTGCCACAATGGGGCGCGAACGATAGAGAAAGATTGCAAGAGGAGCTCGCGTGCTTGCTCGTATATGGCGCTACATAGAGGGGCCAGTGCTTTTGTTCGTGCCGCCATGCATGGGCATCATGCTGTATCTGGGCATTGCCCAGGCTGCTTTGTTGATGCTCGCTATGGTGGCGCTCGTGCTTGCGCTGTTCTTTGCGGGTTACGAGGCGTCGCGTCCAGGCCTGCGCCAGATTATGCCCACGTTGGTGTTGGCGGCCCTGGCCGCGGCGGGGCGCATCCTGTTTGGGCCCATTCCCGACTTTAAGCCCGTGAGTGCCATCGCCATCATTGCAGGGGCGACGCTGGGCCGGCGCAATGGTTTTATGGTTGGCGCGTTGGCGGCTTTGACCAGCAATTTCTTTTTTGGACAGGGTATGTGGACGCCGTGGCAGATGTATGCCTGGGGCCTGGTGGGCTACGTCGGCGGCGTGCTGGCGCATGTGGGCGCGTTCGATCGCGCCGACGGCACCGTGCGCGTGCCGGCGCTGTTGGCGTATGGCTTTGCCTCGGGCTTGCTCTATGGCGTCGTGATCAATGCGTATGACATTATCGGTTTTGTCCAGCCGCTCACGTGGGCGGGTGCCGTGGCGCGGCTTGCCACGGCGGTGCCGTTCGACATCACACACGGTCTGGCAACCTGCGTGTTTTTGGCCGCCTTGTACAAACCCTGGTGCCGTCGCATCAATCGCGTCGTCATAAAGTACGGACTGTAGAGAAGCCAGGGTAGCTAATTTGGGACGGGGCTCTTTTAGCTACCCGCTTGCAGGGTAGCTAAAATAGCCCCGTCCCAAATTAGCTACCCCCGGAGTTGCGGTGGAATAGTTCCTGGTTTGGGGCCATTTGGGCCCATCTGGGAACTATTTCACCGCAACTTATGGGGACGGGCGGGGCTGTTGGGCTGTTTGTGCCGCCGTGGGAATCATTATCGCTGCGGTGTCATTTCAAAACTATGCCGGTTTACGGGGCTGGATTGGCATAGGCCGACCATACCGGCATTTTTCGAAGGTAGACGATCCGTCTACCTGCGGTTTTAATTTGCTTAAGTTGCGCGTGGTTGGAGGTTCGCGATTCAGCCCCGTAAACCGGCATTGTTTTGAAATGAGCGACTCATATGATGACCATCGCGAGCCGTGGGTGACCAAAATGATCCGTTTTCCTCCGTCCCCGAGGGACCATATGGGGGCGTCCGCCACGAAATTGGCCCATCTACTACGTTTAAGTCGATACCCCTGACCATAGCCGCATTTCATGAAAAACCGCAGGCTTTCTGCCTGCGGTTTTCTTTTTGCGTAGTACGTTGTGGTTGAGGGTGGTGGCCTAAACGTAGTAGATGGACGCGTTTCGTGGCGGGCGGATCATGCGGTTGCCCCCACGAGGCCCAAAATGATCCGTTTTCCTCCGTCCCCGAGGGATCATATGGGGTTAGAGCTCCAGGGCGAGGGTGACGGGGCAGTGGTCGCTGCCGAAGATGTCGCCGCGGATGCCGGTGTCGCGTACGTTGGCGGCGATTGCATCACTGACCAGGAAGTAGTCGATGCGCCAGCCGGCGTTGTTCTTGCGGGCATTAAAGCGGTAACTCCACCAGCTGTAGACGCCCTCGACGTCCGGATTGGCCGCGCGCCAGGTGTCGGTAAAACCGGCATCGAGCAGCTCGGTAAACTTGCCGCGTTCCTCATCCGAAAAGCCTGCGTTGCCGCGGTTGGACTTGGGGTTCTTAAGGTCGATCTCCTCGTGCGCCACGTTAAAGTCGCCGCAGGTCACCACGGGCTTGCCGGTCTCGCGCTCGAGCGCGCTCAAAAAGCCGCGATAGGCATCGTCCCAGGCCATGCGTACATCGATGCGCGCGAGCTCATTTTGGGCGTTGGGCGTATAGACGTCCACAAACCAAAACTTGTCGAACTCGAGCGCGCAGACGCGGCCCTCGGTTGCGGCTTGGGCGACGAGCACGGCAGCCCCACCCTCGCCGGCGTAGGGTAGCAGTGCGTCGGCGCGCAGCACACGCAGCGGTTCCTGGCGGCTAAAGACCGCGGTGCCCGAGTAGCCCTTGCGCTCGGCGTAGCTCCAGGTCTGGTGATAGCCGGGCAGGTCGACCTGCACCTGGCCTTCTTGCAGTTTAGTTTCTTGCAGCGCTAGGACATCGACATCGAGTTCCTGTGCGATCTGGGTAAAGCTCGGGTCCTTTTTGAGCACGGCGCGCAGGCCGTTAACGTTCCACGAGGCGAAAGTGTAAGTCTGAGGCATGGTGTCCTTTCGACGGGGTTGGCAGGCTTAAGATTAACGCAACTAGAGCGGGGCGGAGTCCGCGAGTGATAGTGCGAACGCCGCCGTCCCGGAGACACGGACGGAGGACATATATGACGCAGGCAATATCGGATCCCAAGCAGGCCTCCGCTGCGCTGGCGGAGCTGTTCGAAACTCATAGCCACGTGGTCTTCTTTGGCGGCGCGGGCGTTTCCACGGCAAGCGGCATTCCCGATTTCCGCAGCGTAGACGGCCTGTATCACCAGCAGTTTGCCTATCCGCCCGAGACCATGCTCTCGCACAGTTTCTACGAGACACATCCGGCCGAGTTCTTCGACTTCTACCGCACCAAGATGATCGCGCTTAACGCCAAGCCCAACCGCTGCCACACCAAGCTGGCCGAGTTGGAGCGAGCCGGCAGGCTCGATACCGTGGTGACGCAAAACATCGATGGCCTGCACCAAGCGGCCGGATCGCAGCGCGTGTTCGAGCTGCACGGCTCGGTCCACCGCAACATCTGTCAGACGTGCGGCGCGGTCTATAGCGCCGAATGGGTCTGCGCTCGCGAGCACGAGGACGACGCGGGCGTGCCCGTGTGCCCCGCATGCGGCGGCCGCATCAAGCCCGATGTGGTGCTCTACGAGGAGCCGCTCGACGAGCGCGTGCTTACCGGCGCCGTTGCCGCCATCGCTGCGGCCGATGCCCTCATTGTGGGTGGGACCTCGCTCGTGGTGTATCCGGCGGCAGGCCTCACGCGCTACTTTACCGGCGATACGCTGGCCATTTGTAATCTGGCCCCCACCGATCAGGATGCAAATGCCGACCTGCTGATTTCTTGCGACATCGCGGCCGCGTTTGCGTTCTAGCCCGTGCGCGCGGATACAATAGAAAGACTGATTGCAAAGCGACCCCGCCGCCAGCGCCCGAGCGCGGCGGCGCGGGCATTTTAGGAGGATGTTCATGGCGAACGACAGCAAGACATGGCGGTGCGGAAAGTACGAGCTCAGCTTTGACCGTCCGCGCATCATGGGCGTCCTCAACGTGACGCCCGATTCGTTTAGCGATGGCGGCGAGCACTTCGATCCGGACGCTGCCATCGAATACGGTCTGGCGATGCTCGACGCCGGCGCCGACATCATCGACGTGGGCGGCGAGTCCACGCGCCCCGGCTTTACCCCGGTCAACCCTGACGAGGAGGCGCGCCGCGTGCTGCCCGTGGTGCGCGCACTGGCCAAGGAGGGCGCCATCGTCTCGATCGACACGCGCCACGTGGCGGTTGCCAAGGCGGCCGTGCGCTGCGGCGCCTCGATCGTCAACGACGTGACGGGCTTCACCGACCCCAAGATGGTCGAGTTTGTTAAGACGAGCACCTGCGGTGTCATCGTGATGCATGCCGGCGAGGTCGCCGCGCCCGCCCGCACGCACGCGACGGTGCAGCTCGATACCTCGGCTGCGGCGTTTGTTGCCGAGAAGGCACGCGAGGCGGCCGCCGAGGCCGCGCGCGAGGCCGAGAAGCCCGCCCGTCGCCGTCGTGGCAAGCTGCTGGGCGAGCCCAAGGCGGAGGCCAAGCTTCCGGGTGGCGTGGTGCAGCCCTCGCTGCCATTTGGCGATCCGGAGCCCGCGTCCGTGTCCGCAGCCGAGCAGGAGGCGCCGGCCGCCGAGCAGCTCGCCCCTGCCGCCGAGACCGCCGCGCCCGAGGCCACGCCCGCTGCCGCCGAGGCAACACCGGAACCCAACGACCACCTGGCCGCCATGATGCGCCGTAGTGCCCGCCGCGAGGAAGCTTACGTGCCCACCTCGCAGCTCCGTCGCTTTACGCTGCCCGATTCGGCGCCCATCATGCGCCGCGTCATGGGCTTTCTGTCCGACCAGGCTCGCACGCTCATCCATGCCGGCGTATCGCGCGACCGCATCTGCATCGATCCCGGCCCTGGTTTTGGCAAGACGGCCAACGAGGACATCGTCATCCAGCGCGAGACCGCCAAGATGGCGTCGCTGGGCTATCCGCTCATGTGCGCCGTGTCGCGAAAGCGTTTTGTGGGCGCTGTCTCGGGCGTGACTGAGGCCGCTGCGCGCGATGCCGCCACGTTTGGCGTGTGCCTGGGCGCTATCCAGGCCGGTGCCAATATCGTGCGCGTGCACGATGTCGCGGGCTTTGCGCAGTTCCTGAACGGCTACTGGTCGGTCGCCAAGCCGCAGCCGCGCCGCGCGTTTGTGGCCGTGGGCTCCAACCTGGGGCATCGCTGCGACAACATCCGCGCCGCGCGCGACATGATCGCCGAGATTCCGCTCACCTGCGTGTCCAACTGCTCGCGCATTTACGAGAGTGAGCCGGCATACGAGACACGCCAGGACGCGTTTGCCAACGCCGTCATCGAGATCAAGACCGAGCTGGCGCCGCTGGTGCTGCTCGACGAGCTCATGAAGATCGAGGCCGAGCTGGGCCGCGACCGTTCCAAAAAGGCCAAGGCCAACGGCCCGCGCACCATCGACCTGGATCTGCTGTGGATGGACGGCGAGACCCACGGCGGCAAAAAGCTGCGCCTGCCGCATCCGCTGATCGGCGAGCGCGACTTTGTGCTGGTGCCGCTCGAGGACCTGATGCACGATCCGGCGCGGTTCTTCCGCTACAACGGTGTCGAGGTCAAGGAGCCCGAGGAGCGCGTGGGCCATATCGTGGGCGAATTGGGGCGTATGTAGATGATCGAGATGAATGCCGTTGCCGCCGGAACCGAGCTCGATGCCGCGCGCGACGCGGGCCGCGAGGGCGTGTCCGCGGGCTGGTGCGCATGGAGCGCTGGTGATGCGTCGCTGACGTTTTCGCTGGTCGTGCGCCCGGATGTGAACATGCATGCCTTCCATGGTCTGCCGTTTGTGGCGGCGATGGGCATGATGGATGCACTTGTGGGCACGGCTTCGACGCCGGGCCTGGGGCTTGCCGGTAAGGTGGGCATCCAGTGGCCGAGCGATATCGTGTGCGGTGCTCCGGCGTTCGAGACGCCGCTCGCACGTGTTGCCGTTAACGGCGGCGCCGGTGCCGCAGGCATGTTTGCCGCGGTGACGGTGGATATCGAGCGTGCGGCCCTGAGCGAGCTTGGCGTTGATATGGCCGATGAGGCGCTGGTCGAGGCGCTGGCGGCGGCGGTGCTCACCCGCGTTGACGCCTGGGCGGTTGTCGCGAACACGCCGCAGGGCGCCGCCGGCCCGCTGGCCCCGGTGCTGGGCGAGTACTTCGATATGGTGCCGCTGCTGGGTCGCCAGGTCGCGGCGGTATCGCCCAACGGTCTGCCGCTCGCAGTGGGCGTGTTCGCGGGCCTGGACATCTGGGGTCGCGCGACCATCAAGACCGATGCCGGCGAGCAGGAGTTTCCGCCCGAGGCCGTGCGCATCCGCGGGCTGTAGCGCAGTGCGCTCGCGCCCAAAGATAGCGACAACAACGGAGCCCTCCTCGGTCGGGGAGGGCTTTTGCGTTCAAGACTTTAGTCTGCTGGGCGCGCAGCGGCCAGCTTCAACCCACCCGCTATGCGGGTGGAGACAAACGGCTTT
>CAKUFW010000047.1 GCA_934650975.1 uncultured Collinsella sp. | reverse complement strand
GTTTTCGTTGTACTCATGTTACAATTGGCTCATAGAAAACAATTAAGCGTCGGTCGGGAAGACCATGAGAAGAACGTGTTACCGCACGTTCTTTTTTTTTCGCGTAAAAATGAAGGGGAGCACCCGTTATACGGATGCTCCCCTTGCTCGGAAAACGGACGTACGTGCCGTGACGATGTCGTCGTTACTAATGGGCACCGCATCTCACTTGCATGAGATGGGAACGCATCGGTTGCGGGCGTCGGTGCCCACTTGCGTGGGCACGTCACCCGTTACTGGCGAGCACTCGCATCCCGCTACGCGGGAGCAGTGCTATTGACGAGCACCGCACGAACTGCAATACACGTAGTCCACGTAGGTTTCGGTCTGCCAGGTGCCGTGGTCTTCCTTGTGGGAACCAGTCTGGACCGTCTGGTTCTCGTAGACGGCCTCAGTGTGATAGTTGCCCATATAGCCCTGCTTGATGAGTGCCACACAGTGCGCCTTGGCGTCGTTAACGTCAGAGGTAGTGTAACCATCCTCGGAGAATACGAAGCGATATCCAGTCTGAACCTGCTGAGTGCCGTAGTCGGGCACGTCGACCCAGTTGCTCACCCAGACGTTACGGGTGGCTGTGTGGTTCACCCAATTGTGCGTATGGGCGGGCTTGGAAGGCTGGCTGGAAGAAGAACCAGAGTTGCCAGCGTTGTTGGAACCAGAGTTCGAAGAACCGTTGTTGGAAGACTGGGAACCAGAGTTGCCGTTGTCAGCCTTGGCGCTGTCATTCTTGGCAGACGGGGTCGTCTGGGCGGGCTTGTCGTTGACATCGACGTCCTTGTCGGCGTCAGTCGCCTCCTGCTTGGTCTTGTCGCTCGCGTTCGGGTTCTTGGCGACGTTGCCGTCGAGCTTGTCGAGGATGTTCGTGCCGGCGTCGCCCTTCAGGGTCTCGTCGCCCTTCTCGATGGCATCCTTGGTCTTGTCGACGATGTCGGCGAGCATGTCGTCGGTGACCTTGTCGGCGGGAATCTGCGCCATGGGGCAGTTGACGGCAGGCGCGGTCTTCGCGTCGGCGTCGACGGTGATGTCGACGGGAGCGCCCGTGTCGTAGATGTCGAAGGCGGAGCCGTCGGAGTTGACGGGGCTGACGAAGCTCACGGTGTAGTCGCCCTCGGCGAGTTCGACCGTGGAAGTGCCCTTGTTGCCCTCGGCATCAGGTGTCACCGCGTGGTAGAAGTCCACGTCGTTGCCCTCGATATGGGCGATGGCGGGCGTGGAGTTCTCGTCCCAGCCGTGGTCGGCCGTGACGTTGAGGGTCACATCGACGGTTCTTGGCTCCTGTTGTTCTGGTTGTTGCCCGGACGCTGCGAACGCCCCGCTTGCCACGGCTATCGCAACGACAATCGCAACAATCAATGCAGCGGCTATCGCTGCGACTTGGGGCTTATGCGAGCGCGCCCACTGGGATAATCCGTTCATTATCCATCCCCTTTTCTTTCATGGTGGTTTCGGGTTGCCTCGTTATGTCAACCGCGTCATTACCTAGCGCTTTCCCATCGCGCGAGCCATCCAGTCGAGGTTGCCGCTCGCACTGGCGGTGTTCGCGTTAATCTGCTGAGCCTGATTGAGAATCTGCCCCTGCATGAACAGGTTGCCTATCTGCAGCATGTTGCCGATGCGCTGCTGGTTGAGAATCTGCTGCTGGCCCGCTTCCATGCGGCGCTGGTGCATCTCGGTCTCGTAGAGGTTGACCATCTCCTGTACGGTGGTGGCGCGATGGTTGCGCACGGCGGCAAGGAAGAAATCCACGGCTTCGATGCTGTCGTAATCCATGGGGTACCACGGGGCGACCTGCGAAGCCCATTGCTGCTGTACGGCGAAAATCTCCTGCTTGGTTTGCTCGATGCTCTGGGCTAGGGCCTGGTTGTTGGCTTCAACTTGTTGGTTGCTTTGGTCAATCGCGGCATTTATCTGGGAGCGGCTTTTGTCCGCCGTCTTCGCTATGACCTTGTATAGAATCGCACCGATGATAGCTGAGACGATGAGGTTCACGATATTCCAGACCGCCAATTGAAGCTCCGTGCCCCCCATCGAGAAGAACGGAAGGGTAGGGAGATACGTTATTGCCTTAAGTGGCGTGCTCGTGATAAGCGTGAACGCGATAAGGAAGCCCCCGATTGCGTAGAGAACAGGGTGCCTTTTAGTCTTCTTTTCCGTCTTGGCGGCAAACTGAGTGGTGAGTTGGTTGATTCGTCCCTGAAGGTCAACCACCCTATGCATCAAATCGTGCGCCGTGGCAACGCCTGGCAACAGACTTGCCTGTTCCTCCATGTTCGCTCCTTTCTATTTCACGGATATAGCCCAAGCTACCATCGGGCTATATCCGTGCGTATCGATTGCCTAGTCCACCTCTATCCCTTCGGCATCGGGGGTGTCCCACGTGAAGCCCGCGTGCCCCTCGTTCACGACGGTGGCGATGCCGGAGTAACCGCCGAAGGTCGTGCCATAGACGGTCTGGGTGGTCGAGTAGGTGGGTGACCAGAGTTCGATGGACTTTTTGGTCGAGCTGAACGCGCTGTCGGGAATCTCGGCATTATTGTCCCAACCGTAGTCATTTAAAATGCGAAAGCGTGTTTCGTCGCTTGCTAGGTCGCCTTCATCCGCATTGATGTTTGCTTGGTAGAAGGAGAACTTTGCGAGCTGGAAAACAAGCGACTCGTTCGCCGCCGCATTACCGCTGCCATCTGTTTCGAGACGGAGCGTATAGGGCTTCGCCTCGGGCTCTTGATAGGCGGCAGCTTCATTGAATGCCTGTCCTTTGTTTGCAGCGTCGAGAGCATCCTGCGTGTTGTCCAACGTGGTCTGGTATGTCTCGACGACCTGGGCTCGGTATTCCTCGGGCACATTCTCGATGCCATAGGCTCCGTAGTGGTCTACCGAGTCGTACGTACCGGCGTCCGCCTCTGCCTTCAATGTGTCATAGCATGGCTGCCACGCTTGGATAGCTTCATCGGTGGCATCGATTGCCGCCTGCTTCGCAGCATTGAAGGCTGCTTCGTCCTGCTGCTTCGCCAGCTCGACGATTTCATCGTCGGACAGACCGTCGAGGTCGCCGAAGGTCAGGCTCTCGCACTGGTAGCTCGCAACGTTGCCGTTCCCGTCGAAGGATAGGACTTCCTCGATTGCCACGTCCTTTCCTATCTGCTCGTCGCCGTCGTAGACCATCCACACGCCCGCCTGGCCGAAAGCCTGCGAAGCAGGCACGGACTCGCTCGCGTTCTTGACGCCTTCGCCTGAACCGCTACATCCAGCCAGCCCAAAGCCCGCTATGGCAACCGTTCCGATGCCGAGCAGCTTCAGGGCGCTCCTTCTCGTGTACTGCTTCATGTCTAATCCTCCTATGTTTCAGTTCCCGTATCCCTCGGCGCAGTTCTGCGCTTGTCAGAAAGCTATAAGCTTATAGGCAACAATTAGCCTATACAGTTTATTATATTTCTGAACAATCGCCCATACGATTCAAGATGACTTGTTTTGTATAGGCGGTGGTTGAATGAGATACTTCGAGATAGGCCAGCGCATACGGCGCTACCGCAAGGCGTGCGGGTTGTCACAGGAGGCGCTGGCGGGAAGGGCAGGAATCTCCGTCACCCATATGAGCCACATCGAGACAGGCAACACGAAGCTTAGTCTTCCCGTTCTCAGTAAGATTGCAGAGGAGCTGTCTGTAAGCGTAGACGCCCTGCTGACGGATACGTCGAAACCCGATAAAGCGGCGCTTTCTGCGGAAGTGCAGGAAATTCTTGACTCGTTCGAGGTCGATGAGCTGCCTGTAGCAACTGAGGTGCTTCGGGCGCTGCGAGATGCGATGGCGAAACGACGGAATGAGAGTTAATCAGAGCCCTTAGAAGTTGCAAAAAGTTGCAACTTGACTAAATGAAAAGGACAAACCGCTCATTTATGAGGCGGTTTGTCCTTTCTGTCAGATGCTCTTGCAACATTTTTGCAAACGCAGCCGTTTTATAGTGGTCGAGACTTGTATTTGCTTTACCCGAAGGAGAGTATCCCTCACAAGGCGAAGCTGTTCATTGTGACGGTCATCAAGGCAAATAAGTATCGCTATAACTATGGGCGGCAGGCAAACGTGACTCTGCCTCGCTTGAAGTTGCGTCTTCCGGCTATGCCAGACGGTAAGCCGGATTGGCAATGGATGGAGAACTATATCAAGTCTTTGCCTTATGGCGATAGGCTTCGATAAATCGTGCGCAAGCCCGCCGCTTATATTGGGCGGCGGGCTATATGATTAAATGCGTATTTACGCAATTCATCATATAGGAGGAACTAACGTGAAAGCCTATAAGCAGAAATGACGGGAGGGGGTGAGCCTATGGTACGAAAAAATCCCAAGACGACAGATGCCGCCCGCCCACTCTCCTGCGTCCTGTACATCCGCGTCTCGACCAAGCTGCAAGTCGAGAAGGGCGAGTCGATAGACGCCCAGCGCTTCGAGCTGACAAGATACGCCGAAAATCACGACATGCGTGTGCTCGGAGAGTACGTTGACGCCGGCTTTTCAGGAAAGAACGTGCAGGGCAGGCCGCAGTTTCGTCAGATGATGGATGACATCATCAAGGCGCAGCCGAGCAAGCGCCCGGCCTACGTCCTCGTGTTCAAGCTGTCACGCTTCGGGCGCAACGCTGCCGACACTTATAACTCCCTTCAGACGCTCCAAGATTACGGCGTGGAACTGTGCTGCGTGAAGGACAGCATCGACTCTGGTACTTCCATGGGCAAGGCGATGCTGTCCATCGCCGCCGTGTTCGCCGAGATGGAGCGCGATAGCATCCGCACCCAGACCATGAGCGGACGCGAGGAGAAGGCGCGCAAAGGCTACTGGAACGGAGGGCAAGCGCCCTTCGGGTATCGCCTTGTCGATAAGGGCAACAAGTTCAAAGAGCTTGAGGTCGATGAGGACGAGGCGAAGGTCGTGCGCCGCATCTTCGAGATGTACGCGTACGAGAACAAAGGGTCGACGGCGATAGCCACATGGCTGAACAACCATGGAATCAAGAAGAAGCCGCGCGGTAACGCACGCATGGACACGTTCTCCAGCGGAACGGTACAGCGCATGATTACCAACCCGGTGTACATCGGAAAGATTGCCTATGGCCGCAGGCGTACCGAGACGATAGAGGGCACGCGCGGAGAGACGCACGTGGTCAAGAGTGACGGCTACGAGATGCGCGACGGCCAGCACGATGCGATAATCGACGACGCCACATGGGCGGCGGCTCAGGCCCTTGTCGGTACGCGCAAGCCGAACATGAAGACACACGACGACGGCCACGTGAACATGCTCAACGGGCTTCTCGTCTGCCCGGTCTGCGGTCGCAAGATGTCGTCCAAGCCCAACCGTGGGAAGCTCAAGAAGGACGGCACGCGGGGAAAGACGACGTGGGCCTATTATTGCCCGCACACCACAAAAGCGCGTGGTGCCAGCTGCACGTTCAAAAGCCAGTACCCGCAAGAGTGCGTGGATGCCGAGGTCGTACAGCTCGTGAGCCTTGCATCGCGTTCGGACGCGTTCGTGGATGCCCTGCGCCGTCGCATTGACGACGCGACGGACATCGAGCAGCTGAAGGAAGATATTGAGCGCATAGAGGGCGAGAAGGCCGCGAACGATAAGCGTATGCGCATGCTCATGACGCAGATTGACTCGCTCGACCCCTCCGACAGGAGCTACGAGCGCAAGTTCAACGACCTGCAAAGGCGTCTGGACGACCTGTATGACCGCGACGCCGGATTAAGCGACGCACTGGAGGAAACGCAAGCTAAGATGACCACTGCCGAGAAGCGCATGGACGGAGAGCGCAGGCTTCTGGAAGAGCTTGACCGCATCCCCGAGCTGTTGGAAGGCGCTGACGAGCAGACGCGCTTCGACCTCATTCATGAGGCCGTGAGCGAGGTGCACATCCTGCCGGACAAGAACCCGCGAAAAGAGCGCGTGGTTGCTAACGTGACGTTCAAGTGCCCGGTGCGCTTCTTCTGGGAAGAGATTCCCGGCGTGGTCGATGGGTATACGCCGATGACGCCCGATTCTCTGGGAGAGAAGAATTTCCGAGATGACGAGGCACACGTTGAGACCATCGCGGTCCTCGAGCGCCGCTAACCACCGGCACACAAGAAAAGGGGCGGCCCGTCTGGACCGCCCCTTTTTCGTAACGAATTAGACTTCGCTACATCCTCTTGCGCAGGTCGCACACACCAGCCGCCGCCATCTCGCGCAGCAGCGTCTCGCGATCGCGCGTCACAATCAGATCCAGCGGGAAGTGGATCTCGTCGAGCATCTTGCGCGCAGAGTCGAGCTTGCCAATTGCCATGCCAATGTGCGCGTCAGTCGAAACGCCAATGCCCACGCCCAGCTCGGCGCAACGCTCGGCGATCTTGCGGCATACGTCCCAATGCTCGGTATCATTGCCATGCTCAAGACTATGGTTATTGATCTCGATGATCTTGTGCTTGGCCTTGGCCGCCAACAGCACCTCGTCGATATCAAACGGCACGCCCGAACGACCTGTATGGCCCAGCATGAACACTTTGGGGTGCTCCAGGGCATTGATGTACATCTCGGTCGTCTGGGCAAGCGTCGCACCCTCGGCAAACTGCGGATTATGCACGCTTGCCACCAAATAATCCAAATTACGCGTCACCAGATCGAACAGCGAATGCTGGCGACTGTACGCATCGCCGGCGATATCGAGCGAAACGGGAATGTCTTCGCCAAACAGGCTGCCGTCCAACGAAACGATATCGGCCTCGGCGCCGCGGAGCAACAGCACGCCGCTCCAAATGCGCGGCCAGATATCCTGATTGATAAAGAACTGAAAACTACGCAGGTCATCGGGACAAGGCGTAACCATCGAGCTTAAATGATCGGCGGAACCGAGCACCTGAAGGCCGCGCTCGGCCGCCCAATATATGTTCTGCTCAATGGTCGAATACGCATGCGCAGAGAACATCGTATGAGTATGGATATCACAAGAAAGCAGGTAGGGCATCAGGTCTCCTTATCCAGTATGGCCGTCGCGTATATTCATTGTACGCATAGCCTTCGACAGTCGTAAAACCACTCCATCCCAATGACACAACGTCCATGACAACGGGGTCCGGCTTAACACCAAACCCCGTTTCACGTAAAACATTGTAAGCAGAGCGCTTTACTTTGGACGATACTCGTCTGCCAACTGCTTCCAGGCGGGCAGTGAGTTTATGATAGTCTCGTAGCTCACGCAGTAGCCCAAGCGGAACCAGCCCGGCATGCCAAAGCTGTCCGAGGGCACTGCGAGCAGTTCATACTTCTTCGCGCGCTCGCAGAAAGCGTTCGCATCGGACTCCAGCGCCTTCACCCATAGGTAGAACGCGCCATCCGGCTCAACATACGTGTAGCCGTACTCCGCCAATGCACCGGTAAGCGCCGTGCGGTTGCGTGCATAGGCCTCAACGTCACTCGGCTCATCGATGCAATCGATAATTACGCGCTGGAAGAGCGCCGGCGCGCACACGAAGCCCAGCGTACGGGCGGCACCGGCAACGGCGGGCATTAGACGAGCTGCCTGAGGATTCGTATTGGGAACCAGAATCCACCCCACGCGCTCGCCCGGCAGCGAAAGCGACTTGGAATACGAGTAGCACACGATGGTGTGCTCGTAGATCGAAGGTACCCAAGGCACCTCGGCGCCATAAACAATCTCGCGATACGGCTCGTCAGAGATGAGCATGATCGGATTCTCGGGATCGCGCTTGGCGTTGGCCTCGCGTAAAACATTAGCCAGGCGCGTCAGGGTATCGCGCGTATACACGGCACCGGTCGGGTTATTCGGCGAGTCGATGATGACCGCCGCCGTCTTGTCGGTAATAGCCTTAAGAACGTTGCCCACGCTCAGCTGAAACGTATCCTCGTTGGCAAGCGCCTCAACACACGTGCAACCGGCCTTCTCGATCCAGACACGGTACTCCGGAAAATACGGCGCGATGACGATGACCTCATCGCCCGGATTGGTGATGGCGTTGAGCGTGCAGGTGAGCGAAGCCGCCGCACCCACCGTCATAAAGACGTCCTTGCCCTCATAGTTCGTATCAAAGCGACGGTTGAGCGACTCGGCCACGGCGGCGCGACACTGCGGCAGGCCCGGTGCGGGTGTGTAGCCATGCAGCTGATCGCTCGGCAGCTCAAGCGCCTTCTTAATGGACTCCGCAACGGCCGCAGGCGCCGGAACGCTCGGGTTGCCCAGCGAGAAATCGAACACGTTCTCCGCGCCGATCTGCGCCTTGCGCTCAAGGCCATAGCTAAAGATCTCGCGGATGATGGAACTCTCCGCGCCGCGAGCATACATAGTTTCGTTGATCATCTGTTCCCCTTTCGCATAGGCGCTATTGTACGCTTTAGTCGAGCAAAGCGCCGCAGCAATGTTGATTGGGGACAGACTTAAATGCGTGAAAACACTCATTTAAGTCTGTCCCCAATCAACAAAGAAAAAAGCCTCCGCAGGTTTCCCCGCGGAGGCTTTCGCTACCAAGACTATTTGTCGGCGTCGGTGTTGGCACCTGCGTCGACGGCACAGTCATCGCCGGCATCATCGGATGCAGCTTCGGCATCCTCCTGCATCGCCGCCTGCGCAAAGGCAGCGGCATCAGCCGCAAGCTCCTCCTCGCTCATGCGAGGCGCGCGCTTTTTGGCCGGCATGCCGGCCGCCTTGGCATTGCGCTCCTCCTTGGCCGCCAGGATATCGCCCTCGCGCTCAAGGTAGGCGTCCCACTCGTTGTCGAGCAGGGCGTTCACGGCATCGCCTTCGACGGTCTCACGCTCAAGCAGCACCTTGGCCATCAGATCGAGCTGATCGCGACGGGCATCCAAGATCTCGACCGCACGACGATGGGCCTCGCGCATGATGCGCTGAACCTCGATGTCGATGCGACGCGCCGTCTCCTCGGAATAATCCTGATGGTCGGCATAGTCGCGGCCCAGGAACACCTGATGCTGTGCCTCACCAAAGACCTGCGTGCCCAGCTCCTCGCTCATACCCAGACGCGTGACCATCTCGCGCGCCATCTTGGTCGCGCGCTCCAGGTCGTTGCTCGCGCCCGACGTGATGTCATCGCACATGAGCTCCTCGGCAACGCGACCGCCCAAGAACACAGCGAGCTCGTCGAGCATCTCGTTCTTGGTCTTGAGGAAGTGGTCCTCCTGCGGCAGCTGCAGCGTATAGCCCAGTGCCTGGCCGCGGCTGACGATTGAGATCTTGTGGACCGGATCGGAGTGCTCCAGGATGTGACCCACCAGGGCGTGACCGCTCTCGTGGTAGGCAATCGTGGTGCGCTCGGCCTCGGTCATCACGCGGCCCTTGCGCTGCGGTCCGGCAATCACGCGCTCCATCGATTCCTCGACCTCGTCCATCGAAATCACGGAACGATGACGACGAGCGGCCAGAAGTGCGGACTCGTTGAGCAGGTTCGCCAAATCGGCACCGGTAAAGCCAACGGTCATCTGGGCGAGCTTCTCAAACTTAACGTCCTCGTCCATCGGCTTGTTCTCGGCATGCACGCGCAAAATCTGCTCGCGGCCCTTTACATCCGGACGGTCGACCGTAACCTGGCGGTCAAAACGACCGGGACGCAGCAATGCCGGATCCAGGATGTCAGGACGGTTGGTCGCAGCGATCAGGATGACTGACTCGCTCTCCTCAAAACCGTCCATCTCGACCAGCAGCTGGTTGAGCGTCTGCTCGCGCTCGTCGTGACCGCCGCCCAAGCCGGCTCCACGCTGACGTCCCACGGCATCGATCTCATCGATAAAAATGATCGACGGGGCCTGGGACTTGGCCTCCTTAAAGAGGTCACGCACACGGCTGGCGCCGACGCCCACGAACATCTCGACAAAGTCGGAACCCGAGATGCTAAAGAACGGCACGCCCGCTTCGCCGGCAACGGCCTTGGCCAGCAGCGTTTTACCGGTGCCCGGAGGGCCCACCAGCAACACGCCACGCGGAATCTTGGCGCCCAGCTTGCGGTAGCGATCCGGATCGCTCAAGAAGTCGCGGATCTCCTCGAGCTCCTCGACCGCCTCGTCCACGCCGGCAACATCCTCAAACTTGACCTTGGGGCGCGTGGCCTCGTTGGTCTTGGCGTTGGTCTTGCCAAACTGCATGTTCCTGTTGTTGGCACCCATCATCTGGCGCATAAAGTAGAACATGATGGCGATCAGGGCGATCGTCGGAAGCACGCTCATCGCCAAGTCGCCCCAAAAATCGGGGTCATTGGTGTTGACGATGTACTTGGTATCGGGGTGCTCCGCCATAAGCTCGGCAAGCGAATCGGAGCCGACATAGGTCGAGGAGAAGCTCTTGAGTTCGCTCGTATCGCCCTTGTCCTTGCTCGCCTTCCAGTAATGACCGGTCACGCTGCCGTCCACCACCGTATACGTCAGGTCGTCGACGCGATCCTGCTTGATGGCGTTGACCATCTCGCTCGTCGCGAGCTTTACGGTATTGCTGGAATTGGCAAAGCCGGAGCCCATGTTAAAGAAGGCGTAGCCCAGAAGCGCGCAAGCCAAAATAAAATACAGCCAGCCCGTACGCGTGGGCTTCTTGCCTCCGGGCATCCCCGGGATCTTAGGCTCCCGGGGAGTCTGGGAATTGTTATCGTTACGGTCGTCGGGCATCTTACGAATAAACCTCCGGTTTCAAAATGCCCAGATACGGAAGGTTACGATAGCGCTCGGCATAGTCGAGGCCGTAGCCCACCACAAAGGCATCGGGGCAATGGGTTCCAACATACTTGGGCGTGACGGCCGAGGTACGGTCCTCAACGTCCTTCCACAGGAAGGCGGCGACCTCCAGAGAAGCAGGCTTGCGGCTCTCGAGGTTCTTCATCAGATACTTGAGCGTCAGGCCCGAGTCCAGAATGTCCTCGACAATCAGCACGTCGCGACCGCGGATGTCGATATCCAGGTCCTTAATGATACGCACGATGCCGGAGGACTTCACACCGTCACCGTAGCTCGAAACAGCCATGAAATCGATGTTGGTCGGCAGCTCAATCTTGCGCATCAGGTCGCCCATAAAGACCACGGCGCCGCGCAGGACCGCAATCAGCACCAGATCCTTACCCGCGTAGTCGCGCGTAATCTGCTCGCCCAGGCGAGAGACGATACCGTCGATATCCTCCTGCGTAAACAGAACCTTCTCGATATCCGGATGTTGAGAAGCCATGACAACCCTTTCTTGTGCTTATCGTCCACACACCGCCGCATGGACGCGAACTACACATTCTAGCAGCGCACGGGGTATATTTACCAGCCCGTACGCCATCAGCGCCGGAATAGCGTCAACGTCGCACAGAATAATTAGCGCAAGGCGCTACCCCGCATCGACCACGCGGAGCAGATACGCCACGCGCGTTGCCGCCGTGCACTTAAAACGCTCGTCCGCGCGAACGCCTGCGACCCATACCACGGCACCTCCCGGAGCCGTTCTTACCACGGGGACGCCGGCGCGCTCAGATACAGGGATGCGTGCCTCATTGAGCAGGTCGGATACCTTCTTGCTACGGCCGCTCATGCCTAACGGACACATCACATCCCCCGGCGCGGGGCCGTCAACCCACAGGCGCGCCGAACGCGCCTCGGCGGGAATCTCCCCGCGTGAGCCGGCGAGCATTCGCTCGCTATCGCGATCGGCAAAGCCCAGAGCCGCCGCATCCACCAAAGCAGCCACTTCTCCAGCAGCCACTAGTTCACGGGCACGCTGCACGATATCGAATCCAGGCTCCACAGCAATCGGCTCTGCTGCCAACACACGGCCCCCACCAAGCGGCAGACGACCGGGTACGGCAATCCAGTCCGCAACCAGCCCCTCACGCGCGGCAGGCGCCTTAAAAGCCAGCATGCCAAACTCCACGCGCGCATCGATTCCCGCCGGCAGCGTAACCGAACCCGAACCTGCGGCGACGCAGGCAAGCACGCGCTCCACATGCCGCATCTCCGGGCGCGCATCGGGATCGATGCGCTTGATCGCCAACCGCACGATACGCCGTGCGATCACCACCTCGGCCGCGGCCAGGCGACGCGCATCAAGGACCAGAGCCCCCGCGGCCTCCTTGCGCAGGCAACTTCGAAACGCCTGCGCCGAAAGCTGGGAAAGAAAGGCGTCCTCATCACCCAAGATCTCACAGGCGGCGCCAATCGTCTTACAGACGCTCGCGTTGCGCTGCGCCACTACCGGCATCACGCGATGACGCACGTAGTTACGTAGATACGAGACGTCCTCGTTGCTCTCGTCCTCTCGCCACGGCTGACCATGCACCTGCAAATAACTCACGAGCTCATCATGTGTCAGGTCGAGCAAGGGCCGCACCACGATATTCCTCCGGCGAGGGATGCTCGATAGACCGGCGGGCCCCGACCCCTTAATCGCGTTCATCAAAAACGTTTCCGCGCGATCCGAAGACGTGTGCGCAGTGCAGATACGAGCCGCCGTTCGCGGTGCCCCCGTCTGGGCGCAGAGTTCGCGAACATATCCGCGCGCCGCGGCGTAGCGTACCTCGCGCGCAGCGGCCTCGATATTGCCCGACTCGCCGTCAAAATAGGCATGCTCAACACACAGCGGCAAGCCATATTGAGCGCAGAGGTCGCGCACGAAGGCTTCATCGCCATCGGATGACTCGCCGCGCAGATGATGGTTCACATGCAGTACGTGCAACCGCTCGCGCGCGATGGGGGCTACACCACGCCCGTCCTGGATATCCAGCTTTGATGTGCAAGCCATAAGGAGCAGCGCCGTCGAGTCCGCACCACCTGATACCATGAGCACCACAGGAGCAGCCGTCTGCCGCGATACTGGGGCGTTATCATCCGCCCTCGACGCAGCATGATGTCCATAGTGCTGAGATACCGTTGGCATTCGCTTCCTCCTCTATTCGACCGCACCCATTGTATCCTTTGGAATCTTATGTCTCGTCTGCACCTTCATATCCTCGGCAGCGGCTCAAAAGGCAACTGCGCACTCGTCGAGGGACCGCAAGGTCTCATCATGATCGATGACGGCCTGTCCCGCCGCGAGACGCTCAAACGTATGGGCGAGCTTGGCCTGTCGGCTGACGACGTCGCCGCCCTCGTAGTCACCCATGAGCACGGCGACCATATCAAGGGTCTCGATGTCTGGTGCAAGCACTGGCACGGTCCCCTCTTTGCCAGCAGGGGCACACTTTCGAGCAAAGAAAATCTTTCGCATCTGTCTGTCGAGGAATTCGATCCCGGTGAAACTCTATCCATTGCCGGCATCGACGTGCAAACCTACTCAACATCACACGATGTCATCAATCCTGTCGGTTATCGATTCGACGCCTTCGATGATTCCATCGGCTTTGCCACCGACACCGGAGAGCTATCGAGCCAAGCCATGAACACCCTCAAGGATTGTCGAGTCCTCGCGCTCGAAAGCAACCACGATGTGACCATGCTGCGCGAGGGAGAATATCCCCGCTTTCTTCAGGAGCGAATCCTGTCTGCAAGGGGACACCTCTCAAATGACCAAGCCGCAGAAGCCGCGCGCGAACTTGTTACCGACCGCACCGAACAGCTCATCGCCATGCATATCAGCCAAGACAACAATCGTCCAAGCCTTACCGTCAAAAGCTATGCCGGAGCTCTTGCCGCAACCCTAGATGACGAGGTCGGCAGCTCGGCCACACTAAACCAAGGATCGCGAACACTCTCGATACGACCCGCAAGTCAGTATCGACCAGCAACCATTCAATAGACCGTCCAAGACAGCAAAAGGGGCCGGGAATCGCTTCCCAGCCCCTTTCGTCTCATTTCACCGCGCAGAGCACCGAAGACGCTAGTCGATAGAAATCTTCGTAACGTTCTTCTTCTCAACGATCTTGGGAACCGTAACAGTCAGGATACCGTCAGCATACTTAGCCGAAAGGCCCTCGCTCGACGCGTCCTTCAGATAGACGCCGCGAGTCGCGCTGTACGAGCTGAACTCCTTCTGCAGGAAGTTCTTGCCCTCGTTCTCCTCGTCTTCCTCGACATTCACGCTAATGGACAGACGACCCTCGTTGAGCTCGACATCGATATCGTCCTTGGCGACGCCGGTCAGATAAGCCTTGACCTCATAGCCATCGCCTTTGTCCTCAACGTCAACGGGAAACGCCTTGGAGGCGATCGAGTTGTTCGCCAGGTCGGTCATATCATCGAACAGATCGAACAGCGAGCTTGCAGAGGGACGAACACCAAAAACCGAACGATAAGGAACCATGCTTGCCATGACTACCACTCCTTTTAGAGACTGCCGAGCCATCTTCTAGGTGACTGTGACTTCTTTTGACGCTCTTATATATGCCCATCCGTCTCTTATATATACATTTTGCTATAAAGTTTTTTGAGTCCAGTACTATAAGCATATCTAAGTGCATGTGACTCATGTTTTAGGAAGATTAAGGTTCTTTGAACCAGAGCTTAAATAGCGAGTATGTCCCCAGCAACAAAGAACAAGGGGCTTACAATGGGCACGTACGCGTTGTTGGCAACGAGCTAAAGGGCATCATGGACAACCAAAACCAGAACAATACGTCTATGCCAGTGCAAGGGAAAGATTCTACCCCGCAGCCAACGCGGTTTCATCGCCCCCATATCTCGCAAGGCCCCATTAATGATCCAGAGCCCGAGTATGTAACGAGAAATCGATACCAAACACTCGAGGATGCACAAACGGGACGCAAGCATATGGGCGTAGCTTCGGGCGATCCCGTATATCTGAAAGATGCACCGCTATCTAAAAACAGCGCGATCAATAACGAGCCAACGAATGCACCCGCAACTCACCAACAAAGAGGTCCTCGACCCAAGCAAACTTTGACGCATTCGGCCCGTTATCTCGAGACGCCAAAACAAGGAAAATCAATCTTCGTTTCATCAAGTAAACGACGCAAACAGCATCGACTCCAGCTCCTGCTTTTGATTCTTGCAGTCATAGCAGTTGCCCTTGTTATTCGATTTATTGTCTTTAAATAAAAGCACATTACCCATAAGCCCAACCGGGCTAAAGGTGAAATGCAACATCATTGTGAAGTGTTAACGCAAAAAGGGGGAGGCCGCGAGGCCTCCCCCTTCTCCAAATCAAGCGACGGCTCGGTGCCGTCCACCGGTCAGCGGCGCCCTGGCCTCCCACGGGCTGACCCCGCAGTACTCTCGGCGCGATG
>CAKUFW010000046.1 GCA_934650975.1 uncultured Collinsella sp. | reverse complement strand
CTCGTCCAGCACAAGCTATCGATTCTGCGCGACAAGAACACCGGCACCAACCAGTTCCGCCAGCTCGTGCGTGAGCTTGCGCTTTTTGACGGCTACGAGGCCATGCGCGATCTGCCCATGGAAGACGTCGAGGTCGAGACTCCTATCACCACCGCAACGTTTAAGCAGCTTGCCGGCAAAAAGCTCGCTATCGTTCCCATTCTGCGTGCAGGTCTTGGCATGGTCGATGGCATCCTCGATTTGGTGCCTTCCGCTCGCGTGGGCCATATCGGCATGGAGCGCGACGAGGTTACCCACGAGCCGCACGAGTACTACTGCAAGATGCCCAAGGACATCGACCAGCGCATCTGCCTGGTTGTCGATCCCATGCTCGCCACGGGCGGCTCGGCCGAGATGGCCATCAGCTACCTGCGCGAGCGCGGTGTCAAGGAGATCCGCATGCTGTGCATCGTCGCCGCGCCCGAGGGCCTCAAGTCGCTGACCGAGAAGGATCCCGACGTGCACATTTACACCTGCGCTATCGACGACCATCTCAACGAGGCCGCCTACATCGTTCCCGGCCTGGGCGACGCCGGCGACCGCATCTACGGCACGCTCTAGTCACTGAGCCTTGTCGGTCACGGCCGCAAATACGAAGAAATGGTGCGCGCGGGCAAACGGAAGACGCCTGCGCGCACCTTTAGTTAATGGACGTTTTGCTCTGTAGGGTTCGAAAAAACGTATTACCGTAACTGCGGCATAAAGAAGGTCTTAAGAAAACGTACAGGTGCGTATTAACCGTTTGTTTTTCGGTTGTACTTTGGCGATTGGCTCGTACAATAGTCACCAATGTTTGGCTGGGACTGTGCTGTGAAGCGTTTAAACAAGGAAAGCGAGGATGCCAGTGTTTCAGATAGCCGATCTGCTCGCTATCGTTGCAGGCGCCATCGCGGGCGCAATTGCCTTCCTTCCCTTTGTCTTTACGCTCAAGCCGGTTCTTGACGATAAACAGAATGCGGACATGCTCAAGGGCATGGTGAGTCTGGCGGTCTCGGCAATCGCCCTGCTCGTCTTTACCTTGGTTGTGTTTGCGTTGTTCGGAGAGGCGTTTCGCATGTTCCTCCTGGGCGAGGCGATCGGCTTCGTGGCCTTTATGGCCGCCTGCACGGTTCGTGTCGCCAAGGCGCTGCGAGATCCTCATGAGGTCGAAAGGTAAGTCGTGGAAATTTTTGAAAAGCTGCCTGATGAGATTAATCATCTGGTCAGCGAGTTCAGCTCCACCCCTGTCGTGGGCGATCTGAGCTGCGGCATCACGCAGTACTCGTTTTGGCTGATCGTCTCCACGATCGTGCTCCTGATCGTCCTGGCCGTGTTCAAGAAGAAGCAGACCCTGGTTCCCAAGGGCTTCTTCGTCAACGGTTTCGAGTACATCATCGAGTACGTCGAGAACGATATCGGCAAGGGCGTCGTGGGTGAGAACTGGAAGAAGCACTTCCCGTTCCTGTGCTCGCTTTTCCTGTTCATCCTGATCAATAACATGATCGGCCTGATCCCGGGAATGAAGCCCGGCACCGGCGCAATCGGCTCCACCGCCGCGCTCGCCATCTTCGCCTTCGTGTACTTCATCTACTACGGATGCAAGGCTCACGGCGTGATCGGCTACATCAAGAGCCTCGCCCCGCAGGGCGTGAGCTTCCCGATGAACGTGCTCGTGTGGGTCGTCGAGCTCTTCTCGACCTTCCTGCGCCTCATCACGCTCGCCGTCCGTCTGTTCTGCAACATGTTCGCAGGACACGTGGTCATGGGTTCGTTCGCCATCATGGCGAGCATGTTCATGCAGCCGCTGCTTCAGCAGGTTTCCGCGGCCCACGCCGTCGGAGCCCTGCCTTCGCTGGCCTGGCTTGCCATCCTCATCCTGATCTATGCGATCGAGCTTGTGGTCGGCGCCATCCAGGCCTACGTCTTCACGGTCCTTACCGCCGTGTATGTCTCCGAGGCAGAGGAGGTCGCGGAGGAGGAATAGTCTTCCGTCCGCGCCTTAAAGGTAAGCAATTCGTTAAACCGCCGGTGCCCGTACCCATGGAGCCCGGCAGTTATAAAAAGGTTATCCTGCGTGAAATAAGACACGCACGACAAAGGAGGAATCGTGGGAGTTATCGGTTACGGTCTCGGTGTTATCGGCGCTGGTCTTGCTATCGGCCTGTCTGCTCTGGGTGCTACGGGTGCTATGGCCCGTCAGCCTGAGGTCCAGGGCCGCGTGTTCACCGTCTTCATCATGGGCTCCGCCTTCGGCGAGGCTCTGGCTCTGATCGGCTTCGTTGTCGCGCTGATCGTTAAATAGCACGGAGCGTCAAGTATGAATCTTTCATCCCAGAAGAGCGCGATCGCACTCTCCGCGTCCGCGGCCGCGCTGCTCATGCCGGTATCCGCGTTCGCCGAGGACGGCGCTGCCGGTGCGGACATCCTCATCCCTAAGATGGCGGAGTTCATCCCGGCGCTCATCGCCTTCCTGATCATCTGGATCGTGCTGGCCAAGGTCGCCCTGCCGGGCATCATGAAAACCATGGAGGAGCGCGGCAAGAAGATCGAGGAGAGCCTCGACGAGGCCGAGAAGACCAAGCAGGAGGCTATCGCCAAGCGTGCTGAGTCCGACTCGATCGTCACCGACGCCCGTCGTCAGGCTGCCGACATCGTTCTCGAGGCCCGTAAGGACGCCGAGTCCGAGCGCGCCCGCATCATCGAGGCCGCTCACAAGGAGGCCGAGGAGATCATCGCCAAGGCCCACACGACCGTCGAGGACGAGCGCAAGTCCATCTACGCCGGTGCCGCGAGCTCCATCGCCGACCTGTCCGTTGCCGTCGCCACCAAGATCGTGGGCGAGGCACTCGAGGACGAGGCCGAGCAGAAGAAGCTCATCGAGCGCTACATCCAGGAAGCAGGTAGCCTGAATGCCGACTAGCCGCTATCAGGACAAGGTGCTCGAGACCTACGCGCGCTCCCTTTTGGAAGCCGCCAAGGCCGAGAACCATGTGTTCGAGGACCTCGAGATGATCGAGCGCCTGGCTAGCGCCAGCCCCGAGATCATCGCCGTGCTCGACACCATGTCCAAGCGCGACCAGCTCGACCTTCTTCCCAAGGTGGCAGCTGCCTTTAAGTATGTTGCCGAGGAAGACGAGGATGTAGTGGGCGTGACCGTCACCACGGCGATCCCGCTCGACGACGAGCTGCGTCAAACCATCACTAAGAAATGCGAGCAGGACTTCGGCCGCAAGGTGTTCCTTATCGAGCAGGTCGACCCGTCTATCGTGGGCGGCTTGGTGCTCGAGGCCCGCGGCGAGCGTCGTGACATTTCCGTCAAAACGCAGCTGCGCATCGCGCAGGAGACCCTCGCAAACTCTGCTAATTCGTACGGAGGTGAAGCCTAATGTCCGAAACCCTCAATGCCCAGGATATCGCCAAGAAACTGCAGGAGCAGCTCACGAGCCTCTCCGCGACGGTCGATACGCATGAGGTTTCAACGGTCGACGAGGTAGGCGACGGCATCGCGCGCGTCTCCGGCCTCAAGAGCGCCATGGCAGGCGAGCTTCTGGAGTTCAAGAGCTCCGATACCGGTGAGACCGTCTTCGGCCTTGCCCAGAACCTTGACCGTGACGAGGTCGGTGCCGTTCTGTTCGGTGCCGTCGACTCCATCAAGGAAGGCGACGAGTGCCGCACCACGGGCCGCATTATGGATATCCCCGTGAGCCGCGCCATGCTCGGCCGCGTCGTCAATCCGCTCGGCCAGCCCATCGACGGCCTGGGTGACATCGTCGCCACGCACCGTCGCCCCATCGAGTTCAAGGCCCCCGGCGTCATCGACCGTACCCCGGTGTGCGAGCCGGTTCAGACCGGCCTGTTGGCCATCGACTCCATGGTGCCTATCGGCCGCGGCCAGCGTGAGCTCATCATCGGCGACCGTAAGACCGGCAAGACCGCCATCGCCATCGACGCTATCCTCAACCAGCGCGGCAAGGGCATGGTCTGCATCTATGTCGCCATCGGCCAGAAGGCCTCCACGGTTGCCAACATCCGTGAGACCCTCGCTCAGCACGGTGCGCTCGACTACACCATCATCGTTTCGGCCACCGCTGCCGATTCCGCCCCTATGCAGTACATCGCGCCTATGGCCGGTGCCGCTATCGGCGAGTTCTTCATGTACAACGGCGAGGACGGCAAGCCCGCTAGCGAGACCAACCCCGGCGGCCACGTGCTCGTCATCTACGACGACCTGTCCAAGCAGGCTGTGGCCTACCGTCAGATGTCGCTGACGCTGCATCGTCCGCCCGGACGCGAGGCCTATCCTGGCGACATCTTCTACCTGCACTCTCGCCTGCTCGAGCGTGCCGTCAAGATGTCCAAGAAGAACGGCTACGGCTCCATGACGGCTCTGCCGATCATCGAGACCCAGGACGGCGACGTCTCGGCCTACATTCCGACCAACGTCATTTCCATTACCGACGGTCAGATCTACCTGCAGTCCGAGCTCTTCTTCCAGGGCCAGCGCCCGGCAGTCGACGTGGGCATTTCCGTGTCCCGCGTCGGTGGCGACGCTCAGACCAAGGCCATGAAGCAGGTCGCCGGTAACCTCCGTCTGGACCTCGCTTCGTACCAGGAGCTCGCCGGCTTTACGCAGTTCGGCTCCGACCTCGACGAGGCCACGCAAAAGCAGCTTACCCACGGCGCTCGCATGACCGAGCTCCTTAAGCAGCCGCGCTACAAGCCGTTCGAGGTTTCCGAGCAGATCGTTGCGCTGTTTGCCGGCAACGAGGGCTTCCTGGACGACCTTGAGATCGCCGACGTGCTGCCCTTCCGTGCCGAGCTCATCGAGTACATGGACAATGGCTTTGGCTTGCTGCTCGACAAGGTTCGCGCCAAGAAGATCGATGACGACACCAAGGCCGAACTCTTGCGTGTTATCGGCGACTTTAAGCAGCAGTTCATGGCCAAGCACCATTCGGATGTTTCTGGATCAGAGGAGAACTAAGCCCTATGGCCAACCTTCGCGACATTAAGAAGCGAATCTCCTCGGTTACCACGACCAAGCAGATCACGCGCACGATGGAGATGGTCTCTACGGCCAAGATCCGTCGTGCCCTCGATCGCTCCAAGCAGGCCGAGCCCTATAAGGAGGCGTTGACCGACGTCATGCTGACGGTTGCCGGCGACGCCTCCTGTTCGGGCACCGATCCCATGCTTCAGAAGCATGAGAACGTCAAGCATGGCCTGATTGTCGTTATTGCCTCGGACCGCGGCCTTGCCGGCGGTTTCAATACGACGGTGGAGCGCACGGCCGAAAAGCTCGCCGCTTCTTGGGCGAACGACGGCATCGAGTGCGAGATCATCGCGTGCGGGCGTAAGCCGGCCACGTATTTCCGTGACCGTGCAAACGTCATCATGCACTTTGAGGGCAACTCCTCCGAGCCCGATTTCAATCAGGCCCGCATGATCTCCTCTCATATCTGCGATGCGTATCGTGCCGGTGAGCTTGACCGTGTCGAGCTTGTCTACCACCACGCCAAGAACCGCGTGGATCAGGAGCTTCGCGTCGAGCACTTGCTGCCGCTCGATCCCGAGATGATCGCTATGGCCCACGGTCCGCGTAAGAACGAGACCGACGCCCCTAAGCGCATCTCGTCCACGTTCGAGTTCGTGCCCTCTCCCGAGCATGTTCTCGGCAAGCTTGTACCGTCGTATATCCTGACGGTCATCTACCAGGCCCTGATCGATTCGGCGGCCGCCGAGCAGGGTGCACGCCGCAAGGCCATGCACTCCGCGACGGAAAACGCCACCGCGATCATCTCGACCCTTACCCGCACGTATAGTCGCGTGCGCCAGGCTTCGATCACGACCGAGATTAACGAGATCGTCGGCGGAGCCTCAGCATTGGAGGAACAGTAATGGCTAATAACACCGTAAAGCTTGCGGTCGAGGAAGCCACCAAGAAGACGACTGCCGGTGATGGTCGCATCGTGCGTATCATCGGCCCTGTCGTCGACGTCAAGTTTGACGGCGCGGTGCCCCCGATCTACAACGCGCTCACGGTCGAGGCCGAGACCCCGATCGGTCACCTGAGCACGATCCTCGAGGTTGAGAGCCAGCTTCCGGGCGGCGTCGTCCGCACGGTCGCCATGTCCTCGACCGACGGCCTGCAGCGCGGCCTCACCGCCACCGATACCGGTGAGCCCATGAAGATGCCCGTTGGCCCCAAGACGCTCGGCCGCATTTGGAACGTCATGGGCAAGCCCGTCGACGGTAAGCCCATGCCCGAGGTGGAGGAGTTCTATCCCATCCACCACGCAGCGCCCCGTTTCGACGAGCTCACCACCAAGACCGAGATCTTCGAGACCGGCATCAAGGCCGTCGACCTGCTCGAGCCCTACATCCGTGGCGGCAAGACGGGCCTGTTCGGTGGCGCCGGCGTCGGCAAGACCGTTCTGATTCAGGAGCTCATCAACAACCTCGCCCAGGAGCACGGCGGCACCTCGGTGTTCACCGGTGTCGGCGAGCGTACTCGTGAGGGCACCGACCTGTTCCTCGAGATGAGCGAGTCTGGCGTTATCGATAAGACCTGCTTGGTCTATGGTCAGATGAACGAGCCGCCCGGAGCGCGTCTGCGCATCGGTCTGGCCGGCCTTACCACCGCTGAGTACTTCCGCGATCGCGGCCAGGACGTTCTGCTGTTCATCGACAACATCTTCCGCTTCTCCCAGGCCGGTTCCGAGGTTTCCGCACTGCTGGGCCGTATGCCGTCCGCCGTCGGTTACCAGCCTACGCTGGCTACCGAGATGGGCGACCTCCAGGAGCGCATTACCTCGACCAAGACGGGTTCCATTACCTCCGTCCAGGCCGTCTACGTCCCCGCAGACGACCTGACCGACCCGGCACCCGCCACGACGTTTACGCACCTCGACGCCACCACGGTTCTTTCGCGTAGCATTTCGTCGCTCGGCCTGTTCCCGGCCATTGACCCGCTCGCGTCTTCCTCCGACGCTCTCGATCCCTCGATCGTCGGCGAGGAGCACTACCGTGTCGCAGTCAAGGTCCAGGAGCTCCTGCAGGAGTACTCCGACCTTCAGGACATCATCGCCATTCTGGGTATGGACGAGCTGTCCGAGGAGCAGCGCCTTACGGTCAACCGCGCCCGTAAGATCCAGCAGTTCCTCTCGCAGTCCTTCCACGTCGCCGAGAAGTTCACCGGCAACCCCGGTGTCTACGTCCGCGTCGAGGATACCGTCCGCTCCTTCGCCGAGATTGTCGACGGCAAGGCCGATGACCTGCCCGAGCAGGCTTTCCGCTATGCTTCCACGATTGAGGACGTGCGCGAGCGCGCCCGCAAGATGGGGGAGAAGTAGGTTATGCGTATCCGCATCGTGTGCCCCGTGAGCTGCGCCTATGAGGGCGACGCTGCGTTTGTGTCGATTCCGTCCACGGATGGCGAGTTTGGCGTTCTGCCTGCCCATTCCAGCGAAATCTGCACGATCGACCGCGGTTACGTTCGCGTTTCCGATAAGGCCATGGGCACTGTCGACCACACGTTTGCCGTGGCCGGCGGCTATGCCCAGGTTGCGGACGATGTCGTGACCGTCCTCGCCGAGCGCGCTTGCGATTTGGCGACCGTCGACGCCGACAAGGTTAAAGCTGATATTCAAGGTTTTGAAGAGAAGCTGGGTAATTTGTCGGAGGATGATGCACGCCGCGCCTACCTCTATAATGAAATCGCATGGTGTAAGCTCAAGCTTGCCCAATAGTCAAACGATTTAGCGTTCGACCATTTGCGAACACATCATGCCCGGGATGGCCCAGCCACCCCGGGCATGCTTTTTGAAAGGGTAGACCTTGGATATTATCCGCGTTGAGGGTGGCCACACCATCGGAGGCTCCGTGCCCGTTTCGGGTGCTAAGAACTCCGCGCTCAAACTCATGGCGGCAACGCTTCTGGCGCCGGGCAAGACGACGCTCCAGAACGTGCCCGATATTTCCGATGTCCACGTGATGGGCAAGGTGCTCAAGGGCATGGGTGCTACGATCGATGTTCTCGACGAGCATACGCTCGAGATCGATACCTCCCAGGTCGATTCCTGGGAGGCCCCCTACGAGCTCGTCGCCAAGATGCGTGCTTCCACGGCCGTGATGGGGCCCCTGCTGGGTCGTTTCCATCGCGCCAAGATCGCCATGCCGGGCGGCTGCAACCTGGGTGCCCGCAAGATCGATATGCACATTCTCGGTCTTGAGGCCCTGGGTGTTGAGTTCGACACCGCCCACGGCTACATCAACGCCAATGCGCCCCAGGGTCTGCACGGTACCACCGTCACGCTCGAGTTCGCCAGCGTCGGCGCCACCGAGAACCTCATCATGGCCTCCGTGCGCGCGCAGGGAACCACAGTTATCGACAACGCCGCCCGCGAGCCCGAGATCGTCGATCTCGCCAATATGCTCAACGAGATGGGTGCCAAGATCGTCGGCGCCGGCACGCCTGTCGTGACCATTGAGGGTGTGGAAGAGCTGCATCCTGTTACCCATCGCGTGGTGGGCGACCGCATCGAGGCCGGTACCTTTATCGTTGCCGGTGCGTTGATGGCCGACGACCGCGGTGTCGACGTCACGGGCTTTTGCCCCATCCACTTGGGCATGGTGCTCAAGAAGATGGAGCTCATGGGTATCGATTGCGAGCGCATCGAGGATGGCGTTCATGTGAACCATGCCGAGCGCATCAAGCCGGTCGATATTCAGACACTCCCGTTCCCCGGTTTCCCAACGGACATGCAGGCGCAGATCATGGTGCTTTCCGCCCTTGCCGACGGCAGCTCCGTTATCACCGAGAACATCTTCGAGAATCGCTTTATGTTTGCATCCGAGCTGGTGCGCATGGGCGCCGATATTCGCATCGAGAGCCACCACGCCATGATTCACGGCGTCAAGGGCTTCTCGGGTGCCCAGGTCACCTCGCCCGATCTTCGCGGCGGCGCGGCGCTTGTCGTTGCCGGCCTGATCGCCGACGGCACGACCGAGGTTTCGGCCATCCATCACATCAAGCGCGGCTACGAGCAATTTGTCGAAAAACTGCAGGCGCTTGGCGCTCACGTCGAGCACGCTACTGTTCCCGATCCCGTCATCTACTAATGCAGGTTGCCTATGTTTAAGAAAAAGCCCCTTGCGGAATCCCGAAGACCCTCGACCGGTGCGCAGGCCAAGATCTATAGCCGCGATAACGTCGCCCGCTACTCCGAGCGCGCCCGTCAGCGCCGTCGCGGCCACACGGTTCGTCGCGTCGCGCTCATCGCCGTGCTCGGCGTGCTGCTGAGCGCAACAACTGCCGCCGGCCTGTGGTTTGCCACCATTATGGGCAAGCTCGGCGATTCCAACGTCATTACCGACAACCTGCGCCAGATCCTGGTCGATACCGACGAGGCCAAGGACCCGTTCTACGTGCTGCTCCTTGGTACCGACGGCCGTCCGGGCGAGGATACGTACCGCGCTGACTCGATTATCCTCGCGCGTATCGACCCCACGCAAAAGCAGGCGACGCTCATCTCTATCCCGCGTGATACCAAGGTCGTCTACAACGGTTCGACCATGAAGATCAACGCATGCCATACCTACGGCGGCGCCGAGGCCATGGTCCAGGCTGTCAATGAGCTGTGCGGCGTGCAGATTTCGCACTATGCCGAGGTCAGCTTCGATGGTATGCAGTCGTTGATTGATTCGGTCGGCGGTATCGACATTAACGCAACCGACGATGTTGACGACCCTGAGCACTTGGACATCAAGATTACCGCCGGTCAGCAGCACATGGATGGCGCGACCGCCCTTACCTATGCCCGTTGCCGCTACACCTATGCCGATGGCGACTACACGCGCATGCGTCATCAGCGTCAGGTGCTTGGTGCCCTTGCCAACCAGATCCTCAACAACTTCGATGCCACCAAGGTCTTCGACCTGGTCAATTCGCTGTCCGATATGCTTGTGACCGACATGAGCGTTCAGGACATCGTCTCCACGGTCAATGCCATGCGCGGCATGGATGTTGATGGCATCTATTCGGCCAACCTGCCTTCGTACGCCGATGACAGCACCATGATTGACGGCGTGAGCTATGTCTTTGTCTACGAGGATGAGCTCAAGGAAATGATGGCGCGCGTCGACGCTGGTAAGGATCCCAAGGGCCCCAATACCATGGGCCTGTCCGATGGTACTAGCTCCACGATTGGCGACCTCAACAGCAACACGTCCGACGATTACGCCAACGGTACCGCCACTTCGTCAGGCAGCTCGGACGATTCGGACGACTCCAGCGACTCGGGCGATAGCTCCGATTACTACGAAGAGCCCACCGGCGACGGCAACGGCTACGAAGCAAACTATTAGAGTTACGCGGTTTTACCAAACCGCGTAACCACTTGACGCTGCAAACCCGCCAGAGCGGCAATCTGCCTTTCAACTTCGGCGGCATGATCAATAGATCAATGCCGCCTTGTTTCAAGGCACCTTGCTCGCTCTGGCGGGTTTTCGCTGCCGTTGCCAAAACATCGGCGTTGCCTGGGTAGTCGTTGGGGACGTTCTTAAACGATTAGTCAAAAGGGACATTCTTGCTGCACTTGGCACTTGGGGACGTTCCTTTTGTGCCGGCACCTGGGGACACTCCTTGCACCAAAAAGTCGCCCCGTTCTTGACTGAGGACGGGGCGATTTTGTTGAGCTGAATTGTTCGAGTTGCTTACGCGAAGCGGGCGACGAGCTCCTGCAGGACATCGGTCATCTTGACGAGCGAGCTGACCGGGATAAACTCGTTGACGCCGTGGTAGCAATAGCCGCCGGTAGAGAGGTTGGGGCAGGGTAGACCGCGGAACGAGAGCTGCGCGCCGTCGGTGCCGCCGCGAATCGGCAGCACCTGGGGCTCAACGCCGCAAGCAAGGTAGGCTTCCTTAGCGACATCAATCAGCTCGGGATAGTCGCGCACGATCTCGGCCATGTTGCGGTACTGCTGTTTGATCTCAACCGTCACGCGCTCCTCGCCCAAACGTTGGTTAAGCAGGGCGGCGGCAGAATCAATCAGCTCGAGCTTCTGCTGGAACTTTGCCGCGTCGTGGTCGCGAACGATATAGCGCGCCGTGGCGTGGTCGACGGTTGCCGACACGCCCTCAAGATGATAGAAGCCCTCGTAGCCCTCGGTGTATTCCGGGCGCTGCGCATAAGGGAGCAGCACGTTAAAGTCGCAGAACAGATTGCCCGCGTTGACCATGCGGCCCTTGGCGTCACCGGGATGGATGGACTGGCCCTCAAAGCGAACGGTTGCCTCGGCGGCGTTGAAGCACTCCCACTCAAGCTCGCCAATCGGACCGCCGTCGACCGTGTAGGCATACTTACAGCCAAAGTCCTCGATATCCAACAGCTCAGCACCGTGGCCGATTTCCTCGTCCGGGCAAAAACAAATGCCGAGTGCGGGGTGGGGCAGCGAGGGGTCCTGAGCGATACGCGCGACAAGTGCCATGATCTCGGCGACGCCGGCCTTGTCGTCGGCGCCGAGCAGCGTGGTGCCGTCGCTGCAGACCAAGTCCTCACCCACAAGGTCGTTCAGGGCGGGAAGCTTGGCGGTGCTCATTGCCACGGGCTTGCCGTCAACAGTACCGCAGACCAGGTCGCCGCCTTCGTAGTGCACAATATGCGGCTTCACGCCAGCGCCCGGCGCAACCTCGGTGGTGTCGAGGTGTGCGATCAGGCCCAGGGCGGGCTTGTCCTCCGCGCCCGCGCTCGCAGGAATATGCGCGCAGACGTAGGCATGTTCGGTCACATGGGCATCGGCCGCGCCGAGCTCGCGCAGCTCCTCGGCCAGGATGTTGGCAAGGTCAAACTGAACGGTGCTCGAAGGCACCTGGTCGCAGTTTGCATCCTCGGATTGCGTGTTGATCTGAACGTAGCGCAAAAAGCGCTCAAGGACGTCGGGGTTCGTGGTGTTGTTTTCCATAAGGACCGCTCCAATCTTGGTCGTCGTGTGCAACAAGAACTCTAGCACGGTATGCCACGGCATACCGCGACGCTTGGATGGGGTAGAATCAGCCTTTGAACGCAGAAGGGACGGAAGGTCATGGATACGACAAATAGCTCGCGCGAGCTGCACCTAACGGTGGCGAACGAAGACTACTTGGAGTGCATGGTTCGCATCGAAAGCGAAGAAGGGGAGACCAGCGGCGTGCGATCGGTCGACATCGCGCAGCGTCTTGGTGTCTCCAAGGCATCGGTCAATAAGGCAGTTTCGGCGCTTAAGGCGTCCGAGCTTGTCGAGCAATCGCATTACGGTAAGGTCATCCTGACCGACCGTGGTCGCGAGGTCGGCACGGCTATCTGGTACCGTCATCGCCTTGTCCGCACGTTTTTGGTCCAGGAGCTCGGCGTCGATTTTGAGCGGGCCGATTCCGAGGCGTGCATGATGGAACATGCGCTTTCCGAGGACACGATGAGCCGCTGGCTCGCCTATCTCGAAAAACAGGGAATCAGCGTCGAGGAATAGCGAAACACATATATGGATACGAGTTATTACAACCGCCCCGGCGGCGAGGAACTTATGCGCCGCATGTCGAGCGAGACCCTGTTGACGCAGGGCCCCATGGGCAGCGTGCTGATGAGTGAATACGACGCTGCCGACATCCCACCGGCGTTTTGGAACCTTGCCGAGCCGCAGACTGTTTCTCGTATCCATCGCCTGTATGTCGCCGCTGGTGCGCAGGTGCTCATTACTAATACCTTTCAGGCATCAAGCTATGCCCTCAAGCAAGATCAGATTACGCCGTCCGTGGCTGAGGTCAATCGCGGTGCCGTCGACGATGCGCGCCAGGCGCACCCTCAGCTGCTGCTGGGCTCGATGGGCCCGATCGGCATTGAGTGGTTTGCCGAAGACTCTGCCGAGTATCGTGAAATCCGAGGCATTTCGCGAGAGCAGGCATACGTCCTGCTCAATGCTGGCGTTGACGGTCTGCTGATCGAGACGGTGACGTCTATCCGTAATTTGCAGCCCATGCTTGCCGGCGCCCAGGATGCCGCCGACGGCATGCCTGTTTTGGTGAGTTTTGTCGTTGACGATGAAGGCGACCTGTTAGGCGATGGCCTCAACATCGAGGCAGCCGTTTTGTACGCCGAAAAACACGGCGCAAACTCGGTTGGTGTTAACTGCTGTTCGCTTACGGCCGCGAGCGCCGCAGTGCCCAGGATGGTTGCATCGGCGACTACTCCCGTCACGGTTCGTCCCAACGCGGGCGACCCGGTTCAGACGCCAGACGGGCCCGCGTGGCATGAAGCGCCCGAAGCCTTTGCACGCGCGTGCGTCGAGTGGAAGCAGGCTGGCGCCGCAATGGTTGGCAGTTGCTGTGGAACCACGGCGATCACCACGGCGGCAATGGCCGAGGCACTCGATATATAAAGGCCAAAACCGCTCCATATGGGGCGGTTTTTTTGTTGCCTGCGTATCGTCGGAAGCTTTTGCCCAAATGGTGAATGCCAGCGTCGGCAGGTTGCTGGGCAAGCGTTGCGGGTATACCTCATGCGTACCATGATCCAAACACTGTGAGGTGTCTGCGCGTGTGCGCGATAATTCATTTTGGAACTGACGGTTGGCGCGCTCGCGTCGACGACGACTTTACCGCCGACAACGTTGCTCGCATTGCCGATGCCGTTGGCGAGCTGTGGGAAAAGACCAATCCCGGCAAAACGGTATATATAGGGTTCGACACCCGGCCGCAGGCGCGCGAGTTCGCCGAGCTTGCGGCAGGCGTGCTTGCGGCTCACGGATTGGACGCAGTGCTCGCATCTCGGCCTGTCCCGACCCCCGCCCTTACGTGGGCGGCGGCGTATGACGGCGAGGCCTGCGGTGCGCTCATGGTGACGGGGTCCCATCATCCGCAGGGGTATCTGTGCCTTAAACTACGCATGGGAGATGGCTCGACGGCCAATCAGGATGTCATCGAAGAGCTCGAAGAGACCATGGCCCCCGAGCCGATGGGGATCGAGGAACGCTATCGTACCGCGGATATTATTCCTGACTATATGCAGGCGGTGGCATCGTTTGTCGATGCCGAGGCCATTCGAGCCGCTCACCTGCGTGTGGTAGTTGACCCCATGGGCGGCGCGGCCCAGGGATATCTTGCCGACTTGCTGCGGGAGCTAGGCGTCGGGGTGCACGAGATTCATGCCGGACAGTCGTCCGGTCAAGAGGACATCTGCCCCGACCCTGTTGAGCCGTGGGTGGACGCTTGCGAGCGTGCGGTTGTCGAGGACGGGGCATGCGCGGGCCTGGTGACCGACGGCGATGCCGACCGTATCGGCGCGGTCGACGAACGCGGAAGATATATTCATCCGCATCAAATCATGGCGCTTGTTTTGGGCGACCTCGTTCAATTCCGCAATTTGGAGGGGCGTATCGTCGTCAATCTCTCGTGCTCGACGCTCGTGCGCCGCATTGCTGAGGCACTTGGCTGCCGTGTGACCGTTAAACCGGTCGGTTTCAAATATATAGCTGCAGAGATGAAGAAGGGCGGCGTCCTCATGGGAGGCGAGGAGGCCGGCGGTATCGGCATCGCCGCGCATATGCCCGAGCGTGATGGAATCCTTGCTTGTCTGATTCTGTGTGAGCTTATGGCAAAGACGGGCGCGCCCTTGGGCGTTTTGGTCGATCAGCTCGAGGACAGTTTTGGTAAGACGAGCTATGGGCGTCGCGATTTGCGCCTTGAGGCCGAAGACGCCGAATCGCTGCGAACGCTGCTTCCTGGCATGAATCCTAAATCGATTTGCGGCAAGGCGCCGCAGGCTGTAAGCCATATGGATGGTTTACGTTTGGCATTCGAGGATGACACCTGGTTGCTGATCCGCCCCAGCGGGACCGAACCGGTGGTTCGCGTATACGCCGAGGGGTTCTCGGTGGAGGAGCGCGATGAGTTGCTCGATGCCGGCTGTGCCTTGGCTAGGGGAGCCTACCAGCTTTAGCCATATAACGCTTCTCTATAAAGAGACCCTCGGTGAGCGGTAGAGAACGGCTGGCAAACGTAAGTCGATTCCCAGAATGTGTAGGAAATGTGTGCTCCCAGATTCCCGCCCCGGACGCCCCTCCGGTCTGGCAATATATCTCCTTGCCGCGCGGCCCGGTGGAACCGGATCAGCCGCAAGGCGTGCACCTTGAGAACCGGATACTGCGAGGATGGACACGATAAAGTGTCGCATCCGGGCAGACATCGAACCATTTGAAATGGTCTAACTTGGATTTGTTTTTCGCAAGGCCGCCGAGAGG
>CAKUFW010000045.1 GCA_934650975.1 uncultured Collinsella sp. | reverse complement strand
CCGGGAACAGCCTGCTCGATTGCAGCCTTAAGGCAATCGCGCGTGACCTCGCACAGGGCCTTGGCCTCGGGCGTGGGGGTGCCGACGAAAAACGTCCAGGCGTTATCGCCGACCCAACCGTCGACAACGGCACCCGTATCGATGGAGATGATATCGCCGTCACGCAGGATCATGTCGGGGTTGGGAATACCGTGCACCACGGCATCGTTGATCGATGCGCAAATGGTTCCGGGGAACCCGCCGTAGCCCTTAAAGGCCGGGGTGCCGCCATGCATGCGGATAATCTGCTCCGCGAGCTGGTCGAGCTCGAAGGTCGAAACACCGGGGCGAACCATGGCTCCAACGTGGCGGAGCGCCATCTTAGATAGCGCTCCTGCCTTCTTCATCTGCTCGATTTGCGTTGCAGACTTAATCTTGATCATAGACCGAGAGCCTCTTTGACATCCCCGTACACGGTCTCGCGAGCCTGGTCACCGTTGACCGACTTAAGCAGACCCTGGCCACGATAGTAGTCGACGAGCGGGCTCGTGGACTTCTCGTAGACGTCGAGACGGTTCTTGATGGTCTCGGGCTTGTCGTCGTCGCGCTGATACATCTCGCCGCCACACTTGGGGCAGGTAGCATCGGCAGCAGTGCCGGTGTAACCGCAGGCGCGGCAGGTGCGACGCGAAGACAGACGGTCGATGATGACCTCAGAGGCCACGTCGACCAGAAGGGCGCAATCAATCTCGCGACCCAGAGCGGAGAGCTCGGAATCGAGCGTTACAGCCTGGGCGGTGTTGCGCGGGAAGCCATCGAGGATGAAACCCTGCTGGGCGTCATCGGCGGCAAGGCGCTCCTTGACAAGGTCGATCACGAGCTGGTCGGGAACGAGCTCGCCAGCGTCCATGTACTTCTTAGCCTGAATACCAAGCTCGGTGCCACCCTTGACGGCAGCACGCAGCAGATCGCCCGTGGAAATGTGGGCGACGCCGAACTCGGCGACGAGCTCCTGCGCGACGGTGCCCTTACCGGCACCCGGAGCTCCGAGCAATACGAGGTTCATGAGCAATCCTCCTCTAGCCTATTTAAAGAATCCATCGTAATCATACATCTTGATCTGGCCTTCGAGCTTGTCGACCGTGTCGAGCACGACGCCGACCATGATGAGGATGGACGTGCCGCCAAACGCCTGGATCAGCTGGTTACCCGTGAAGGAGAAGATGATCGAAGGCACGATGGCGATGAGCGCCAAGAAGACAGCGCTGGGAAGCGTGATCTTGTTGAGCGCGTTCTTGATGTAGGCCGCGGTAGCCCTACCCGGACGGACGCCCGGAATAAAGCCGCCCTGCTTCTTAAGGTTGTCGGCCGTGTCGTCGGGGTTGAACACCATGGAGGTGTAGAAGTACGCGAAGAACACGATGAGGACAACGTTAAGCACCCAGTTGAGCCAACCGGTCGAAAGCGCAGAGGCAACTGCCTGGATCCAGCCGATGCCGGGGAAGAACACGGCAATCTGAGCCGGGAAATACAGCAGCGCCGAAGCGAAGATGATCGGCACGACGCCCGCGGTGTTGACCTTGATGGGCAGGTAAGTGGTCTGGCCACCCATCATGCGACGGCCCACGACGCGCTTGGCGTAGGAGACCGGAATGCGGCGCTGGCCGCGCTCAAGGAAAACGATCAGCGGGATAACCAGCAGGATGATGGCGCAGATGATCACCATAGTGATGATGCCACCGGCGTTGCCCTCGGTGCTGGAGAAGATCGCCTGCGGAAGACCGGCCATGATGTTCGCGAAGATGATCAGCGACATGCCATTGCCGATACCGCGCTGGGTGATGAGCTCACCAATCCACATGATCAGCATGGCGCCCGCGGTGAGCGTGCCGACGATCATGATGTCAAAGATGATCTCGGGAGCACCGGCACCGTTGAAGCTGATACCGAAGCTCTTAAAGAGGAAGAGGTAACCCACGGAGTTGAGGATTGCCAGGGCCAAGGTGAGGTAACGCGAATACTGCGTGATCTTAGTCTGACCGACCTCGCCCTCGCGGGCAAGCTCATGCAGGGAAGGCACGACGGCCTGGAGCATCTGGAGGATAATCGAGCTCGTGATGTAGGGCATGATGCCCAGAGAGAACACCGAAACATAGCTCAACGCGCCACCAGAGAAAAGATTCAGGAGGGCCATAGCACCTGCGGCGACCGAGTTGTTCTCGGTCGAGAAAAGGCCCAGCATCCCCTGGAAGGGAATGCCGGGCACAGGAACGTGCGCACCAATGCGGTACACGACGAGCATAGCTATGGTAAAAAGAATCTTTTCGCGCAGTTCTTTGATGCGGAAAGCATTCTTAAGACCATTTAGCACGGCAGCTCGACCTTTCCGCCGGCGGCCTCGATCTTGGCCTGCGCGGAAGCGCTGACCTTGTCGACCTTGACCGTGAACTTCTTGGTGAGCTCACCATTGCCGAGCACCTTGACGGGCTCGAACTCGCTCTTGGTGATGCGAGCGGCCTTAAGAGCGGCACCGTCGATCACAGCGCCGTCCTCGAACTTACGCTCGAGACGCTCAACGTTAACAGCGGTGTACTCGATACGACGGGGGTTGCGGAAGCCCGGAAGCTTGGGCAGGCGCATAGCCAGCGGAGTCTGGCCACCCTCGAAGCCGGCACCCTTGGTGCCGCCAGAGCGAGAGCCCTGGCCCTTCTGGCCGCGGCCAGAAGTGGTGCCGTGACCCGAAGAATTGCCACGGCCGACGCGCTTGCGGTTCTTGGTGGAACCGGGCGCGGGAGTAAGATCGTGAAGCTGCATTTGCTACTCCTCTACAATCTCGACAAGGTGCTTGACCTTGAAGATCATGCCGCGGACGGACTCGTTGTCAGCAATCTCGCGAACCTCGCGGATCCTGTGGAGACCGAGGGCACGGACAGTACGGACCTGGTCCTGCTTGCAACCGTTGGTGCTGCGGACCTGCTTGATCTTGATGGTGTCAGCCATGCTTAGTTCTCCTTACCGACGAACATCTCGGAGACCGTCAGGCCACGGCGAGCCGCGACGTCCTCAGGGCTGGAGAGCTCCTTGAGGCCCTCGACGGCAGCCTTGATGATGTTGAGGCCGTTGTCGGTACCGAGGGACTTGGACAGGACGTTCTTGATGCCAGCAAGCTCGAAGAGGGGACGCACAGCGCCGCCGGCGATAACGCCGGTACCCTCGACAGCGGGCTTGATGATGATGCGGCCAGCACCAAAGTGACCGAGAACCTCGTGCGGGATGGTGCCCTCTTCGGTCACCGGCACGTGGAACATGTTCTTCTTGGCATCGAGAGACGCCTTGGAGATGGCCAGGGGCACCTCAGCGGACTTGCCCATGCCAACGCCGACGTTGCCCTTGCCGTCGCCAACGACGACGAGAGCGACGAGGCTCATGCGACGACCACCCTTGACGGTCTTCGACACGCGGTTGATGTAAACGACGCGCTCCTCGAACTCGGAGGCCTCGCGCTGCTGCTTCTGATTACGAGCCATGTGCTACATACCTCCTAGAACTCGAGACCGGCGGCACGAGCACCGTCGGCGAGGGCCTTGACGCGGCCATGGTAGATACGGCCACCGCGATCGAAGGCGACCTTGGTGATGCCGGCCTCGATGGCGCGCTTGCCAACGAGCTGGCCGACCTTCTCCGCAGCCTCCTTGTTCGAGGTGTGGGTGCCCTTGAACTCGGCCTCGAGGGTCGAGGCGGAGACGAGCGTCAGGCTGGAGCCCTTGCTGTCGTCGATGATCTGGGCATAGATATTGGCGTTAGTACGGGTCACGCGAAGACGCGGACGCTCGGCGGTACCCGAGATCTTGCCGCGCACACGACGCTGACGACGCTTGAGGCCTTCCAGCTTCGCCTTATGCTTGTTCATACGTAAACTCCTAAAAAGGTTGATCTTGCCAGCACCTGACGGGGTGCTGGTCTTATGCGAGTGAGTCGGTTACGACTACTTGGCGGCCTTACCCAGCTTGCGGCGGATGTGCTCGCCAACGTAGTGGATACCCTTGCCCTTGTAAGGCTCGGGAGGACGATGGCCGCGGATCTCAGCGGCGATCTGACCGACCTGCTGCTTGTTGATACCCTTGACGTTCACGTGGGTGTTGTCGGGAACCTCGAAGGTGATGCCCTCGGGAGCCTCGACGATCACGGGGTGCGAGAAGCCCAGGGAGAACTCGAGGTTCTTGCCCTTCTGCTGCACGCGGTAACCGACGCCGGCGAGCTCGAGCTTCTTCTCGAAGCCCTCGGAAACGCCAACAACCATGTTGTGGATGAGGGCGCGGGTGAGGCCGTGGCGGGCACGGGTCTCACGCTCGTCGTCGGGACGGGAAACGGTGAGGACGTTGTCCTCGACGTTGATAGCGAGCTTCTCATAGATATCGAGCTCGAGCTGGCCCTTGGGGCCCTTGACGACAACGTTGTTGCCGTTGACTGCCACTTCGACTCCGGCGGGAATCTGGACAGGCTTATTACCGATACGAGACACGGTGATCTCCTTTCCTTCTACCTACCGAGCGAATTACCAGACGTAAGCGATGATCTCGCCGCCGACGTTGTGCTTGCGAGCATCGCGGTCGGTCATGACGCCATGGCTGGTGGAAATAATGGCGGTACCAAGGCCACCGCGGACGCGGGGCATGTCGGCAACGCCGGTGTACTTACGCAGGCCCGGCTTGGAAATGCGGCGGATGCCGTTGATGACCTTAGCCTTCTTGGGACCATACTTAAGCGTGATGTGCAGAGTCTTCTGGGGAACGGTGTCCTCGACATCGTAGCCCTCGATGTAGCCCTCCTCGTGCAGAACACGAGCGATCTCGACGAGCTTCTTGCTGCTCGGCATGGAGACCGTGGCCTTGTTCACAGAGTTAGCGTTACGGATGCGCGTAAGCATATCTGCGATCGGGTCTGTAAGGTTCATACAGATTCTCCTTCGTTCTTGATGAACACGTGCTCTTGGTTCTTCGCCGCCCTTAACGGCAAAGCCTAACTAGCGCGTTTTCCCTGTTCCAAACTGATGCTTGAAACGCTGGTAGTGACTTACCAGCTGGCCTTCTTAACGCCGGGAAGCTCGCCCTTGAGTGCAAGCTCACGGAAGCAGACACGGCACAGGCCGAACTTGCGGTACACAGAGTGCGGACGGCCGCAGCGCTGGCAGCGCGTGTACTCACGAGTAGAGAACTTCTGCTTGCGATTGCACTTGACGATCATCGATGTCTTAGCCACTTATATCCTCCTCACATAGAGTATTGTTCGCCCCAAGCGCCGCCCCCTTGTGGGAACGGCGCTTATAGGGCAGGTGAACCTATTTCTTGAACGGGAAACCGAAGGCGTCCAGAAGGGCCTTGGCCTCCTCATCGGTGTTGGCGGTGGTCACGAAAGTGATGTCCATACCACGCTGGTGATCGACGGAGTCGAAGTCGATCTCGGGGAAGATGAGCTGCTCGGTGACGCCCATGGAGAAGTTACCACGGCCGTCGAAGCTCTTGGCGGAGATGCCGCGGAAGTCGCGGATACGAGGGATCGCGACGGAGGTCAGACGATCGAAGAACTCCCACATACGGTCGCCACGCAGGGTAACCTTGCAGCCGATCGGCATACCAGCGCGCAGGCGGAAGGTAGCGATGGACTTGCGGGCACGGGTGATCATCGGCTGCTGGCCGGTGATGGCGCGCAGGTCGCGCACGGCACCGTCGATGGCCTTGGAATCGGTAGCGGCCTCGCCGACACCCATGTTCACGACGATCTTCTCAAACTTGGGGATCATCATGACGTTCTCGTACTGGAACTTGTCCTGAAGCTGCTGCTTGACCTCGTTGTTGTACTTGGTCTTCAGACGCGGCACATACTTCTCTTCTGCCATTGTTCACTCCTTCTTGGGGTTTTAAGCACGGGGCGTGGCCACGATGGGTTGTCCTCGTGCCTCCTGACTGCATCCACGCCGCTCATGGCATTTCGCGGTTTGGACTCGACGCAGCAGGAGCCGACAAAACAATCGGTACTATACGCGCATCGGGAGCGTATTTCCAGAAAAACCTCGTCTGCCTGCACAACTCCACAACTCCCCCGCACAAATTGATTCATGGTGGTTGAGAAACGAGAGCGGACTATCGGGCGCACGAGAGTGGATTTTCGGACGCATGACGAACGAGAGTGGATAATCTCCCACTTTTGGCCCCGATACAGGCCAAAAGTGGGAGATTATCCACTCTCAATAGAGTCCTAGGAACTATTCCACCGTAACTTATATTAATGGGATGAGATTACCGTTTGCGGGGGACGAGCTTGGTGCGGCGCAGGTGAATCATCTCGGCGGCGATGGAGATGGCGATCTCCTCGGGGTCCTCGGCCTCGATGGCGACGCCGATCGGCAGGTGCAGCCCGTCGATCTGTTCCTGCGTAAAGCCCTCCTGCTCCAGGCGGGCGCGCACAAAGGCCGTCTTGCGGCGCGAACCCAGGCAGCCCAGATAGGCGGGCTTGGCGCGCATGGCCTGAATCACCACGTCGATATCGGACTTATGACCCGCCGTGGCCACAACCACCAGGTCGCGCGGGCCGATGGGGCACTGCTCGCCCAGGTTCTTGTAGTCGACCAGACGACGGTCATAGACGCCGGGCACCCATTCGGAGGTCAGCGTGCCGGGGCGGTCGTCGCAGGCCACGACGGCAAAGCCCGCCGCCGTGAGCACGCGCGCCGTCGCAGCGCCCACGTGACCGCAGCCAAAGATATAAGTCATACCCTCGGGACAGAGCGTCTCGACGTGCGCCGCAGGGATCTCGGAGGCCGCGTTGGTGTAGGTGACCTTGCTCCCCTCCTCCACCAGCGAAAGCCCGGGGCAGCCCGCAATGGTGCGGCGCGATTCCTCGCCATGGTACTCGGCCACCTCGCCCTCGAGCGCGCTCGTGATAAACGGCTCAAAGTCGATGACAAAGTCGCCGATGCGCCGATAGGCCAAAACATCGGCAATCTCCTGGAACAACGGCACCTGGGTCGCATCCAGATGCAGGTAGCACAGGCAGATGGCTCCACCGCAGATCATACCGGTATCGGAGTTCTCGCCGCCCATGGTGTAGCGGACCAGGCGCGAGCGCCCCGCATCCAGTAGCACACGAGCCTCATCATGCGCAAAGAGCTCAATCTTGCCGCCGCCGATGGTGCCCGCTTGGCTGCCATCGGCAAAGACGGCCATCCAGGCGCCCACGCCGCGCGGCGACGACCCTGCCGTGCCGGCCACGACCACGAGCTCGCACGTCTCGCCAGCACGCAGGGCGGCAAGCGCCGCATTCACAACATCGAGCTTTTCCATTGCCGCCTTCTATCCTCTAAAGACATCGGTGAGCATGGCGAGTGCCTCGAGCACGCCGCCGCCGACCGACGTCGCTTTGTCCGAAATGTAGTTGATATAGCTGGCATCGCCGCGGGGATCGACATCGGCGCATTTAAAGCCCTCAGTCACCTGCACGCCGTTCGCCAAAAGCCCGCGCAGACAGCCATCGATCTGCGTGCACATGGGCGTATCGCCCGCATAGCCAATCACGTCTCCGGCGCTCACGATCTCGCCGATTGCGCGGTCGGACCGAAACACGCCGGCGGCGGGGCTGTGGATAACGCGCTCCTTGCCATAGCCGGCGATAATGCCCGGCACGCCCGTGTTGGGCTGGGGCGAACCTTGGGTAATGACACGGCCGAGAAAATGCCCGCGCATGGTCTCGACCACGGCGTCGCAGTCAACCGGCGCGGTAAAGCCCGGCCCCACGGCGATGACGGCAGGCGCCATGTCGCGCATGGTGCCCAAGTTGCGCTTAGCCAAAATCGCGTCGACCACAGCCGCGGGTTTCAGCTCGCCGAGCATCCTGGCCTGGGGGTCCACCACAACGGCGACGTCTCCAGCCTCGGTAATCGCAAGCGCCTCAGCCGGCGTCTGTGCCAAGCGAGCGCGAATGCCTTCGACCTCGACCTCGCCCAGGCGAATGGCCTCGCAAAAACTGATTGTGCGGCGGATGCACGTGGGAACCGCGATATCGGCCATAACGACCGACACGCCGGCGCGCACCAAGCGAGCGGCGACGCCCGTGGCGATATCGCCGGCGCCGCGAACATAAACGAGCATTCCCGGGGCACCTCCCTGTGCTACGGTTTGAACAGAGCAAAAGCGGTTCGACCGCTACTCTGATGATTATTTATTATCACAGTATTATACGGCGGTGAACAGATGGAAACGACGAGCGGAAACCTTGCCTCCGCGCTCAAGATCGAGCCGGGCATTACCGCAATTATCGGCAGTGGCGGCAAGTCGACGCTGCTGAAGACGCTGGGTCTCGAGCTCATGCGCGCTGGCGGCCGCGTGCTCCTCTGCACCACCACGCATATGTTTCCCGTCGCCGGCGTGCCATGGGACGGGTCGAGCCGTCGCCTGGACGCCGCACCTTGGAAGCCAGGGACCCTGCATGTTCCCGGCTGCACCTGCGAGGCATGCGCGGGACTTGTCCGCGGAAGCATCTGCCAGGCGGGTGTTTTGGACCCGGAGACAGGCAAGCTCTCCGCCCCCGCTGAGCCGCTCGACCAGCTTGCGCAGCGCTTTGACTATGTGTTGGCCGAGGCAGATGGCAGCAAGCGACTCCCGCTCAAGGCCCACGCCGCCTGGGAGCCGGTGATTCCCTCCGGCACGGCAAACGTTGTCTGGGTCGTCGGCGCCTCGGGGCTGGGCAAGCCCGTCGCCGAGGTTGTCCACCGCCCCGAGATCTTCTGCGAGCGCTGCGGCTGCGAGCCCACCGACACCGCCACCCCAGAGCGCGTCGCCATAGCGCTCAATGCCGAGGTGCAGGCGCTGGGACTCGGCACCGCACGCGTCATGCTCAACCAAGTCGACACGCTTGCCGACCCAACGATGGCAGATCGCTTCGAGGCCGCCCTCGGCCGCCTCATCGTCGCTAGCAGCCTCAAATAGCCGGCGCTGCCCCAGCAGACCTATAAGTTGCGGTGAAATAGTTCCTGAAACGGCCTATTTGGCGGCTAAACAGGAACTATTTCACCGCAACTGCGAAGGAAATCCGGCGGCCTTCCTGCTAGCGGGGGACGTAGCGGCCGGGCTGGGCTCCGGTGGGCTCGCCGTCGCGCGCTGCCAGCACGCCGTTCACGAACACGGCCTTGGCGCGGCCATGCGCCTCAAAGCCCTCGAGCGGCGTGTAGTCCACCGCCTGATGCTGCGTTACGGCACTGATCGTCCAACGCGCGCTCGGATCCCACACGCACACGTCGGCATCGGCGCCCTCGGCCAGGCAGCCCTTGCGCGGATACATGCCAAAGACGCGGGCAGGATTCTCGCTCATCAGGCGGCACAGATCCTCGGGGCCCAACTGCCCCTCAAAGCTCGTAGCGATCGCGACGGGGCGATGCTCCACACCGGGACCGCCGTTGGGAATCGCACGGAAGTCGTCGCGCCCGCGGTCCTTTTGCCCATGCAGGTTAAAGCTGCAGTGGTCGGTCGCGATGGTATCGATCTCGCCGGCCACAAGCGCCTCACGCAGCGCCGCACGGTCGCCCGCATGACGCAGCGGCGGGCTCATCACATACTTGGCGCCCGCAAAGCCGTCCTCGCCCTGCTCCAGATAGCAGGTATCGTCGAGCATCAGATACTGAGGGCAGGTCTCGACATAGATATTCTTCTGCCCGCGCGCCTTGGCGGCACGGATGGCCTCGAGCCCCAGCTTGGTCGAGAGGTGCACTACGTTGACCGGAGCGTCGCCGGCCAGGTGTGCCAGATACAGCAGGCGGCTCACGGCCTCGGCCTCGCACACATCCGGACGGCTAAGCGCATGGCCCTCGGGTCCATGAATCCCCTGCTCAAACACGCGCTTCTGCAGTGCGTTCACCAGCGTGCCGTTCTCGCAATGCACGCACAGCATGCCGCCCACGCGTTTGAGTTCCTCGAGCACCTCGAGCGTCTCGGCATCGTCCAGGCGCAGATGGTCGTAGGCAAAGTAGGTCTTAAACGACGACACGCCCGCCTCGCGCATGGCCGAAAGATCGGCGCGGTTGCGCTCGTTCCACTCGGCAAGCGCCATATGAAAAGCGTAGTTGGCCGTGCAGGTCCCGTCGGCGCGGCGATGCCACTCGGCCAAGGCATCGGGCATGGTCACGCCGCGATCGGCCGTCGCGTAGTCCACAATGGTCGTCGTGCCGCCGCAGGCAGCCGCACGCGTACCGGTCTCAAAGCTATCGGCCGTCCAATCCATGCCAGTCCAGCACTGCATGTGCGTGTGGCCGTCGATAAAGCCGGGAAACACCCAGCAGCCCGCGGCATCCTCGACGGTATCGCCCTCGGCCGGCTCAATCGCCGCGGCGATCCGCACGATCTTATCGCCATCCATGGCAAGATCGGCGCGGCGAAGTCCCTGTGGCGTCACGAGCGCGCCGTTTTTGATGATGATCATTATTGCTCCTTATTGATTGATGCAGTTGGCCACGCGATCAAAATACGAGCAGGCGGCGATATGCTCCGTTATGCGCTGCTGTCCCTTGGCGGTATCGACGTCCCACAGCTCGTAGGCACGCGCCTCGACCGGCACCACGTCGGTACGACCCTTGAGGATCGAACCGCCGCCGTCCTTGCCCTCAAGACACATAAGCGCATCGAACAGTTCCGCCGGAAAGAGCACCGGGCTCGAAGGCTCACCGTTGCACGAAAGACGCACCGGATGCTTGCGGCCACGCTCGTCAAATGCACGAACCATAGCCTCAAAAGAATCCGAACTCACGAGCGGCTGGTCGCCCGGCAAAAAGAGGCAACCTTTCCAGTTGCGTTCGACTCCCCACGAAAGGCCCGCACGGACGCTTTCGCTGCGCAGCTTGCCATCGTGCAGCACGCACGGGCAATGCTTGTCCTCGCAAATCTGGGCGACCTCGGGCCAACGCGTCGAAACCACAACGTCAAAGCCCCTGGGGACCGAATCGATAGTCCAGGCAATCAGCGGCTTGCCATAGATATCGGCAAGCATCTTGTTAGAGCCAAACCGCTTGCCCTCGCCCGAAGCCATAATGACGCAACCGAGTTTCATCTCCGCAAACCTCCCCTGGCTGCCTTGGACACCATAGTTGCTATACCCACCATAGCAAGCTCGCACTCCGTCGAAACAGGCACGCACTCGTTTTCCAGCGAACGCCCCCCCGGCTCCCCATAGCACAAAGGAGGGCGCCCCGCGACGCAGGGCACCCTCCTCAATGGTGCAGATATGCCTACTCAGCGTCGCCGGTAAACGTGGTACCGGTCTTGCCGGCAAGACCGTCACGCGCCTTCTCGAGCAGCGTGATGAGCGCCGTGCGGCCCGGCTTGCTCTCGGCAAACGTCGAGGCAGCCTGAACCTTGGGCAGCATGGAGCCGCGACCGAACTCGTTGGCCTCGGACAGACGCTTTACGTCAGCCGCGGTCAGCGCGTCGAGCCACTGCTCGTGATCGGTGCCAAAGCCAATGGCAACCTTCTCCACAGCCGTCAGGATAATCAGGGCATCGGCATCGAGCTGCTCGGCGAGCTTCTCGGCCGCAAAGTCCTTATCGATGACGGCGGCAGCGCCCTTAAGGTGGTTGCCCTGGGCCTTGGTGACGGGAATGCCGCCACCGCCGCAGGAAATCACCACGTGGTTGGACTCGACGAGCGACTTGATGGTATCGAGCTCGACGATGTTCACGGGCTTGGGCGAAGCCACCACGCGACGGAAGCCCTGCTTCTCGTCATGGATGAACTGGTAGCCGCGGTCGGCCTCCAGCTCCTTGGCCTCGGCCTCGCTCATCCACGGACCGATCGGCTTGACCGGGTCGGCAAAGGCCGGATCGTCCGCCGCAACCTCGACCTGGGTGAGCACGGTGGCGACACCCTTGTCGATGTTGCGGTCGAGCATTTCCTCGCGCAGGGCGTTTTGCAGGTCATAGCCAATGTAGCCCTGGCTCATGGCGCCGCAAACGGACAGCGGGCAGGGAATGTACTTCTGAGGGTTAGAGCGCGTGAGCTCTGCCATCGCATTGGCGATCATGCCCACCTGGGGGCCGTTACCATGCACGACGACGACCTCGTTACCCTCCTCGATCAGGTCGACGATAGCCTTGGAAGTCGTCTTGACGGCCTCCATCTGCTCGGGAAGGTTGGCGCCGAGGGCGTTTCCGCCCAGGGCGACAACGATACGCTTAGCCATTTCTCAGCCCAGCTTTAGGCCTGGAACCAACGGGCGGTGTTGCGCTCGTCGAGGGCCTTGAGGGTAGCGGCGGGATCGGCAACCTTCTGCAGGAACATCATGGCTGCGATGGCGTACGGCTTGTAGCTGGCCTCCTTGTACATGCCCACACGGTGCATGTCGAAGACGTCGGCGTTGACCTCGCCGTGCTCGCAGGAGACACCGGAGATGTCGGCGGGCAGCGGGTGCATAAAGATGGTGTCCTGGCCGTTGGCGGTCTTCTCCATGAGCTCGGTCGTGGAGCACCAATCCTGATGCGTAGCGTTCTGAGCGAGCAGCTCCTTCTCGAGCGCAGCGATGCCGGCGTCGTCGCCCTCGGCGTACAGGTTGGTGCGCTTCTCCATGGCGGCAAACGGAGCCCAGCTCTTGGGGATCACGATGTCGGCGCCCTCGAAGGCCTCGGCCATGGTGTTGACCTGCTTAAAGGTGGTGCCGGACTCGGCGGCGTAGCCCTTGGCGCGCTCGACGACCTCGGGCATGAGGTCGTAGCCCTCGGGGTGAGCCAGGGTGACGTCCATGCCAAAGCGGGGCAGCAGGCTGATCAGCGACTGCGGGCAGGACAGCGGCTTGCCGTAAGAGGGCGAATAGGCCCAGGTGACGGCAACCTTCTTGCCCTTGAGGTTCTCAAGACCGCCAAACTCGTTGATGAGGTAGAGCATGTCGGCAGAGGACTGCGTGGGGTGATCGGAGTCGGACTGCAGGGAGATGAGCGTGGGGCGGTGATCCAGAACGCCGTCCTCGTAAGCCTGCTGGACAGACTCGGAGACCTCGGCCATGTAGGCGTCGCCCTTGCCGATGTACATGTCGTCGCGGATGCCGATGACGTCGGCCATGAAGGAGATCATGGTAGCGGTCTCGCGGACGGTCTCGCCGTGAGCGATCTGGGACTTCTTCTCGTCCAGGTCCTGCAGCTCAAGGCCGAGCAGGTTGGCGGCCTTAGAGAAGGAGAAGCGCGTACGGGTGGAGTTGTCGCGGAACAGGGAGACGGCCAGACCCGAGTCGAAGATCTTGGACGAAACGTTGTTCTCGCGCAGCTCGCGCAGGGCGTCGGCGACGATGTAGAGAGCCTTGAGCTCATCGGTGGTCTTATCCCAGGTGTGCAGGAAGTCGCTGCCGTACATACCCTTAAAATCGAGGCCGTTCAGCTGCTCGACGAACTCGGTAAACTTAGCGTCCATGTAAATATCCTTTCCAAAGATGAAACGATCGCAATGAGCAGATGTGCTCCGGCATGCGCGTGTGGCTAGAACATGCAGAGCGCTATGACGAGGACCCGCTACCGTTGAGGAAGCATGGGAGATAACGACCGCGGGCCCCAAGTCAACAGGGGGTGCCGGGGACACAGACTGTCCCCGGCTCAACAAGATCGAGGAATGGGACTAATCGATCTTGTTGTTGGTCAGACCGGCGCGGAACACGGTGGCGTCGCCATCGGCCTGGCTCGGATCGTAGAGGTTCAGGGCAGCCACGTACATGGCAGCAGCGGTGACCAGGTCGTCCTTGTAGGTGACCTCGTTGGGAGCGTGAGCCTGAGACTCGGCACCCGGGCCAAAGCCGACGCAGGGGATGCCATAGCGGCCCTGGATGGAGACGCAGTTCGTGGAGAAGGTCCACTTGTCGCACAGCGGACGACCGGTGCGCTTGTCCATGCTGGGCTCGCAGCCGATGCGCTCGTCACCGAACATGGCCTTGTGGGCGTCGACGAGGGCCTTGACGTGCGGAGCGGTCTCCTTGTTGATCCACGTGGGGAAGTAAGCCTCGGTCTCGTAGACCTCGCCGGTCCAGGACGGACGATCGTACATGTACATGGAGACCTTCACGTCGTCGCCGTACTTCTTGGCGGCCGGCAGGTTGCGGATCTCGTCCAGGCAGGACTCCCAGGTCTCACCGGCGGTCATGCGACGGTCGATGGAGATGGCGCAGGAGTCAGCGACAGCGCAGCGGCTAGGGCTGGTGTAGAAGATCTGGCTGACGGTGCAGGTGCCGCGGCCCAGGAAGCGGGCGTCCTCGAAGTGCTCGGGGTTGTACTTGGGGTCGAGCATCTTGACGAGGCCCTTGATGTCGGTCGACTCGTCGCAACCGTTGTTGTTGAGGGCGCGGACGTCGGCGATGATGTCGGCCATCTTGTAGATGGCGTTGTCGCCGCGGTCGGGAGCGGAGCCGTGGCAGGAGGTGCCGTGAACGTCGACGCGGATCTCCATGCGGCCGCGGTGACCGCGATAGATGCCGCCGTCGGTGGGCTCGGTAGAAATGACGAACTCGGGCTTAATGCCGTCCTTGTTGTAGATGTACTGCCAGCACATGCCGTCGCAGTCCTCTTCCTGGACGGTGCCGACGACCATGATCTTGTAGCCCTCGGGGATGAGGCCCATGTCCTTCATCATCTTGGCAGCGTAGGTAGCAGAAGCCATGCCACCCTCCTGGTCGGAGCCGCCGCGGCCGTAGATGATCTCGTCGGTCTCGTAGCCCTCATAGGGATCGGCATCCCAGTTCTCGATGTTGCCGATGCCGACGGTGTCGATGTGAGAGTCGATGGCGATGATCTTGTCGCCCTCGCCCATAAAGCCCATAACGTTGCCCAGGCCGTCGACCTTAACCTCGTCGTAGCCGAGGGCCTCCATCTCGGCCTTAATGCAGGCAACAACCTCGCCCTCCTCGCAGGACTCAGAGGGGTGGCTAATCATTGCGCGAAGAAAACGCGTCATATCAGCACGATGAGACTCAGCAGCAGCCTTGATAGCGTCGAAATCGAGTTCTTTAGCCATTACAGTCAACCTTTCATTTGAAGGAAACTACCTGTGAGTTGGCGGAGCGATACCTATTTACTCCGCTGCTCGGACAGTCCTGCGCAAGACGGAAAGCACATTAAGTGCTTTCCTTTGCGTGCGGAACTCGCGACGGAGCAAATAGGTATCGCTCCGCCTCCCGGGTTCATACATCTGCAGGACATAGGGGGTCTGATAGAAATTTGGCGCGGCGCGTTGCGCCGCCCAGTATTAGCAAGTCGGGTACTCGCCCTCCCAGACGATGCGACGGTACTGATCCGGATCCGTATCGCCCTCGGTGGAGAAGCAGAGCACGGAGCTCGTCTTGTCCAGGCCGATGAGCTCCTTGAGCTCGGCGTACTCGGG
>CAKUFW010000044.1 GCA_934650975.1 uncultured Collinsella sp. | reverse complement strand
TACGTGTATATCGCCGAGTCGCCGCTCTACGAGATCAACTGCAAAGAGAAAACCTACTTTGCCTACACCGAGCTCGAGAAGAACGGCATCCTTAAAGAGATTGGCGATCAGAAGTGCTCGATCAACCGCTCCAAGGGTCTTGGTGAGAACGATCCGGACATGATGTGGCTCACCACCATGAATCCCGAGACGCGCCGCCTGATCAAGGTGGAACCCGAGGACGTCACCAAGATGGAAACCATGTTCAACCTACTGCTGGGCAACGACGAGGCGGGGCGTAAGCGCCACATCTCCGAGCACGGCAAGGAATACCTGGACCAGCTGGACCTGCAGTAGCAGCAAATCGATAACGACGGCCCACAAGAAGTTCAAGAGGAAATCGTGGCAAAGAAGAAGACGAAGAACCAGCCAAAGAAAAAGCAGGTCAACGCCGAGAACGTCATCGGCCTGCACTCCGAGGTCACCGACCAGCCGATCACGCAGACACTCGAGGTCAACTACATGCCCTACGCCATGAGCGTCAATGTCTCGCGTGCGTTCCCCGAGATCGACGGCTTTAAGCCCTCGCACCGCAAGCTGCTCTACACCATGTACAAGATGGGTCTGCTCAAGGGCGAGCGCCAGAAGAGCGCCAACATCGTGGGCCAGACCATGAAGCTCAACCCGCACGGCGACGCCGCGATCTACGAGACGATGGTGCGCCTGGCCACCGGCAACGAGGCGCTTCTCGCCCCCTTCGTGGAGTCGAAGGGCAACTTTGGCAAGTACTACTCGGGCGACCTGAGCTACGCCGCCTCGCGTTATACCGAGGCCAAGCTCTCCCCCATCAGCGCCGAGATCTTCAAGGATATCGACAAGGACCCGGTCGACTTCATCGACAGCTACGACGGCGCCATGAAGGAGCCGCGCCTGCTGCCCACCACGTTCCCCAACATCCTCGTCTCGGCCAACAAGGGCATCGGCGTCGCCATGGCGTCCGACATTTGCGGCTTCAACCTCAACGAGGTCTGCACCGCCACGATGCACTACCTCAAGGATCCCGACTGCGACCTGCTCGAGTACATGCCCATGCCCGACTTCTCGACCGGCGGCGAGATCATCTACCGCCGCGAGGAGATGGAAAAGATCATCGAGACAGGTCTGGGCAGTTTCCAGATTCGCTCCCGCTGGCGTTGGATTCCCGAAGAGCGCATCATCGAGGTGTACGAGATCCCCTACACTACCAAGACCGATGTCATCATCGAGCGCATCGTCAAGCTCTCCAAGGAGGGCAAGGTCAAGGAGATCGCCGATATCCGCGACGAGACCGACCTTTCGGGCCTGCGCATCGCTATCGACCTGAAGCGCGGCGTCGACCCCGACAAGCTCATGGCGAAGCTCTACCGCTCGACCACGCTGCAAGATTCGTTCTCGTGCAACTTTAACGTGCTGGTCGACGGCTACCCCCGCGTTATGGGCGTTCGCCAGATCCTGCACGAGTGGGTTGCGTGGCGCATTCAGTCCACGCGTCGCCGCATTAACTTTGACCTGGGCAAAAAATCCGAGCGACTGCACCTGCTGCACGGCCTTGAGGCGATTTTGCTCGACATCGACAAGGCCATCGCCATCATCCGCGGCACCAAGCTCGAGGCCGAGGTCGTGCCCAACCTTATGCGCGGCTTCGACATCGACGAGACCCAGGCCGAGTTTGTTGCCGAGCTCAAGCTCCGCAACATCAACGAGGAGTACATCCTCAACCGCACCAAGGACATTGCCAAGCTCGAGGGCGAGATTGCCGAGCTTGAGGAAATCCTCTCCAGCGAGGAGAACATCAAGAAGGTCATCAGCGACGAGCTCGCCGCGGTCAACAAGAAGTACGTGATGCCGCGCCGCACGGGCAGGATCGAGCCCCACGAGGTCGTTGAGGTGAGCTTGGAGCCCGAGGTCGAGGAGTACCCGGTTACCATCATGCTCTCGCGCGAGGGCTACCTCAAAAAGATGACCGACCGTGTGCTCAAGAAGGCCGCTACGCTCAAGTACAAGGACGGCGATAAACCCTTTATCGAGTTCCCGTCCTCCAACACGCACGAGCTGCTTGTGTTTACCAACAAGAGTCAAGTGTACAAGTGCAAGGTCGCGCAGTTTGAGGACACCAAGTCGGCCCAGCTGGGCTCGTACCTGCCGACCGATCTTGAGATGGAGCCCGACGAGAGTGTGATCTGGGTCATCGACCCCGAGGACTACAAGGCCGACGTGCTATTCGTCTTTGAGAACGGCCGTGTGGTGCGCGTTGCGCTTTCCGGATATGTCACCAAGACCAACCGCAAGCGCCTCAAGAACGCCATCTACGGCGGCAGTAAGCTGCTGTATGCCCAGGTGCTCAACTCAGATCGCGACATCGCGCTGGTCTCGAGCGACTACCGCCTGATGAACTTCAACACGTCGCTGCTCAAGACCAAGACGACCACCAACACGCAGGGCGTCCAGGCCTTCACGGCCAAGAAGGGCCGCTCGGTTACCACCGTCGGCACGACCGAGGACATCCTCGGCGCCGGCGTCTCGGCCGAGAAGTTCACCGCGCAGAGCCTCCCCTCTGCCGGCGCCCTCATGAAAGAAAACGACATGCCGAGTCTGTTTGACTAGGACGACGGCAACGAGATCGTTAGATACTTCGCAAAGCGACGAGGCCCGGAACGCAACGGCATTGCGCCCGGGACTCGTCGTTTTTCTTCTCAACTATTTTTTAACGCAGATTAATTGATTTCTGCTTATTTTTCTGCGTAAAAAATGTCAGCGTCACTGCTTCGATGCCCTTTGGTCAGTCGTTAGCAGAACTTGCGAAAGTTAGCAAAACTTGCAAAAATTAGCAAAACTTGCAAAGGAGCTACCATGGAGTACAGCAAGAACCCCTTTACCCCGACGTTCGGAAGCGTCCCTCCCTTTCTAGCGGGTCGCGAGCATATCCTGCGTGACATCAACCGTGGCTTTATCAACGGCCCGGGAGATCCCAACCTGTCGACCATTTTTACTGGCGCAAGGGGAACGGGCAAGACGGCGCTTCTCTCGCTCCTTTCAGAAACGGCGCTTGAACACGACTGGATCGCAGCAAATGTCTCCGCCATGCCAGGCATGCTCGAAGATATTATCGAGCGAACCAAAGAAGCCGCAGATAGCTACCTCTCACAGCCTCACGCGCGCATAAACGGTGTTCAAATTGGCCCAGTGGGCATCGATTGGACATATGCTCAAGAGGCTCAGGGCAACTGGCGCACGCGCATGAATGGCATCTTTAAGCAACTCGAAAAACATGACATCGGACTTCTCATCACCATCGATGAAGTCACCGTCGATCTCGAAGAAATGCTTCAATTTGCCTCTGTTTACCAGCACTTTGTACGCGAAGGTAAAAAAGTTGCCCTACTCATGGCAGGACTGCCCTACAAAGTATCGGCGTTGCTGCGTAACGATTCCGTCTCGTTCCTCAGGCGTTCCCAATATCATCAATTGGGACGAATCACTGACGTTGAAATTGCAAACGCATTCCGCAAAACCGTTGAGGCCGGAGGCCGCTCAATCACGCCAGAAGCGCTCGAGGATGCCGTGAAGGCCGTCGACGGATTTCCCTATATGATGCAGCTCGTCGGATATCGCACATGGGATGTTTCGGAGAACTCGCCCAAAATCAGTGCACCTGATGTACAGCAGGGTTCTCTGCTTGCCCGCATGGAGCTGCGCGATCGAATTCTCGAAACGACCTATCGGGAGCTTTCCGATAAAGACATTGAGTTTTTGCTCGCGATGCTGCCCGATTCTGGCCCCAGCAGGGTCTCGGAGATAGCCAAACGCATGGGCGTCGCCAGCAACTACGCAAGCCAATACAAACGCCGCCTCCTGGAGGACGGCGTCATTGGAGAGCGCGGGCGTGGTCTCGTTGGCTTTGACATTCCCGCGTTCAGGGAATTCTTGAACGAGAAGGCGTTTTAGCACGCCGGAATTGTCCGCGGAAGCATCAACGCATGGCAATCAGCATTCCTCTTGGTAAGGATAGCAAACATTTCCGCTTGTGCTGATTGCCATGCGCCCCTCTTGTCCTTAGGCGAGCTTGCGGGCGAGCTCGCGCACCTCTTCCAACTTGGGCGAGGAGGCCATGCTGTCGCGCTCGGTCATACCGCTGATGGTGATAATGCCTTGGTCCTCCCACTTGCAGTACGCGCAGGTTGACTTGTACATAGCGATCGCCGCATCATAGACACCCTCGCTGTGACTATCGAGCAAAAGGGCCGTCTTGGTGAACGGGAAACCCGTGGCACCGAAGGCGTACAGGCGGTCGATGGCGGCTTTCTCCTGCGCGGTGATATCGAACCAGTAGATGGGCGAAGCGAAGACAACCATGTCGGCGTCTTTCAGTGACTCGATCACGTCGGCCATGTCGTCCTTCTGCACGCAGACGCCCTCATGGGCGAAGCAGTACTGGCATCCCAAGCAGCCGGCGATCTTCTTGCTGGCAACGCGGACGACCTCGACCGTATTGCCGCCCTCACGCGCGGTCTCGGCAAACGCCTCGGCCATGGTATCGGTATTGGCGCCCTTACGCGGGCTGCCGCTCAATACAACGATATTCATAGAAATCTCCCTCCTTCATGCCGCAGACGCGCGGCATGTTTTTTTGTTTTAACCAAAATGGATGGAGTTATTCAATCGCCTCGTTTCAAGCACTCCCACTCAGTGACTAATCCAGTCCGAGTGTTGTCGATGCGTGTCGCATCGCGCCGCCCAAGGGCTGATTCGTGCACAATTTGGGCGAATCAGGCCCTTGATTCGCGATTTAGGGAATGACTCAATTGATTCGCAAAACCGCAGGTCGCTCCTTCAATCACTCCCTGGTTCCACCGGAGTTCGTAGCGGGTGGCGTGAAAAGGGGTGATTCAAAGGGTCGGAGAGATGCCTATAGCGCAATCGTCTGGTATTGGCGCGGTGAGGGACTTCTCGCCTCCATCAGTCCAAATCGTCAAGCTCCGAAAGACATCGAGCTAGAGAAAAGGACCTATTGCCCGTCATGGATTGGGTTTACCTGCATGACTAGAGCCCTGGTGTAATTGGCTGGATCACCGTTCCGGGAACCGGTATCGGCCTACCTGTCCGCCAAGCTCCTTCTTCAGCTCCAGCCTAGTATCTGACACGCGCCGCTATAAGCGAAAACCGGAGAGATGCGTCTTAGCCAAGAAAAAAGGTTAGCCTCATCTTACTGCATGATTCGTGTGTTATAGTTAGATCGCTCTAACTGTTTGGGGGCGACAGCCATGCACGAACGCGAGGGTTTCTGGGACAAGAACGCCGGTCGGTATGACCGTTTCATGCGAAACGACCGGGCGGCGTATGAGAAGATGTATGGGCTGATTAGGCCGGTGGTGAAAGCAAAAACCGTACTGGAGGTTGCCACCGGCACGGGGCTTATCGCAAAGAGCATCGTGGATGCGGCGGCACACATCGAGGCTACAGACGCTTCTGCACAGATGATCCTTGAAGCAAAGCGGGGCAATCAATCCGCAAAGCTGCACTTTTCCGTACAAGATATGTTCCGCCTGCCCTATGCACAGAAGTCCTTCGAAGTGGTGATCGCGTCCAACGCGCTTCACATAGCGCCGCATCCGGAAAAGGCCCTGCAAGAAATCAGGCGGGTGCTGAAGGACGACGGCGTGCTCATCGCACCAACCTTCACTCACGCGGGGAGCTCGGTTTCCGGCAAGGCAAAAGCCTTTTTCATGAGTATGGCGGGATTCCCCCTCCACAGCAGGTGGACAAGCGAGGAATACCTGCGTTTCCTGCGTCAAAACGGCTGGGCGGTGCAGAAAAGCGCGGTGCTGAAGGCCTCGTTCCCGTTGACCTATGCGGAATGCACAAAATCGGAGGGGCCAGATGTCGTTCTTTGAAAACACCCGCAAGCCCGTGGGCCTCGGCGGAAAACTTATGGTTGGCATGATGAATCTGGGCCACAGCCCTGTGGCGCGGTGGGGACTTCAGTTTCTACGACTTGCGCCAAACGCCAAGGTGCTGGATTGCGGCTGCGGCGGCGGGGCGAACATAAAACGGCTGCTGAAAAAATGCCCGCATGGCGTCGTCAAGGGCATCGACTATTCGCCCGTCAGCGTGGAGAAGGCTAGAAAGCTCAACCGAACTGCAATTCGGGAGGGGCGTTGCGCCGTTCTGCAAGGCAGTGTGGCGGATATGGTGTTTGAGGATAGCTACTTCGATGCCGTCACGGCCTTTGAGACCGTCTATTTTTGGCCTGATTTGCCCCGATGCTTCCGTGAGGTCTGGCGGACGCTGAAGCCAGGCGGGACAATTCTTATCTGCAACGAGAGCAATGGCGATACGGACAAGGACGAGAGGTGGACGCAGATCATCGGCGGCATGACCATCTACAAGGGCATTGAATTACAGGCGTGTCTGGAGCAGGCGGGTTTTCACGAGGTGCAGATACGCAAAAAGAAAAAGTGGCTCTGCGTCACGGCGCGGAAGTAAGGGCATCAAGCACGGGTATTTTTGCATCCATCCTGCACATGGCGATAGGCATGACGGTCATAGCGGCTGTGCTGGCGGCAATTGTGACAGTTTTTATTCACTGAGGAAGAAACCTATGAAATGTAAAATTGAGAAAAGCACCGTTCAGGAGACGCTGATCCTCCCGCTGTATTCCCGGAAGCTGTGTACGGAGCTGTACCCGAACCTTTATAGGGATGAAACAGCGGTTCGTCTGCTCGACCAAATCGACTACGACTTTTCAGAGGCAGAGAAAAACTCCCGCAGCCTGATGCAGCGCTTTGGTGCGCTCGAGGTGGCCACACGGCAGAGTGATCTTGCTTTCGAGGTGCGGGATTACCTGAAAGGCCACCCCAATGCGGCGGTGGTCAATCTGGGCTGCGGGCTGGACAACACCGGCAGAACCTGCGACAACGGTAGATGCAAGATCTACAATCTGGACTTCCCGGATGTGATTGCCTTGCGGCAGCAGCTACTGCCCGCCGGGGATCGAGAACAAAATATCCCCTGCGACCTGAAAGACACCGCATGGTTTAGCAAAATCGATACCTCCGGCGGGGCGGTGTTCTTTGCCTCCGGGGTGTTCTATTACTTTCTGACCCAGCAGGTCCGGGAACTGGTGCGGGGGATGGCGGACGCTTTCCCCGGCGGTGTGCTGGTCTTTGATGCTGCCAATCGGATGGCAGTAAAGATGATCGCAAAAAAATGGCTTAAGACTGCAAAAATCAAGGATGTGGGGGCATATTTTGCGGTTTCGGATGCCGCCAAGGAAATCGGCACGTGGGACAGCCGTCTGCAGGTCACAAGTCGCGGCTATATGCTGGGTTACAACGATTTGAGAGACCCTTCTGTCAGCGGCTTTTTCCGGTTTCCCGCAAGGGTCGGTGACAATGGGATGAAAATGCAAATCGTGAAAATAAGATTTTGAGAGGCAAAAATGCAAAAGGCGAGCGCTTCTTGCCGCCCAATTGGCAAAAAGCGCTCGTCTTTTCTTAACGCGTTGTATGGCGGAGAGAGCGCAAGTTACGCGAGCGCCCTTCTTGCCAGCTCGGCCGCGCCGAGGATTCCTTGGTCGCCGCCGCAGCCTGGAGCGCAGATGTAGCTCTCCATGTCCTTAAGCTCGGCGGTCTGGATGTAGCCACCCAGATATTCGAGGGTCTTCTTGCGGACGATACCGTAGAGCTGCTCCTGGTGCATCACGCCGCCACCGAGGACGATGCGGCGAGGCGAGTACATGAGCACGAGGTTCGCGCACATCTGCCCCAGATAATCCCCCTCGAGCGCCCACACCTCATCGTTGTCCGCGAGCTCGGCCGCGGGCTTTCCCCAGCGCGCGGCAATGGCGGGGCCGGAGGCGAGGCCCTCGAGACAGCTCGCGTGGCTCGGGCAGACGCAGCGTCCCTCCTCGGTGGGACGGGTCCTTACCAGCATGTGGCCGGCCTCGGGGTGCAGCATGCCGTGAAGGAGCCTGCCCGCGCACATGACGCCCGCGCCCACGCCGGTGCCGATGGTCACGTAGACGGCGTCCTCGAGCCCCTTGCAGCAGCCGAAGACCACTTCGCCGAGGCAGGCAACGTTCACGTCCGTGTCGTAGGCCACCGGAATCCCGAGGGCGTCGGCGAACGCGGCGCGAAGACCATGGCCTCGCCACGCGAGCTTGGGCGTCTGGAGGATGGAGCCGTAGCGCTCGTCGTTGGGGTCGACGCAGGTCGGGCCGAAGGCGCCGATGCCCAACGCGTCCACATCACGGACGGTGAACCACTCGATCATCTGCGGGACGGTCTCGGCGGGCGTAAGCGTCGGGGTCTCCATACGGTCGAGGACCTCGCCGTCGCCGGACACCACGGCACAGACCATCTTGGTCCCGCCGGCCTCGAGGGCGCCGAGCCTCATTTGCTTTTCGCTCATGTGATCCTCCTTACAAAGGGACGCCCGCAGTCATGGTCAACCGCGGGCGCCCATAACGTTGGCTTGTTTCGAGGCGACCCTACCTGGGCACGCGGTCCTGCCTTGCGGCAAACGGGGCGAGCACGGCGTGCGGCTCGCTTTGGTACCAGTAGGCGACGGTGGAGATGTCGTCCTCGCGCTCGTAGAGCTTGATGTCGTCGTTGCCGAGGTCCTGGAACGTCACGCGCAGGTCCTCCTTGAACGAGATCGGGTCGGGAAGGTGCCACCTGTAGAGGCCGTGCCTGGGCAGCGCGTCGTCGTTGGTCGCGAGCATCGGGTTCGGGTTCGGCTTGCCCGCGCTGAAGCGGTCGCGCGTGGCGTCGCGCGTCGAGCGGTACGGGTAGCCGGCGAACAGCGTGTTGAAGCACTGCGCCTCGGGCAGCGCGTGGGGCGGCCTGTCGAGGAAGGCCCAGGCACCGCCGAAGTAGTCCTCGGCTCCCGTCGAGGTGACCGTGGGGAACTCCTCGTCGCCGTCGAGGAAGAACTTCATCTCGCCCTCGCCCCACCAATAGCGCTCCAGGGCGCACAGGGCCATGTAGGTGCCGACGTAGTAGCCTTTACCGCGCACGCCGTCGAGCACGGTGTAGTCGACGCCCCTGCGGGTGCTGCGCTCGCGGTTAAAACGGGCGTGGAAGTACATGGCGTCGTCCGGCACGTCGGTGAGCGCGTAGTTGAACGTGTAGAAGATGTACTTAATGAACCCGGGGTGCTCGCTCGTAAGCGTGACCTTGGCGTGCTTCCTGAAAGGCATCTCGAAGTAGCAGTTCATGCCGCCCGTCGGGTTCACGCAGATGGGCATCGAGTTGACGATGGCGCGCTCACCGAAGCCGTTGCAGAAGAAGTCGCCGACAGGGCACTCGACCGAGGGGGTCTCCTCGTCGTCCCAGTAGAAGCGCAGTACGAGGTCGCGCATGACGAAGCTGCCGGCGGCGGTCTTGTCGGGGACGGTCATCCAGATGTGGCGGATGATGCCGGGGCCCTCGATGTCCGCGAGCGTGATGGTCTCGCCGGACTCAAGGGGCACGCAGCACGAGCCCTTGCGGCCGACGCCGAGGTGGCTGGCCGACATGGCGGCGCGGCCCTTCTCGCCCGTGATGTTCTCGGGGGTGATGGCGCGGCTTTCCTCACCGCCGTGCATCCACACGTCCTTAAGGAACTCTCTCATCGTCGACCTCCTCTATTCGTCGTCTTCGCACTCGGCGGAACTGGCACCGTTCACGTAGACGATCTGCTGGCGCGCCTCGTCGACGAGGGCGTCGAAGTCGAGTTTCTCGTCGGGGCGCGCGAGCGCGACCGTCATGGCGAGCGGGAGGTTGACACCCGCGATCACGTGGATCCGGTCGGAGGCGAAGCGGGAGAAGCGCTGGTTCACGCTGCCGCCGAGCGCGTCGGTGAGGACGACGACCTCGTCAGTGCCCGAAAGCGCCGCCTCGACCGCCGCGTCGAGCCCCTCGCCGTTGTCGTTCACGTAGGCGCACACGGCGTTGATGGCGTCGCTCTTACCCGTAAGGAACTCGAGGGTGTCCTTGAAGCCCTGGGCGAGAAGGGAATGGCTCGCCACAACTATCTTTCTCATTGATTCACCAATCTCTTGGGTCGAAGCTAGGCGAGGATGCCGGCGGCGGAGGCGACCATCGCGAGGACGATCACCACGAGGATGAGGGCCGTCATGCTCGCGTTCTTCTTGGTAAGAAGGTAATACGCGCTTCCCGTGATGGCGGCGGGGATCATGGCAGGCAGGATCTTGTCGAGCAGCGGCTGAATCTCCATCGAGACGTCGCCGAAGCTGAAGCTAATCGGGCAGGTGACGCCGATGACCGAGGCGATGAGGCAGCCGACCACGGTGAGGCCGAGCACGGAGGCGGCGGCAGTGAGGTTGGGAAGCTTCTCGCTGAAGTCGGTGACGAGCTTCACACCCTGCTTGTAGCCGAACTCGAGGGCGTGCATGCGGACCCAGAAGATGGCCAGGATGAGCGCGAACCAGATGCCGGCTCCCACGGGGTTGCCCTCGATGGCCATGTAGGCGGCGATGGAGCCCATGATGGTCGGGATCATGGTCATGAGCAGGGAGTCGCCGACGCCGGCGAGCGGTCCCATGGTGCCGATCTTCAGGTCTTGGACGGCGTCCGCCGCCGCGAGGCCGTCACGCTCCTCCATGGCCACGCAGGCGCCGAGGATGATGGCGGCGAGCCAAGGCTGGGTGTTGTAGTAGCGGAAGTGGTTGTTGAGCGCTTGCTTATAGTCCTCGTCGTTCGTGTAGATCTTCCTCAGGATCGGCGAGAGGGCGTAGGCGACCGAGGCGCCCTGCTGGGTCTGGTAGTTGAAGGTGCACACGCTCATGAGCCAGCGCCAGTTCGCGTTGCGCAGGTCCTTCTTGGTGACCTTATAGCCGGAGGGCTTGCCCTCGGCGGCGGTGATGTTCTCGTTTTCCATGGTTACTCATCCTCTCCGATGAAGGCGTCTGCGGAAGCGTGGGCGGTGAGCTCGGCGTCCTTCTCGGCACGCTGATAGAACGCGATCGCGAGGGCAACGCCGACGATGGCGGCACCGATGATGGGCACGTTCAGGAAGGCCGAGAGGAAGAAGCCGGCGAGCAGGTACTGGAAGTACTTAGCGGTGGGCATGTAGCGAAGCAGCATGGCGATGCCGACGGCCGGGAGCATCTTGCCGGCGAGGGTGAGGCCGGAGAGGAACCACTGGGGCATGACCTCGAGGAGCCAGTTGACGGCGGGCTGGCCGAGCGTCACGGAAACAAAGACGGGCAGGGCGGCGCACAGACCGAAGAGCGCGGGGCAGACCCACAGGATGGCGTTCATCTGCTTGAACTTGCCCTCGTTGCAGAGCTTCTGGGACTTCTCCACGACGAAGCCGTTGAGGATCTTGGCAATGACGTCGAGCTGGATGCCGAGCATGCCGACCGGCAGGCCGATGGCGAGGCCCGTGTCCGAGCCCAGGGTCACGCCGTAGGCGGTGGCGATGATGGCCATCGTGCCGTAGTCGGGGATCGAAGAGCCGCCGAAGCCCGCGACGCCGAGCTGCATGAGCTGGATTGTGCCGCCGATGACGAGGCCGGTCTGCCAGTCGCCCATGACGACGCCGGTGATAAGGCCCCAGAAGACGGCATAGTTGACGAAGATCATCGGGATGCCGTAGTAGTCCACGTGCTTGATGAAGGCAAGTAGGGTCAAAAGGACGACCTGCAGGATAGTGAAGTTGACCATGATCCCTCCTTAGATGAGGTCGGCGACGGAGACGGGCTTGTCGGCGGGCACGAACTGTGCCGTCACCTTGACGCCGCGGGCGATGAGCGCCTTGTAGCTCTGGACGTTCTCGGCGGAGGCATAGGCGCGCTGGGTGAGCTGGACGCCGTCCTCCTTGACAAGAGAGCCGCCGACGATCAGCGACGGGAACTCGACGCCCGACTCGGCCAGGTGAAGCATCGTCTCGGGCTCCTTCGCGATGACGAAGACCTTCTCGCGGTCGTACTTGCCCGCCGCGAAGTTCTTGAGCGCGGTCTCCTCAGAGATGATCGAGACGGCCATGCCCGCGGGGCGCGCCATCCTCATGGTGGACTTCAGGACCTCATCGCCGGCGACCTTGTCGTCGACGACCATGACGCGGGTTGCGCCCGACACCGGGGCCCACTGCGTCACGATGATGCCGTGAAGCAGGCGATTGTCGATTCGTGCCATAACAACACTCATGTTTGCTCCTATCAAATCAAGTCTTACGTTCGGTACTGCCTTGGCGCTATCCGGATTCGCGCCGGGCAAGGGGTTATCGGATTATTGAAGACGCGCGGTCAGCTCGTGACGACGCGGGGGTCACTCGTCGAACAGGAGGCTCGAGGAGCCGAGACGCTCCTCTCGCGCCGGGGCGGCGCTCACGCTGATGTAGTCGAAGACGTAGGCGATCTCGCTTACAGGAACCTCCACGCGATAGCGCGTCGAGATGCTCGAGAAACTCTGCCTGAAGGACTCGATGAAGTCGGTGTGCTCTTCCTCGAAGCGATCCTGGCCGACGTAGGTCTCGATGGGGTTGCGGGTGACGAGGCGCTCAACGAGGCAACAGAGGTGAACGTACAGCCCGATGATGGCGTTGCTGCCGATCTTCTCGCCCGTTCTGCGCTGAAGCTCGTGCACGGCGCTCTCGATCTCGTGGAATAGCCGCTCCGGGTCGAGGATGGTGATGGAGCGGATAACGTTCTGCAGCGTCATGTTCGAAAGCAGCTTCTCGTGGAAAGAAGAGAGCTCGGAAGCGTCAAGCCACCTGCCGAACACGGCATCGACCTTCGAGGCGGACGCCGTCGACATAATGTCTTCGAGGGCGACGTAGGGAACGGAGGCAATCCCGGGGTCTCCCGTGCCGATGACGGCGCAGACGCGGTGCTCGGAGAAAACGGCGTCGTTCGACCCGTTCGTGACGAGCTGCTTGAAGGGCCTCGTGAGCAGGCGTGCGCCTATGGTGCGCGGGAGGCTCTGCGAGACGAGCTGGCGTATCCTCTCCGCGGCGTCGACCCCGGACTCGGAGCAGAAGACGATGGCGTCCTCACGGTTGACGCGCTCGATCACCTTGCAGTGCGTCACGCACACGGCGGTCGCATCGCCAAGAACCTCGGCGATGGACTTGCCGCCGAGCAGCCCGGACCCGATCTCGAGCGCGAGCCCGGTGGAGACGTTGTTCACCACCCCGATGGTGGAGTCGGTAACGTTCTCGAGGGCCTTATAGGCCTCCTCCAAAGAGCCCATGTCAACAAGAAACACGACCCCGGTGCAGTACGAGTGACGGTCGACGAGGCGCTGGAGCGGACCGACGATGTCCTTCAGCTGCTGGTCGTAGGGCATGTCGACCGCCTCGTACACATGCACGCCGAGCATACGGTTCGCCGCGTCGGCGATGCTCGTCGCCGTCGAGTAGCCGTGTGACAAGATGACGCAGAGCGTCCGAAGGGCCTTCGCGTCGCGAGACTCCGATGCGACGCACAGCGTCAGAAGCGTCTTCGTGAAGTGATCGAGCGAGATTCCGAGTGCCCCTTCCATGTCTGCGGCGACCTGATCGGAGACGCTCGAGGCAAACGGCAATTCGGAGGTCACGGCACCGAGGAGATGGGAGATTTGCTCCGCACAGGCAGACTTTCGCTTAGCCAGGCCGATGCCCGGCCACAACTGCAGGCAAATCTCCTGGGCCAGTAGAAAAGTGACCTTCCTCGAAAGCTCGATGCCATAAGAAGAGCCTGCGTCGGCAAGGACCGCGCCCACGACGCGCTCGAAGGCGCGCGACCTCGATGAGGCGACGCCGTGGCCGAAGATCAAGTGATCCTCAACGCCGCGCACAGCGGAGACAGCTTGCGAGACGAGCTCGGAGACAGAGAGCTCCCCGGCGCAGAATCGCTCATCGAGAGAGCACAGGGCATCGAGCGCCTGCTCGACCGGCCCTGTGCTCTCGGCGGCATCCAGGGACGCGTCGATCAGAGCGCCATCGTCGGGCTGTTGATCGATCTGCGCGGAGGAGAGGAGCCCGCTGGGAAGAAGATACGGGCGAACGACGACGTAGTCGCCCTCGCGATTGAGGAACGCTTTGGCGCAGCAGTTCGTCACGCAGGCGCGCAAGCCGGCGATGTTATCGGAAAAGTCCGCGTTCACGAGGCAACGGTATGCGCCGCGGCTGATCTTCACATCAGAACCGATTCGGCACCCCTCGCTGCGCAGGAAGCTCAAGATGAGATCCTCGCGCTCCTCGGGGGTCCGCTCCTTGAGTGAGGGGACGCGGGCACAGATGGGCATTTTGCTGTAGGCCGAGGAAACCTTCAGGTCATCGGCGGAAAGCGCCGTCGAAAGAACGAGGCGAGCGCGCGGCGCATCCTGGGAGGCATCGAGCCCGAGGGCCGTCGCAAGGCAGTGCTCCATCGCAGAGGGAGAGAGTGCCTCGATGCCGTTGACAAAGACCACACCCCCGCGCGATTTCGCGATCGACTCGTCAAGAAGCCCGTTGAACGAGGCGGCGTCCGGGACCCCGGCGCAGTCGATGCGCACATATGAGGAGTCGCGGGACAGCAAGCCCTGGTTCTTGCCGTACTCGTACACAAGGCGAGAAAGGAAAGACTTACCGACACCCACGCCGCCGCTCAAGAGGATGGGCAGGCCAAACGGAGGGTACTGAACCGCAGCCTTGCACTGCTCGACAACGGAGCTGAGGCTCAGGTCGAAGCCCACGGCACGCGCGAAGTCGCGGTGATCGGCGATTCCCGTCACCTGGATGAGGTCGGCGAGCGAGGCGTACTCGCTTGCAGAGAGCTTTACCTGAAAACGCTTCTGGAACGCGCGGCGATGAAAATAACGGACAGGCCTGCCCGCCACCTTAACCACAAAGCCGGCGCGAACAAGGTCGTTGAGGTACTGGCTCGCCAGGCTCCTGGAGATGATGAGCGTCTCGGCGATGTCGGAGGTGGACAGACGGGCAAGGTCGTCGAGCGAGACGGCAGAGGTGAGGGCCTCGAGGTGCTCGAGAATCCTGTCCCTCATGTCGACGGGCTTCTTTGCCAAGCTGTCCTGTGCGGTCTTGTCCATGACTTCTTACCTCCTTGTACAAGGAGTATAAGGGGAACACAGAGAACGGAAGGGGGCGCGTGGGGGAATCAACAGCCCCGAGGAGAAGTTCACCACTTGAGGGGCAGAAAACAACGGCCATTGAACATTCAGGGCCGACGCTCAACACTTCGGCTCGACACTTCGCTTTGGAAAGGGCCCTGCGCGATGGTGCAGCCCTCCATCTCGCAGCACAGGTCGCCGAAGGTCGCGAGGATGCGCTCCTTCTGTTCCGTGGGCGAGACGGCTCGGTGGGCAAGGTCCTCTCAAAGGGGGTCGTTCGGCGCCGCAAGACCTCGATGACCGACTACCGCCTCGAGCAAGTGGCGGATTACCTCTGCACCATCGAACTCGCCTTGGTCAAGTACGAGGCCAAGGAGAACGATGAGACGTACAACAAGTTCTTCGGAGGTATAGGCTCTTTCAAGAGGAACTGGCTCAAGCAAGCCCGCAGCAAGCGGATATAGCTGATTTCGCGGTTTCGCAAGGAACGGTCAGCTCTCCCCTGGCGGGGAACTCCGGGCGGCGTGCTTCGAGCAGCGGAAGCTGAAGCGGCGCGGGCATTGATCGGTGCCGGCATCGGCCCAGACGTGAACAGTGCTACGTTCCCTGTTCACGAGGCGCGAAACCATAAAGGTTGTCCAGCGGTTGCCAAACGAAAAGCCCCTGACCTGTTTGTGCAGGTCAGGGGCTCGGAAACGCTAGATATCAGCTATTCCCACTCGATCGTCGCGGGCGGCTTGGACGTGATGTCGTAGCACACGCGGTTGGCGCCGGGAACCTCGGCCACGATGCGGCCGGAGATGCGGGCCAGGACGTCGTAGGGCAGCTTGGCCCAGTCGGCGGTCATGGCGTC
>CAKUFW010000043.1 GCA_934650975.1 uncultured Collinsella sp. | reverse complement strand
TCGGCGGTGGACTCGCCCTTGGTGGTGACGCACGGAATCTTGACGTAGACGTTATCTGCCCAGGTAGCGATCTCGCGGGCCTCGACCTCCATGGTCTCGACGTCGTCGGCAAAGACCTCAAACGACACGGACACATCGGTGATGTGGGTCAGGACCTCTTTGGCAAACGCGCGGTAATCCGTCACGCCGCCCTTCTTCATGAGGGACGGATTGGTCGTGAAGCCCTGAACGTTGCCGTTCTCGTACATATCGAGCATGCCCTCGAGGTTTGCACCGTCAGCGAACACCTTGATTGCCATCTGCCTGATTCCTTCCGTTTGCATAAGGCCGGTAAACTGCTAAACACTTTACCTATGTTTTTCAAGGTGTGAGCTGCTGGTTTTTTATCTTGTCGGCGAACGGTTTTACGGTTTTATCATTTTTATATCGACACCCCAGCGGCAAAACGTTTTTGCCTTTCATTGCGTTTGACTCCGCTCACGGCGCAGAGGCACCGCTTCACCGGCGTGTTTTCACAATCGCTCCAAAACAAAAAAGCGGTGACGCCTCATTTGGGACGTCACCGCTTCCGTGTAGGAGCCGGTTATCGGAGCTCCGCCCGATTAGGGCTTAACGTACACCTGGATTACTCTTCCTCAACGTGGTTGATCACAGCGCCCTTGGTGTGGATGAAGTTGGGGACGAAGGCGACGATCAGAAGGATAGCGAGAATCGCATAGACGCCGGTGGTGCCGAAGGCCTCGGCAGCACGGCCGAGTGTAATGCCAATGACGGAGAAGTCAAAGTCGCCGAACGTGGTGTTCTTGAAGCCGAAGACATCAAGAACAGGCAGGAGCAGTGCGGGGGCAAAGGTGATGAGCAGGCCGTTGACGAAAGCGCCGAGTGCTGCGCCTTTGCGGCCACCGGTAGCATTGCCGTAGATGCCGGCGGTAGCACCGCAGAAGAAGTGGGGAACCATACCCGGGATGATGAAGATGCCCAGGGTAGCGCCCACGATGAACATACCGACCACGCCACCGATAAAGGAAGCGACAAAGCCGAGGATGACGGCGGTGGGAGCATAGGGGAAGAAGACGGCGCAGTCGACGGCAGGGATGGCGCCAGGGATCAGCTTGTTGGAGATGCCCTGGAAAGCCGGGACCAGGTCGGCGAGGATCATACGGACGCCGTTATAGACGATGGTGACACCGACGGCGAAGGACAGAGCACAGGTCAGGGCGTAAACAATCACGTTGTCGCCGCCAGCGGTCTCAGCAACAACCGCAGGATCTGCAATGTAGGCAGCAAAAGCAGTCACCAGGTAGAAGAAGGCCATGGTAAGAGCCGTGGAGATGGTGGTGTCGCGCAGGAAGGCATACTTCTCGGGAACCTCGATCTTCTCGGTGCTGTTCTCCTCGGCGTCCTTGGCAAACAGCGTACCGACCGCAGCGGAGATATAGTAGGCAAGCGAGCCGAAGTGACCCATTGCGATCTCGTCGCCATCGGTAACCTTCTCGGTGAAACGCTGGCCGACGGCGGGAAGCATAGCGCTCACGAGGCCCAGGAACATACCACCCACAATGATAAGCTGGACATCCTCGAAGCCAGATGCCTGCAGAACAGCAGACAGCAGGCAAGCCATGAACATGCTGTGATGGCCCGTCAGGAAAATGTACTTAAACTTGGTAAAGCGAGCAATGATAATGTTCACGACGTAGCCGAGAATCAGGATCATCATGGTCTGAACGCCGAGGACGCTCTGGGCCATCGAAACGACGACCTCGTTGTTGGGCACGACGCCGGTGATGTGGAAACCGGTCTCGATGAAGGTACCCAGCGGAGCAAGGTTCTCCTGAACAACAGCGGCGCCAGCGGACAGCATGATGTAGCCAAGGATCGGCTTCAGGGTGCCCGTCATCACCTTGTGGGCGGGACGCTTAAGCGCGACAAGGCCGACAAAAGCGAACAGGCCCATAATCCATGCTGGCTTGGTCAGAATCGATTGGATAAACTCAAGTATGGGAAGGATGACTTGCATCTGGGCTTCCTTTCTTTTTAACGTGGGCGCGTTTCCCTCTTCCACAGGGAACCGCCCTTTTTTGTGCCGCTTTAGGCGTTAGCGGCGGCCGCCTTGATTGCCTCGAGGGCGTCTTCGCGAATCTTCTTCTTGTTCACATAGCTGCGAACGATCACAACGTTGCCGTGAAGCTCGGGGGCGAGCTCCTTAACGGTGATGAACAGATCCGGATTTGCGGAAGAAGCACCGTTCAGGTCCATAGACTCAACGTCGGCCTTGATGCCCTCCTCCTCGCAAAGCTCCTCGACTTTGCCAGCGAGCATCAGGCTGGACCCGATGCCGTTTCCGCATACGGTGATGATATGCATGGCAACCTTCCTCTCCTACACGTGACGGTTTTCCCGTCTATCCAAAAGCGGCGACGCATCGCCGTGCCATTAAGGCCTAAAAGAATGAACGCATGGTCTCCAGAACCTGCTCGGGCGTATCGCACGCGCTGAGCTTGGCAACGCAGTCCTCGTCCTCGAACATCTGCGAAAGCTCCGCCAAGCAACCAAGATGAGCCTTGGGGTCGGGTGCGCAGATGCCCACGAGCACGTGAACCGGATCGAAATCCTCATGTCCAAATGCGACCGCAGGATCAAGCGTGACGATGCAGATTCCCGCTTCGCTCACATTGCCATCGGCCTGAGCGTGGGGCATGGCGATGCCCTCTTCCAAGACCATATAGGGACCAAATTTGTGAACCGATGAAATCATGGCGTCGACATAGCTCTGGTCGCATTTGCCTGCGTCTACGAGCAGCTTGCCGCATGCCTTAATCGCTTCCTCCCAATCGGAGGCCCCGACATGGCAGGCAACAAGCTCGGGCTTAAGAAGATCGGTCAGCATGTTCGTCCCCTACTCCTCGGGCAGGATGTGAAAACCGAGCGCCTGAATGTCGCGGGCAAAGCCCTTGACCGTATCAAGCGAGTACTCGAGCAAATCTTTTCCGAAATTCTTACGCTTGGCAAGAAGGGCATTGGGGACCGTGATGATCTGGCAGCCAACAGACTCTGCCTGGAAGATGTTGAGCACCTCACGCGTGGATGCCCAGAGAACCTCGGCGGCAGGCTTGACGGCAGCCTTCTTTACGGACTCTGCCATGAGGGGCAGCGGGTCGACACCGGTATCGGCGATACGGCCGGCAAAGATAGACAGGATAGAGGGGGTCTCGGCAGAGACGGCATCGACGAACTCGTCGACCTGCTCGGGCGTGAAGATGGTGGTGACATTCACCTTGATGCCATCGGCAGAAAGGCGCTTGACCAGCGCGGCGGTGGACTCGCCCTTGGTGTTGAGCGCCGGAATCTTAACGTAGACGTTGTCCGCCCAGGTTGCGATCTCGCGAGCCTCGGCCTCCATACCAGCCTCGTCGTCGGCGAACACCTCAAAAGAGACCGAAACATCGGTGATGTGCTCAAGAACCGTCTTGGCAAAAGCACGGTAGTCGGTCACGCCACCGGCCTTCATGAGGGAAGGATTGGTCGTGAAGCCCTGAACGTTGCCATTGTCATGCATGTCAAGCATGCCCTCGAGGTTAGCGCCGTCGGCAAACACCTTAATCGCCATGTTCGGTCCTTTCTCATCTAGCATTATTGCTATCGAAAGCCTTTTTCTTTGTTTCAAAAGCTCTTCGGCTTTCTTTTATAAACTACTTCAAAAGATATCGAAAGCCCAATTGGCAACTTTCCGTGAACGGTCGAATATCGGGCGTGAACGTATCGCTTTTCGGCAACACTTTCAGAACAAAACTCTTTACAGGCCATTTACGTGCATGCTATCCGCTACTTATTGATTTAAGAACATGCCCTATTGCTCATTTTGTTCATTTGATTTCGCCTTGTTCTTTTCATATCGTTACGTTATATTTCGATTACGAAAGGCATTTCTTTTGCCTTTCGTTCAAAAGGAGCGACTCATGGCAACTACTTCAGACCTTTCACCGGCCGAACGTCAGCGATTTATCATGAACTGGCTGGCCGAAAAGCCTAATATCTCGGTATCCGACATCGTGCGCCGTTTTTCGGTTTCGGAAGTCACCGCACGGCACGACCTCGTCTCGCTGGAATCGGAAGGAAAGTTACGTCGCGTACGCGGCGGAGCGGTATCGCTTTCTCGCTCCAATGCCATCTCGTATCCCGAAGAGCGCATCAATGTCCAAGTCGAAGCCAAGGAGGCCATCGCCGCGACCGCGGCAACCCTTGTTGACGATGGCGACGTTTTGGTGATCGACATCGGCACCACGGGCTTTTACTTCACTAAGGCCCTCATGGACAAGCGCGACATCACCATCATCACCGGCGACCTTGCCATCGCAAACTACGCCAGCTTCAATCTGCCCAATGCTTCGGTAGTGCTGCTGGGCGGCTCCGTACGTAAGGGTCATCTCTATCTGGCAGGCGCGCTGACGCTCGACTGTATGAGCAAGCTTCATGCCGACAAGGCATTTGTCAGCGCCGACGGATTCCATCCCGACCACGGCTTCACCGTCGAGCATGACTTCTCCGCCATGATCAAGCGCATGTATTTGACCAACTCGAACCAGGGCTACATGATGGTTGACCAGGGAAAGTTCAACAAGACCAGTTTTTACCAGTCCGCGCAGATCGACGACCTCGATGGCATCATCATAGATGGAGACGACGAGGGCATCATGACGGCGGCAATCGAGGGCAGTCGCAGTCATCCCAAGCTCTATATTGCAAAATAGCCCAAATGGCCTGTTCGCCCACAGTGAGGGCGAGCCGGCCATTTATTAAATCAAGCCAAAGTGACGCATGGCCGTCACGGTGCCGTCGTGCGCGACGTCGTCGGTCACGTAGTCGGCAACCGCCTTGACCTCGGGCATGGCGTTGCCCATGGCCACCGCCGTCTCGACGGCGGCGAGCATGCCCAGGTCGTTGCCCGAATCGCCAAAGCCAAAGGTGCGTGCATTGCCAGTGCGGCCCAGATACTCCAGCGCTCGCGCCACGCCCAAGCCCTTGTCGATGCCTTTGGGGCTCAGCTCGCGATTCTGGCCACCGGTGTTGCACAGCTCAAACTCGCGATCGATAAAGCCATCATCGTTGGCTACGCGAGCCAGGTCGCACGCGTTAATGCACACCTTGCCTACGCGCAAACGGCCATCGACGCGCATCTGATCAACGCCGTGCACCACGCCGGCGCCTAGCAGAAATGACTGTTCGACACCAACTGGCTCAAGTGAATAGGTGGCACCGTTCGTCTCGAACAACGCCTCGCCGCCCGCCACAGAAATGCGACGCGCGAGCTCCGCGATAACATCCTCGTCAAAGCAGTCCTCATGCACCACGCGTCCCTCGATCTCGAGCGTGGCTCCCGCCATGGCAACGATGCCTTCGGGATCCAGCTCGCGCAGACTGTCGGCGATGAGCCACAAGGGGCGGCCGGTGCAAATAAACGCCTTATGACCCGCATCGCGCAGCGTGTGAAAGGCCTCGACGACCGCCCGCGAAGGACGGACCGCCGAAAAATCCTTATCGGTCATATCGTCGGGGTCGAACGACGTCAGCGTGCCGTCCACGTCAAAAAAGAGCACGGCGGAATCGGGGCACGCATCAATCATATGGGTTCCTTTCGAGGGCGAGGGCAAACGGAGCATCCATCATATAATGGAGCGACGCAACCAGAGAGGTCACCCATGGAATTTTACGCAAGCTGCCCCGAGGGCTTTGAGTCCGCACTCGCCGACGAGCTTAAACGGCTCGGGCTTTCGCATGTCCGCCGCCTGAAGGGCCGCGCTACGTTTGAGGGCGAGCTCGAAGAAGGCTATCGAGCATGCCTGTGGTCGCGCCTGGCCAGCCGCGTGTTCGTGGTACTCGGGCGCTTTGAGGCACAGGATGCCGATGAGCTGTACGACGGCGTCTACGACATCGCCTGGGAAAACATCGTCCGCGCGCACGCCACCATCGCCATCACCGCCCGCGGCGTGACCGAGCAGCTGCGCAACACACGCTTCTCCGCCCTGCGCGCCAAAGACGCGCTGTGCGACCGCCTGGCCGAGGCCACGGGCCGTCGCGCCAATGTCGACGCCGCCGACCCCGACGTTCACCTGCTCCTTTCGCTGCGTCAGCGCCGCGCGAGCATCAGCCTGGACCTTTCGGGCGATCCACTGTTCAAGCGTCTGCCGCCCGCCGCGACCCGCGCCGGCGAGGGCACCCATGTGCTGCGCCCCGACTACGCCGCACTGGTGCTGGCGCAGGTCGGCTGGACCGCGCTGTGCGAGCGCGAGCTAACGGCCGATGATTACGAGAACGAGGCCCTGCCCACGCTGATCGACGCCTCGTGCGCCGGCGGCGGTCTGCTGCTGGAGGCTGTGAATATCCTGACCGAGCGCGCCCCGAGCGCCGCCCGTGAGCGTTGGGGCTTTGAGGGCTGGCAGCTGCATGACGCCGCTCTGTGGGAGCAGCTGCTTGCCGAGGCGCGCGAGCGCGAGACCGCCGCACGTGAGCGCCAGGCGCGCATCGTTGCCGTGGACATTGACCCCGCCGCCCGCAAGACCGCCGAGCGCATGGTCAAGTGCACCGGCTACAAGCGCTTTGTCGATTTTTGTGCCGCCAAGTCCGCCACCGTGCTGGACCACGCGGGCGCTGTCGCCGGCGCCGCCCTCGTCGCGGATACGACCGAGACCCCGCTTTCGCTCATGCACGACGCCATGACGCTCATCGGCGAGCTGCGCCGCGCGCCCGAACTCGCTTCGGCGCCGGTCGCCGCGCTCACCCGCGATGGGCTGCTGGCCCGTGCGCTCCACGCCGAGCCCGAGCGCTCCATCGCCGTCATGCCCAATAACGAAGAGGCCACCGTTGAGGTTTGGCCCTCGCTCGACCACGCCGCGGCGGCGTTTGAGGCTGCGACCAGCACGGATGCCACGGAGGAGATCGCGGATGCCGGCGATGCCGATGATGCGAGCAGCGCCGTCCCCATGCCCGAGCCCGCCGCCACGCTCGACCTGGGTGACGGCAAGCCGCTGCCCGTGCTCATCCCCGAGTCCGAGCAGTTCGCCAACCGCCTGCGCAAGAACGCCCGCCTGCGCCGCAAGTGGGCCAAGCGCGAGGGCGTGAGCTGCTACCGCGTCTACGATGCCGACCTGCCCGACTACTCCGCCGCCATCGATCTGTACGAGGGCTGCCCGCAGACCCCGGGCCGCTGGCTCGTCATTGCCGAATACGCCGCGCCCAAGACCATCGACCCCGCGCTGGCCCAGGCCCGCATGCTCGACATTTTGGCCATCGCGCCGCGCATCCTGGATGTCCCGGCCGAGCACGTGCACGCCAAGGCCCGCATGCGTTCGCGCGGCGGCTCGCAGTACGGCAAGCAGGGCGCCGGCAAGGGCGGCTCGGGCGAGCGCGCCAACATCGCACGCCGTCGCCTGCCGCTCATCGAGGAGGGCGGCCTTACCTTTGCCGTCAACTTCGATGACTACCTGGACGTCGGCATCTTCCTGGACCACCGCGTCACCCGCGACCTGGTACGCGAGCACGCCAAGCAGGCCCGCCGCTTCCTCAACCTGTTCGCCTACACCGGCACCGCCACCTGCTACGCGGCCGATGGCGGCGTCGAAGAGACCGTGACGGTCGACCTCTCGAACACCTATCTGGACTGGGCCGAGCGCAACATGCGCCAGAACGGTTTTGTGGGGCCGCAGCATCACTTTGTGCGCGACGACGTGCTCGCCTGGATTCGCGACCAACGCCAGACGCGCAATCGCTGGGACTTGATCTTTGTCGACCCGCCCACGTTCTCGAACTCGTCCAAGATGGGCCGCCGCACCTGGGATGTCCAGCGCGACCACGTTGAGCTGCTGGCCGGCGTGTCGCGCCTGCTCGCGCAGGGCGGCCATGCCATCTTTAGCTGCAACCTGCGCGGTTTCCGCCCCGAGACGCGCAAGCTCGCGCGCGTGGGTGTGGTGCTGGAAGACATTACGGCGCAGACCATCCCCGAGGACTTCGCGCGCAATCAGAAGGTGCACCACTGCTATATCGTGCGCCGCCTGCCCATCGAGGACGCTATGGCCGAGGTCGGCTTTAGCGCCGAGGAAATTGCCGAGCGCGTCGAGGAGCTGCGCAACCCCGAGGCCCGCAAGCCCCGTGCAGTAGCGCCCCGTTCGATGCCCGCCGGCGACGGCAAGCCGCACGGCGACGGCAACCCCTCCCCCGCCGGCAAACCCAAAAAGAAGAAGTTCTACGCCAGCAAGCCCAAGGGCAAATAACAAAGTTGCGGTGGAATAGTTCCTAAAAAGGCCAGATAACGGCATAAACAGGAACTATTTCACCGCAACTCACTGATCGGGTAGCTAATTTGGGACGGGGCTTTTTTGACTGCTTTTAAATACAAAGCAGTCAAAAAAGCCCCGTCCCAAATTAGCTACCCATGCGCCAAAAGCAGGGGGCAGCTTAGCCTTGGGTGACCAGGCGGTAGCCGATGCCTACGTGGGTTTGGATGTAGCGCGGGTGCGCGGGGTCGGACTCGATCTTCTTGCGCAGCGTGCCCATAAAGACGCGCAGGCTCGCCAGGTCGCTCTTGGTCGCCGTGCCCCAGATCTCGTGCAAGATAAACTGGTGCGTGAGCACCTTGTCGGCATTATGGGCCAGCAGGCACAGCAACTTGTACTCGATGGGCGTCAGGTGCAGTTCTTCGCCATCCATCGTGGCGATGCCGGCGTCGTAATCAATATGCAGCTCGCCGGTATCGAACGCGCCCTCGGACGAACCCACACCAATCTGTGCATACGAAAGGCGCCTGAGCGTCGTGCGGATGCGCGCCAGCAGCTCCTCGACCGAAAACGGCTTGGTCAGATAGTCGTCGGCACCGGCATCGAGCGCACGGATCTTGTCCGCATCCTCGCTGCGTGCCGAGACCACGATAATCGGCATGCCCGACCACGCGCGCACCGACTCCACCACCTTGACGCCGTCCATATCGGGCAAGCCCAGGTCGAGCAGCACGATGCTCGGCGCCTGCGACGACGCAGCGGCAATGGCGGCGTGTCCAGTCTCCACGGCCATATGACGCAGCCCGTGCGCCTCGAGCGCGGCAACAATCAGGTTGCGGACGGCGGGGTCGTCCTCAACGACCAAGATCAGCGGTTTAACAGCAGAGTTCGGCACAGCGCTACTCCTTATCAAACGAAACGTCGGCGGTGGGAAGCTCGATCGTAAAGACCGAGCCGTGCGGATCCGCCGCGGCAACTTCTATGCTACCGCCATGCGCCAGCGCAATGGAGCGGCAGAGCGAAAGTCCCAGGCCCACGCTGCGATGGCTGTCGGCCAAGCCATGGTTGGCGGTGTAGAACGACTCAAAGATGCGGTCGCGGTCCTCGGGCGCAATGCCAGGGCCGTCATCGGCGACCGAGCACGTCACGCGCCCCTCGTCGACGCCAATCGAAATCACGATATGCGAGCCCGCCGGCGTATACGTGATGGCATTATTCACCAAATTCACCACGAGCTGCACCATCAGGCGCGCGTCGACGTTAACGAGTGCCGGCTCGTCGCACGCAACCACCTTGAGCTCGTGCTCGCGCACGGCGGGGTTCACGTGGCGCAGCGCCTCCTCGACGATATCGTCCATGAGCTCGAGCGTGGTCGACAGATGCATACCGCCGCCCTCGAGCTTGGTGATGGCAAGCAGGTTCTCGACGGTGGCGTTGAGCCACAGCGCATCCGAGCGAATGGACAGCAGCATGTTGCGACGCGTCTGGGCGTCGAGCACCGCCGTGCCGGTTGAGCCCTGGTCGAGCAGCACGTCAGCATTGCCCGAGATGCTCGTGAGCGGCGTGCGCAAATCGTGCGAGATGGAGCGCAGCAGGTTGGCACGCAGCTGCTCGTTTTTGGCGAGCACCGCCGCCTCCTCGCGGGCCTTCATGGCACGGGCGCGGTCGATCGCCAGCTCGCCTTCGCTCACAATGGCATCGGCCAGCATCCGCTCTTCGTGCGTCAACACGTCGGGCTCGGCAACGATAGCCAGCACGCCAACCACCGAGGCGGGGTCGCCCGAGCGCACGAAGCCGTCGCCCGTGCGAACCGTCAGGTAGATGCCATAAAACGCCGAGCCGCCATAGGTGGCGTCGAGCGGCGTTCCCACATAGGCGGACGCCGAGAGCCGCGGCGGCATCTGCGGCGCCAGCTCGTGCACCGGCGCGGCATCGCCCACCGCCGTATAGGTCGCGCGCGGCAGCAGGTCATCATCCTCGGTATCGGCGCTGTACCACACGACCGGGCAGCCCGAAAGGCGCGCCAGCTGCGTGGCCATGGCATGCACAATCTGCGGCTCGTCGGCGCAGCGCTGCAACATGCGGTTGGTCTCGAGCACCATCTGCGTACGGTGGTCGCTAGCAGCGGCCTGTGCCAAGGCACGGCGCAGTGCCAGCGCGATTGAACTCGACACGAGCGAGACCACGAACATGATGAAAAACATGCCGGGATGAATGTGGTCGATAAACGTTAGGGAGTACCGCGGCTCGATGAACAAAAAGTTGTAGAGCGCAACGGCTGCAACCGAGCTCAGCAGACAGTACAGGCGGCTCCAGGTAAAAAACGCGCACAGCTGCACGGCGAGCACGTACACAATCATGACGCTCGGGGCAAGACCGGGTCGGTCGAGCAATGCGCCCACAACCGTCGCCGCCGCCAACAGCCCCACCGACACACCGGAGTCGTACAGGAGCCCGCGGCGCACCCGCGCCGAGCGCCGCCACCAAAAGTTCTCGGCAAGATCGCCGTCCGCGCGGGCGTCCATCGGCACCGTACCCCTCCCTCAAAAACAAAAACCACCACAAAGGGGCCAGGCACCTTTGTGGTGGTTTCCCTTGTGGTGGTTCTAAGTGTAAAGCCTTTACTACCGGCAGTCGCTAGACAAACAGCACGTGCGCGAGCAAGGCGCAGACGCACGCCGCGGCAAATACCAGCGCCACGACCGAGATCACGCGATCGGCCATGTCCATGTTGGCTCGGTTCGTGAAGAACTGGTCCTCGGCGGCGTCGATACCCACCTCGCGGACATCGAGTGTCCTTGCATCCATGTTTACCTCCCCGGCTTTTACTTCATCCATCGATAATCAACCCCGTGTAGCCCGCCGACGCCTACGGGCGCTCGTTGGGCGCCAGGCGCTGCATCTTGTTCACGGCCTTGAACTTGGTGAACAGCGGCACGTACTCAAAGCTCACGTTGGAGTTCTCCAGGCCGTACCAGCGCGCGGGCGTGCCGGCGGCGCGGCGGATAATGTACTTGAGCGTGATGGCCGTGCGCTCGCTGGGCTCCACGTCGCTCTCGGGCGCCAGCAGCTTGCGGATCATGACGAACTTGAACGTGCCGATGTTGCCCGGGTCCTTGTAGACCGAGTAGTCATGCTTTTGCGCGGGCAGCTCGCCGGTGGCGGCAAGATCCTGAACGACCTGGCGCAGGTAGGCATTGACGCGCTGGTTGACCTTATAGCCCAGGTACAGGTGCACGCGGAAGACGTAGTCGGTGTCGAACGTCTCGACCGAATAGGCAAACGTGTACGGCTCGTCCATGGTCTCGACGTTGACGAACCACCAGGCGCGGGCGCGCTTGGGATGCTTGTCCAGAATCGAGTAGACAATGTCGCGGTCGATGTAGTCGGTATGGGTATCCTTGGTCAGGTACACGATGTTGTCGCTCATGCGCTCGTAACGGTCGTCGTCGCGCAGACGCTTGAGCTGCGGCAGATAGCTGCGCAGCGGCAGCAGCGTAAACTGGCGCTGCTCGACCGCCGTGCCGTTGTACCAGCACACCATGACGCCCATGATGAGCGCGGCCATGAGGATGGTGAAGTAGCCGCCGTGGAAGAACTTGGTGAGCGAACTCACAAAGAAGAAGCCCTCAAGCAAAAGGAAGAAAGCGGCGAAGACCCACGGTGCGACCTTGAGCTTGCGCTCCTCGTGCAGGTAGAAGAAGAGCAGCAGCGTGGTGCACATCATGGTGAGCGTAATGGCCAGGCCGTAAGCGGCTTCCATGTGCGCGGAGTTCTGGAACAGCAGCACCACGATGACGCAGCCCACGAGCATGACGTTGTTGACCATGGGAATGTAGAGCTGGCCCTTGGTCTCGGCCGGATAGAAGACCTGCATGTGCGGCATGAGGTCCAGACGGCTGGCCTCGGACACCAGCGAGAACGCGCCGGTGATGAGTGCCTGCGAGGCGATGATGGCCGCGATGGTGGAAAGGCCGACGGCAAACGGGCGCAGGCCGGGAGCGAGCATCTGGTAGAACGGGTTGAGGTCGGCAATGCCCATGAGCTCGGGGTTGGCAGCATTGTTGATAAGCCAAGCGCCCTGGCCCATGTAGGACAGCAGCAGGCAGCACTTAACAAACGGCCAGGTGGCGTAGATGTTGCCACGGCCCACATGGCCCATGTCGGAGTAGAGTGCCTCGGCGCCGGTGGTGGCGAGGAAGCAGCTGCCCAAGATCATGATGCCCGCGTGGTTGTTGGGGCTCAGCAAAAAGGCAATGCCGCGCACCGGGTTGAGGCACAGCAGCACGGCGGGATGCTGGAAGACAAAAAACAGACCCGTGCCGCCCAAGAACAGGAACCACAGCGTCATGATGGGGCCAAAGGCATGACCGATCTTGGCCGTACCGATGCGCTGCACCAAGAAGAGCACGATGATAATGGCAAGCGTGATGGCGACAACGCGACCCTGGTCGTCGCCCAGCACGGCGTGCACCGCCGGGATGGTGCGCAGACCCTCGATTGCCGTGGTCACGGTGACGGCCGGCGTGAGGATGCCGTCGGCAAGCAACGCGGCACCGCCCAGCATGGCAGGGATGATGAGCCACTTGCCGCAGCGCTTGACCAGGCTGTACAGGGCGAAGATACCGCCCTCACCGTGGTTGTCGGCGCGCAGCGAGATGAGCACGTACTTGATGGTCGTCAGCAGCGTAACCGTCCACACGACAAGGGAGAGCGCACCGAGCACGAACTCCTCCGTGACGCTTCCGATGCCGCCGTTGCCGGCAACGAGTGCCTTGGTCACATACATGGGGCTGGTGCCGATATCGCCATACACCACGCCCAGCGTGACGAGCATCGCCGAGATGCTCACCGGAATCGCAGCATGCGAAGCTGCCTCCTTGGCCTTTTGTTCCATAAGCCGGTTTCCTCCCAACTTTAATGTTCGAAGGGATTATAGGTAATCGGCCCATGTTTGCACGGCACTGTTTCCCAGCTAGATAAACATTTATGCGGCCTTTATGCCACTGCGGCGATATGCGGTGTGACAAAGGGACTGTCCCTTTGTCACACCGTCGCATCCGTTACTTGCCGAGCCAGTTCTTGAACCACCACTCCATGGAGCGGCTCATCTCGGCCATAAAGGGACTCGTGTGCTTGCGGGTGTAGATATCCACCACGCGCTCCCCCACCTCGCGGGCATGCGGACGGAACATCGCGTCCATCTCGGCCACCTGAGCATCCATGGTCGCGGCGTCGGCGCGACAGTAACGCTCCTCGTGCACCAGGTTCACCACGGGATGTGCGATCGCCGGGCGCTCCTTACGGGGCGTGCCGATAATGAGCATCGACAGCGGCATGGTATAGGGCGGCAAATCGAGCAGCGCGGCAACCTCCTCGGCATTCTCGACGATGTCGCCGATGTAGCAGCTTCCCAGCCCCAGAGCCTCGGCGGCAACCACAGCGTTTTGTGCGGCGATCACGGCGTCCTGCGCCGCGATGGCAAAGTCGCCCAGACCCGGCGCGCGGCGGGGTTGCTTGCCCGTGCGTTCGACGAACTCGGGCTCAAAGCAGCCCACATGCTCAAACAGGTCGATCCACTTGGCGTAGTCGACCACAAATATAAGCGCCCACGGCGCCTTGGCGATCATGGGCTGGTGGTCGCACAGGTCGGCCAAGCGGTCGAGCGTGGCCTGCTCGCGAATGCTCACGATGGAGTACATCATCATGGCGCCTGCCGACGGCGCGCGGCTCGCCGCGTGCAGGATCGCCGCGCGCTGCTCGTCGGTCACCGCCACGGGGAGCTCGTCATCATCGCGCGCAAAGGCACGTGTGGAAGAACGTTGCTCCAAGATGTCCAGCACCGCGTTGCCCGTAGCTTCGACCGGATAGCCGTACGTATCCACGACCGCAGCTCCGTCGCCGCCCATGTCAGCCTTGCAAACCTGCTCGCTCATCGCCCTACCCTCGCCATTTCTTTAAGAAGCCTTTACGTTTCCGTGTAATTCCCGTCCATTATCGCGCAGGTCACCACTACATTGCGCCACACCGCCACACATGCGCGTTAATATGGCTGGTTGTTGTGCGCAGCCACCAATTGCAGCGCATATCTTGGTAACAATCGGGTAAATCCCCGCTTTCGTAGGTTTTAAGTTTGTGAGGAGTCTCAGCATGTTCGCTGCCGCCATCTCGCTCGTCGGTCTTGCGGCGACCGTCTACCTTGTCTTGCGCGAGGCCAAGGCCATTCGCGCACAGTCGGGCACCGTCGCCAAAGGCGCCATCGCCTGGAGTGTCGCCTTCGGCCTGTTCCAGCTCTTTTTGACCGTCTGGGGCGCTATTGGCCTCGTCGCCCAAAACGAGCCGCTCGCCTTTGTGATGCTCATCCTGACCAATGCCATCCTTACCGGATGCGCCTGGGCGAGCATCGCCCGCGACCGCATCGCCCCGCGCGTCTTTGCATTCGCCGGATCCGATGCTCCCGCCCCCACTGGCAAGCTTGCCCGCCTGCGCGGCGCCTTTGTGGGCAAACCGCTCGTCGCCGCGGTCCTGTGCCTGCTGCTCGCCGGCGTCTTTGCGCTGCTGGGCATGGAAGTCTCGTCCAACCACGACTTTACCTGGGTCTACCCCCTGTGCATCCTGCTCGAGTGGGCCATCATCACCGTGCTCATGACCGGCCTGTTCTTCCTATTCCAGCGCCACGGCGCAGCTCCCGCGGTCCTGGCCTTTGCCCTCTTTGTCCTAGGCATTGCCGAGTTCTTCGTCATCACGTTTAAATCCATGCCCATCCAGCCGGGCGATCTTTCGGCCATTTCCACCGCCGCCGCAGTCGCCGGCACCGGCTACACCTTCTCGATCTCGCTGTTCTGCGTGCTATCCATGGGCTTTACCGCCATCGCCATGCTGCTGTGCGAGTACGCCGGCCTGGTCGCGCCGCACCGTCAGAAGGGCGCCGCCAACGCCAAGCGCATGCTGCTCACCAACCTGCTCGTGGCGGTGCTGTGCCTGGGTGGCGTGACCGCACACGTCACGCTCATCGACTACTACAACACCCTCGGCATCACCGTCTACACCTGGCGCCCGCTCGAGAGCTACTGGCGCGAGGGCTACCTGCCCGCCTTTATTAGCGCAGCGCAGTCCATCAAGCCGCCCAAACCCGCCGACTACTCCGTCGACGATGCCAAGGCAACGCTCAAAAAGTACGCCAAGGCCTACGACAAGTCCGATGCCGCCAAGAGCGACGAGCGCGCTGCCGCAAAGGAGCAGTTCGATAGCGAGAAGCCCACGGTCATCGCCATCATGAACGAGACGTTCTCGGATCTGTCGATCTACCAGGAGATGCGCGCCGGCTACGAGGGCCCGCAGTACTTTAAGAACCTGTCCAACTGCCTCAGCCGCGGCAAGCTCTATGTGAGCGCCTACGGCGGCGGTACCGCCAATACCGAGTTTGAGTTTATGACCGGCAACTCCATGGCCAACCTGGGCTCGGGCGTGTACCCCTACACCATCTACAACATGGAGACGACCGGGAACCTGGCAGAGCAGTTCAAATCGCTCGGCTATTCCACCACGGCCATGCACCCCAACCATGCGACCAACTGGAACCGCGAGAATGTGTACAAGGACTTTGGCTTTGACCAGTTCCTGTCCATCAACGACTTCCAGGGCGCCGATACCCTGCGCGGCATGGT
>CAKUFW010000042.1 GCA_934650975.1 uncultured Collinsella sp. | reverse complement strand
AAAGCCGTTTGTCTCCACCCGCATAGCGGGTGGGTTGAAGCTGGCCGCTGCGCGCCCAGCAGACTAAAGTCTTGAACTGCAAAGGGACCCCAAACGGGGTCCCTTTTCGTTTATTTAGGAGACGACACCGGTTGCGTTGCCGACAACGACGACAACGCACATGACGGCAAACATGAACCCGAGTGCCTTGAACCATAGCTCTACAAAGACGCTCCCCCGATACCGATCGAGCACGGGAAAACGACGTCGGAGCCTACGGCGGTCGAGCATTCCAAATGCGATGAGCAGCACCAGGCCATCGACCATAAAGAAATACTCAAGTGCCAAAAACCACGTTGGATAGCTTCTGTTTTCGCCCGTCGGCGTAAATACCGCAAAATGGCTGCCCATCAGCAGCAACAATGTTGTCGCATAGACGCATCCATTCCATATGCGCCCCACGAGCTCGGGGATACGCGAGAGCAGACGCGCACATTTGGACGTCACAGGAGAGACGATCGAACGCCGGTTTGCAGAAGACGGAAGCGTGAGGGCAACCGGCTGCTGTACCCGCTGTACCTGTGACGCCGCGACCCGGGGCACACTGGCAGCAGAAAAGGTCGCGGGCGACGGTGCAGGGAGACATAGCTCATACGCCGCGCGCGCAGCATGCCCCAGTGCCTTTGCACTCGCAAAGCGCTTAGCCGGATCGAGCGCCATCGCCATGCAAACCGCATCGGCAAGCGGAGTTGGCATACCGTGCGTCTCGCATTGCTCACGTATGTCCCGCCCCGGTTTGGGGTCAGTTCCCGTCAGGCAAAAGAACAGCAGTGCGCCAAGCGCGTAAATATCGCTGCGGACGCTCGTCTGCCCAAACCCAAACTGCTCGGGCGGCGCATAGGAACGCGTGCCAAACTTGACGGTGTCGGCGTCGGCGCCATCGCGCCAAACGCGCGCGATTCCCAGGTCGATAATCACCAGCGACGAGAAGGTCATGCCGGCATCGGCCGTATACCCCACGCCCGATACGATGATGTTCGAGGGTTTAAGATCGCGGTGGATTACCGGTACCCCCGGCTCCCCCGCAGCTGCAAAACCAGCATGTAGCTCGCCTACCGCCTCACACAAAACGGGATACAGCCCGCGGGCATAATCGGGCGTCGCCCCCAAGCGCCCCACCAACGCCTCGAGTGTCTCGCCTTCGACATACTCCATCACCACGTTGAGCTCGTCGCCCACACGGCGGCAATCGACAATCCGGGGCAAGTGCTCAAAACGACGACCGGCGCGCTGGGCCGCAAACAGGCGCTCATATGCTCCGCCAATCTGCACCGAAGCATCGATGCGCTTGCGGACAAAGGGGCCGAGAGACCCGCCACCAGAGCCCTCAAAATAGACGAGTTCGGTCGTCTCGACATCCGAGAGCTTGAGCACGCGCTCCACACGATAGCTGTCATCGCGGTCGAGCGACGCCAAATGCTCGACGAGTGAAGCAGTCAGCTCATCATCGGAATATGTTGGGGTCTGAGTATCCATAGCTTCCATCATAACGCAGGGCGCGGACACCCCGTGTTGTCCGCACCCCGTTCGTTTGCATGGTTGTTCCTGTGACACCGCCGGCTCAGCCATCGGCCACTAACTCACCGTTTCCTCGCCAAAGCGATACAGCTCTTCATTGACCTTTTGGAGGCTACAGCCACGGTCGATGCAAAAGATAATGATTGCATCGCGACGGTCCTTGCAGTTGAGAACGCTCACTCCGGCAGCGGTCAGGGCGCGGTTGGTCTCTTTCATCGACAGCGCCATTGCAAAGGCAATCTGCAGCACCTTATTACGGCTTGGGTGGCGCGCACCTGTAAAAATCTGATAACCAAAAGTCTCATTAAGGTCGGCCATACGCACCACGCGCGAACGCTCCAGACCCTTTTCCTGCAACAGCTGCTTAAGGTAGTTCGAAAGCGACGGGGCGGCAAAGTCGTGTTCCTTGATATAGCCATCGATGTTTGGCGCGTCGAGAAGCTCATTGAGCAACTCGTCAGTCAGCTTTTTGTCGGGCATACGGCCTCACCTCCCATGCGGCGCAACGGTAGCGACATACTAGGCGAGCACCCAGCTTGCAGTCGCGGACTTATCAAACATGTTGGCAAAATAGAGTGCCTTCTTGATGTCACCATCAAAATAGATATTGCCCGCCACGGAGCCGCCGGCGGCAAGGGTGCCGGATTGCAGCTCATCGGAGCCCTCGCTGTAGTACCCCTGGTTTTGCTGAGCGCCGTTGGCGTCCTCGCCCTTCCAATCGTAGACATTGTAGTCCGCACCCTCGTCGCCATTGTTGACGTACGTGACATGGATGCCCGTCATGGTCGAGCCGTCATAATTAGTAAGACCGGTCTGGACGGAGTCGACGACAACAGAAAGGCCGGTAGCCGTGGTCACCGCCGTGCCGACGGCAAGGTCAGTCGTGGACTGCTCTTCCTTTTTCGACTCATCCTTCTTGTCGCCATCGCCGGCATCCTCGGTGACGGTCGCCTTATCGCTACCGCATCCTGCAAGAAGACCAGCGGTCCCCAAGGCGACAGTGGCGAATGCGCCAAGCGCAGCGCGACGGCTCAGCAGCACTTCGTTTTCGAGCTTTTTCATAATGCATCCTTCCTACGATCCGGCTACCGCGCCGGCACACAGCACATCGTAGGAGGGATTAAACTTGAATTCATTAGCCGAGAGCTAAGGTTGCGGTAAACGGCCAATGCAGTTATCCAAACGCCGAGCAAACGCACTTTGCACGACCGTCTGCTGGCAGCGCATCAACCCACCGTGACGGATTCCCCAGTAAAGGCGCTGATCATCAACAGGACAAAGAGCGCCAGGTAGCTAACGCTCAGCAGATAGGCGAAAACCAAAAAGACAATCCATCCCACATTGGTCTTGCCGTCGGCGCGACGTTGTTCGCGACAACGATAGAGCCAGATCGTCACGCCAATGGCGACAATCAGCAACACGAGCGCCGCTGCAGCCAAACCGGCAAGTGCAAACATCATGCCAATGCTCAGCACAACAACTGGGAGCAGTAGCAAACCACACCCGCATCCACCCGGACTATATACGGAAGACTGTCGGCGTCGCCTCATCGCCACCCCCCATCATCTTTGAGCACTACAGTGCGATAGCCTGCTGAACAGGAACGATCTTATCGAGTTCCGGTTCAATCCGCCTTTTCTCGGCCTCAAGGTCAAACGCCACCTGAGCGCGCAGCCAATAACCATCCGTCAGGCCAAAATAACGGCAAAGACGGAGGTCGGTGTCGGCCGTCACACGACGCCTTCCCAAGATAATCTGCCCAATGCGTTGAGCCGGAATCCCGGTCTCTTTCGCAAGGCGATATTGAGAAATGCCCATGGGAACAAGAAACTCCTCTTTGAGAAGCTCACCAGGAGTCACCGGCGACAACAAATCGGCCGAAGTCTCATCACTTGTGATAATCGACGATTTCGACATTCCAAGCCATCTCCTGTCTCCACTCAAAACAGACCCGATAGCGCTCGTTAACACGGATGCTATATTGACCGGCACGATCGCCCTTCAAAGCTTCCAGGCGGTTGCCCGGTGGAACGCGAAGATCATCAAGCGAAGCACAAACCTGCAGTTGGCGAATCTTCCTCAACGCAACACGCTCAAAGGGCACGAACCTACTGACCCGCACACCCATGGCAAAGCGTTCGGTATCCTCATCTTTATACGATGCTATCATAGTATCGCCTTACGTTAGTAACGTCAAACGTTTCTACAGACTTACATCTCTATTATATCGTACGTTTGTTCGTGTTTTCTAGAACAAATAGTCCTTCACGCCTTAGTCAAGCAAAAGCAATCGTTTGTAGACATCGAGGCCCTTGAGCAGGATTTCCTCGTCAAAGAGCAGGGTATCAGTATGCAGGGCACTCGTAGCATAGGCGGGGCAGCCCTCGGCGTCGCTCGGATTATCCTGCCCGACAGGAACGCCCGTGCCCAGCAAGAAGAACACGCCCGGCAGATGGCGCTGATAGAACGCGAAATCCTCAGCGATTAACAGCGGCTCGTCCACAAGTTGCAGCTCGGGCAAGGCAGGCGCAATGTGGGCAAACAACTCGGGGTCGTTATCGACTGGCGGATAGCCCTCGGCAAAGTTGAGGTCGTACGTACAGCCTGTTGCGGTGCAGGCCTCGTCCAACACGCGGCGCACGCCCTCGCGCGCGCGGTCGAACATGTCGTCCGTAAACACGCGCAAGCTGCCCGCAACATGGGCCTCCCCCGCCACCGCATTGCAGACGGTGCCGGCCTGCAGCAGGCCAAACTTACCAATACAGGGCTCGTCGGCGCCCAACTCGTCCATCAGCTCGCGCTCGGCAACCAAGAACTTGGCTGCTGCCAGCGCCGCATCGTGCGATTCCTCGACCGGAACGCCGTAGGTCTTGGCGATATGGATACTCGCGCCATGGATATGAATGTGTGTCTCGCTCGAGCGCGCCAGCAGTGGACCGGAACAGCTCGCCAACGTGCCGGCGGGCAGATCGGGCCATACATGGAAGCCGAAGATGCGATCGGCCCCGTAGCGCTCAAACACGCCGCTCTCGCACACTGTCTTGGCGCCACCGGTCGTCTCCTCGGCCGGCTGAAACACAAAGAGCACGTTGCGTTTGATGACGCCCGGCTGCTCACGAATCGTGCGATCGACATACGTCGCGGCGGCAAGCACCATGGCCATGTGGCCATCGTGGCCGCAAGCGTGCATCTTGCCGGGATGCGTCGAGGCGAAATCCACACCCGTCGCCTCCGCGATGGGCAGGGCGTCCATGTCGGCACGAATCGCCGTGGCGTGCGCAGCGCCCACACCGGCATCGAAGAAGGCGCAGACGCAGCTCGGACACGGATGGGTCACCTCGCAGGCAAGCGGATCGAGCACGCCCTCGATATAGGCGATAGTTTGCTCAAGATCGAAGTCGAGCTCCGGAATGCGATGCAAGTCGCGACGATAACGACGGAGTTCTTGGAGCTCGGTCATAAAGGTTCCTTTCATAGGTGCACGTCGGTTGCTATTTATTGTGCCGCAAGATTGCCGCACCCTTATTTCCAGCATATCCCTGCATTTTTTAAACGTTATATACGAATACTCTTGTTTGGTAAAGTGCAACGTGGTAGGGTCTTTACCACTTGATAGAGGCGCGGGCACGAAGAGCCGCGGGCGAGTCGGCAGACTTTGACCCCGCGGGGAGGCGAAACCCGCCGAACTGGGCTTTTCGGGCACGAACAGCCTGGTGGGCCTGCGGGAAACACCCGCAGGACTGTCTGCAGCAATGCGGGAGCGCTATCCGGACATTGGGTCCACGCTATGCGGATTCGATGCGCAGATGGCGCCGTCTGGATAGCGAGGTTTACGGGATATGGCATTGACCCCCAACGAGGCATATGCGGCCAAGCAGCCGTTTGTGGACAAGGAAACGCTCGAGCACATCGTCGAGCAGTTCCCCACACCGTTTCATCTATACGACGAGGCGGGCATCCGCCGCAACATGCAAGAGGTGCGCGACGCCTTTGCATGGAATCCGGGGTTTAAGGAGTACTTTGCCGTCAAGGCCAATCCCAACCCGGCGCTCATCTCCATTCTCAACGAATACGGCTGCGGCTGCGATTGCTCGAGCTACACCGAGCTCATGATCGCCCGCTCGTTGGGCATCACCGGCTACGACATCATGTTCTCATCCAACGATACGCCAGCGTCAGACTTTGAGCTCGCCGACAAGCTGGGCGCCATCGTCAATTTCGACGACATCAGCCACATCGAGTTCTATGAGCGCGTTGCTGGTTCTATCCCCAAGACAGTCAGCTGCCGCTTTAATCCGGGCGGCCTGTTCCAGCTTTCCAACGGCATTATGGACAACCCGGGCGACTCAAAATACGGCATGACCACCGAGCAACTCTTTGATGCCTTCCGCATGCTCAAGGCCAAGGGTGCCGAGAATTTTGGCATTCACGCGTTCCTTGCCAGCAACACCGTCACCAACGATTACTACCCCAAGCTCGCGCGTATCCTCTTTGAGCTTGCCGTGCGCTTGGAGCGCGAGACGGGCGCACATGTCGCCTTCATTAACCTGTCCGGCGGCGTGGGTATCCCCTACCTGCCCGAGCAGCAGGCGAACGACATCCGCGCCATCGGCGAGGGCGTGCACGCGGCCTACGACGAGATCCTGGTTCCCGCCGGCATGGGCGATGTGGCGATCTGCACCGAGATGGGCCGCTTTATGATGGGCCCCTACGGGTGCCTGGTCACCAAGGCCATTCACGAAAAGCGGATCTACAAGGACTATATCGGCGTGGATGCAAGTGCCGTCGACCTCATTCGTCCTGCCATGTATGGCGCTTACCACCACGTTACGGTGATGGGCCAGCCCGGTGGTCCCGACAAGACCACGGCACCGGTCACGAACACGTACGACATCACAGGCAACTTGTGCGAGAACAACGACAAGTTCGCCATCGACCGCGAGCTGCCGCAGATTGACATGGGCGACCTGATCGTGATCCACGATACGGGCGCGCACGGCTACTCCATGGGCTACAACTACAACGGCCGCCTGCGCTCCGCAGAGGTATTGCTGCGCCCCGACGGCTCGGCCGACCTCATTCGTCGTGCCGAGCGCCCGGGCGACTACTTTGCCACGCTCGACGTGCTGCCGTGCGGACGCGAGTTGCTGGCCAAATCGCGCGCCGATGCCGCCCGTCGTCGCGCTCAGGACGAGCGCCTGGCCGTCGCCGCCCAATGGAACAAACGCATCCAGATCGCAGAAGCGAAGGAGAAGAATATGGACGTCCGCAACCTCGAGGGTTCGATCGTCGCCCTTGTCACCCCGTTTAAGAAGGACGGCAGCGTCGACTTTGACGCGCTCGAACGCCTTATCGATTTCCACCTGCAAAACGGCACCGACGCCATCCTCACCCTGGGCACCACCGGTGAGAGTGCCACGATGACCGATGACGAGGACAACTCCGTCGTCGCCGCAGTGGTCAAGCAGGTTGCAGGACGCGTCCCCGTCATCGCCGGCTCGGGCTCCAACTCCACGCAGACCATGCTCACCAAGTCGCTCACCTATCAAGGCCTGGGAGCCGACGGCCTGCTGCTCATTACCCCCTACTACAACAAGTCCAACGAGGAGGGCATCTACCAGCACTTTAAGACCGTAGCGGATGCCGTGGACATCCCCTGCATCCTATACAACATCCCCGGCCGCTGCGGCTGCGGCATCAGCGAGCGCAACGTGGAGCGCTTGGCCGCGCACCCCAACATCATGGGTATTAAGGAAGCCTCGGGCAACGTCGCCTACGCGGCCAAGATCGCCCACCTGCTGTCCGACGACTTCCGCATGTACTCAGGCGAGGACGCGCTTACCGTGCCGCTCATGAGCCTGGGCGCCTCGGGTACCATCAGCGTGTGGGCCGACGTGCAGCCGCAACTCGTGCACGACATGTGCCGTGCCTACCTGGACGGTGACGTGGAGCGCGCCCGCGAGATCCAGATTGCCGGTCAGACGCTCATCAACGCCCTCTTTAGCGAGGTCAACCCCATCCCCGTTAAGGAAGCGCTCGCCCAGATGGGCATGATCGAGGCCAACTATCGCATGCCGCTGTGCCCCATGGCAGACGACACGCGCACCGCACTTACCGATGCTCTGAAGGGAGCTGGTCTGCTTGATTAAGACCGTCATTATGGGAACGGGCCGCATGGGCTCGCTGATCCGCACCACCGCCGAGGGCATTGTCAACGCCGCTGGAGAGCCCGTTTTTGACATCGTCGCCCAGATCGGCTTCGACTTGTCCGAGCTCGAGAGCGCACCGACAACCGATGTAATCATCGACTTCTCGAACATCGTGACCTTCGATGCCGTTGTCGCCTATGTCGAGCGCACGGGCGCGGCGTTGGTCTCGGGCACCACAGGCTACACCCCCGAGCAGATGGACCGCCTGCGCGAGCTGGGCCAGAACGCCCGCGTCATGCACTCGGGCAACTACTCCATCGGCATCGCCGCCCTGCGCCACCTGGTGGCCCAGGCCACGCGCGAGCTGCCCGGCTTTGACTGCGAGATCGTCGAGACGCACCACAACCAAAAGGTCGATGCCCCCAGCGGCACCGCCAAGTTGTTGCTCGACGCCGTAGTCGAGGCCGAGCCCGAGGCTGGCTATCACCCCGTCTACGGTCGCAAGGGCATGTGCGGCGCGCGTGACCCCAAGGAAATCGGCATGCACTCGTTGCGCGGCGGCACCGTCGCCGGCGTGCACGAGGTGAGCTTCTTTGGCCAGGACGAGGAGGTCACGCTCGCCCACCGCGCCACGAGCCGCCAGATCTTCGTCAACGGCGCTCTAGCGGCCGCCCAGAAGCTCGTCGTCCGCGACCCCGGCTTCTACACCTTCGACCAGGTCATGTTTGCCTAACCAATCATTAACCAAGCCCACGTAAAGGAGAAACAGTATATGAGCAACGCAGCCGAGATGGATGCACAGGAGATTATCAACTACATCGCCACCGCGCCCAAGAAGACGCCCGTCAAGCTGTATGTCCGCGAGAAGCCCGGCATGAAGGTTGCCTGGGGCGATGCGCACGCCTACGGCGGCCGTCGCGGCAAGACCGTCTTTGGTGACTGGGATGAGCTCAAAGCCATCCTCGACGCCAATGCCGATTCCATCGACTACTACGACGTCGAGAACGACTGCCGCAACTCCGCCGTGCCCATGCTCGACCTTAAGGGCATCAACGCACGCATCGAGCCGGGCGCGATTATCCGCGACCGCGTTGAGATCGGTGACCGCGCCGTCATCATGATGGGCGCCATCATCAACATCGGCTCCGTTATCGGCGAGGGCTCTATGATTGATATGGGCGCCGTCCTGGGCGGCCGCGCAACCGTGGGCAAGAACTGCCACATCGGCGCCGGTACCGTGCTGGCAGGCGTCGTTGAGCCCGCGAGCGCCACGCCCGTCATCATCGAGGATGATGTCATGATTGGCGCCAACGCCGTAGTCCTGGAGGGCGTGCGCGTGGGCAAGGGTGCTGTCGTTGCCGCCGGCGCCGTATGTGTCGAGGACGTCCCCGCCGGTGCCGTCGTGGCCGGTGTCCCCGCCCGCGTCATCAAGATGCGCGACGCCCAGACCGACAGCAAGACCGGTCTCGAGGAAGGTTTACGTCAACTCTAGAGGCGTGTCAGCCTGCAGCGCAATTCAATCCCAAGAAATAAGGCCGAAGCCCAATCTGGGGCTTCGGCCTTTCTTTATTCTGCAGCGTCCAAGCGTGGCTTATCGGTTCTCAATGCTTCCGATGTTCTTGAGCTCGATGGAGATGAGGCCGTTGGGCTCGTTGACGAACTCGATGTACTCGGAGTTCGAGCCCATCTCGGCCGGGAAGCTGATCTCGATACCCGTATCGGTACGAATCTTGTGATTGCGCACGGCCGCGCGTTCGACCTGCTTGCGCTCCACGGGCACTCGCTCGGGAACCTTTTCCTCGGTCAGTGCCGCACGCACGCTCTCCTTAATGACCGGCTCGTCCTCAAAGACCTCGTCGACGATATCCCAGGGCGGCAGTTCCTCATCGTCTTCGACCTTCTCGGCAACAGCGGCCTTGACCTTGGCGAGCGCCACGGCCGTGTTGGCGCCGTGCTCCTCGGCAACCTCCTCGACCACACGCGTCACGGTGTCGATAATCTCCTTGCCCGACACGCCCGCATCGCACTGCAGCAGCCCGTCGGGAATGAGCATGCGGTCCTCGCCGGCGATTTTGCGCTTCTTGTCCACGTAGCCGATCTCCATGGTGCTCGCACGCACGATTGCGTAGCTCGGCACCTTTTGCGAAGGGTTCGGCAGGATGGCGTAATGGCGCGCGATATCGTTGCGCACCTCGCCCTCCTCGCGGCCCACTTCGTGCATAAAGGCCTGCTTGGACCCAAGCAACATCACGGCAAACCAGCGGGCGTCCTCGTCGTCGTCAAAGTCCGCTACAAGCACGTCGGTGGACTCGGCCTTTTCGGCCTTGGTAAGCTCCGAGGAGATGAACTCCGCAATCTGCTGCGACAGGTCAACGAACTCGCGCTCACCAAAGAAATAGCCCTTGAGCTCGCCACCGAATGCGGAGTTCTCGGCAAACGTGGCACGCTTGTTATCGGCAGACGTGCGAGCGCGGCGCAGGTGCGTAGTCACAAAATTGCGCACGGTACGGCTCTCGATATCGAGCTCGCGCTGGCTCATGACGTTGACAGCCGAGTCAAAGTCCAGGATATGCAGGATTGCGTGATTGATTTTCATATACGGCATTCCGTTCTAGATCGATTTCAGCACGAATCAGTATAGCGGTCGAGCCCGTCCCAAGTGCATCGAAGATTGGTGCATCGGGGTCAGGTTACTTTGCACCAACATGGTGCAGACAGACCTGACCCCTTTGCACCAATGGCTAGTGCAGGAGCTCGGACTGCCACGCCTCAAGCTGCTCTGCCAAGCTCTTACCGGCAGCAGGAACATTAAGCTCGGGGCGCTTGGGCAGCAGCGCACACTTAAGGATCGCTGCGATAGTCTGCGAAATAAAACGGCGAGTATCCTTATCAAAGCCCTGAGCCGTCTGGAGCATCACCGGCAGGCTCTCACGTAGATTCCCCGCGATATCCGCAAACCGTTCGGCGCCCGTAGCCTCAAACACGGAGAACAGTGCATCTACAAAGCGCTCACGCTCGGCAGGTCCCACTGCGAGCAGCATCTCGCGAATAGAGCTATCGACGTATCGCGCGCCGGCAGACAGGCGCTCGCAATACACAAAGTCGCAGCCGTCAACGACCCAGCTAAAGGGATTGTGTTGCAGCAGGCTGAACTCCGTGCTCTCGACGATGGCATAGTCCTCCTGCGTCTCGAACATCATGCCGAAAATCGACGACTGCGGCAGGGTTTTATCGATGCGACCGGACAGGCCCGCAAAGGCGTCGCCACTCAGGAACTCCTCGACAAAGCCGGGGCCATCATGCGAGAAGGCCCGCTCGATTCGGTCACCAGCGGCGTCAGAGCACATCGCAGCGCCATACACCGCCAAGTTTCCGCCCTTGGAATGGCCTCCGCACAAGAGCGGTCCATCAATCGCGGTCGCTGCCTCGTCCACATAACGCGCCGCAGATTCCTGGGAGGGCACGGGGCACCGGAACGCCATGTTAAAGTCCTCTTTCCAGCCCACGATCGTGCTGTCGGTCCCACGGAAGGAAAGGTAGCTGAATCCTGCCGGAAAGCGGAACGTCATGGCTGCGAACTGCTCCGTCGCCGTCACGTCGTTCACGGCACGATAGCCGCAAACGCGCACGCCGCGGTAGCGAGGACTTGCCGCAACAGCCTCCAGCAAGGCGCGACTCTCCTCCGGGTCCCACAGGTCACCAATCATGTCCTGGTAGCACTCGGCACGCAGCAGTTCACGCACGTCCAGCCCCTGCCAGCCGACAAGCTCCGGCATATCGTCCGGAAGATGCAAATACGACAGCCACGCAAACACCAGGCTGTCCACCGCGCAGAACGACCGCTCCTCAAACGAATCGAACGCCGTCTGGGCATACGTCAAAAAGTTAGGCGAATCCGACATGCCTCTCCCATCAACAATGGTGCATTGGGGTCAGGTTTGTTTGCACCAATCGCGCCCTTTTTGGTGCAAACAAACCTGACCCCAATGCACCAAAAAAGGCGCCCGGGCCGTGGGGCCTGGACGCCTTCATTGTAGCTTGCTGGCAAACGAGCTGGATTTAGCAGGAGAAATCGACGCTGTCGATGATGTCCTTGAGAGCCTTGGCAGAAGCGGTGAGCTCGCCCTGCTCGGACTCGTTCAGCGGCACGGGGACGCGGCAGACAACGCCGTCGCGACCGACGACGGTTGGCATGGAGATGGCCAGATCGGACAGGCCGTACTCGCCCACCATGAGCGAAGAAACGGGCAGAACGGTCTGCTCGTCACGCATGACAGCAGTGCAGATACGCTTAACGGCCATGGCAACGCCGTAGTAGGTGGCGTGCTTCTTCTCGATGATGGTGTAGGCGGAGTTCTTGACGTCCTCGGCGATACGCTTCTCGGCAGCCTCGTGCTCCAGATGGCCGTGAAGTTCGCAGAAGGTGCTCAGCGGCACGCCGGCAACCTGGGCGCTGGACCAAGCGACGAACTCGGAGTCGCCGTGCTCGCCCATGACGTAGGCCTGGACATCACGCGGGTCGACCTCGACGTGGGCGCCGAGCATCTGCTGCAGACGACCGGTGTCGAGCACGGTACCGGAGCCGATGACGTGGCCCTCGGGCAGGCCGGACATCTTGATGGCGGCATAGGTCAGAACGTCAACCGGGTTGGAGACGATCAACAGGATGCCGTCAAAGCCGGACTTCTTAATCTCGGGGATGATGGACTTAAAGATGTTGACGTTCTTGTTGACCAGGTCCAGGCGGGTCTCACCGGGCTTCTGGGCAGCGCCAGCGGTGACGACGATCATCGCGGCATCGGCGACATCGGAATAATCGCCGGCATAGATCTTCATCGGCTCGGCAAACGTCATGCCGTGCGCGATGTCCAGGGCCTCGCCCTCGGCGCGGTTCTTGTCCACGTCGATGAGGACCATCTCGGAGAACAGACCGCTCTGCATCAGTGCGAACGCCGAGGACGAACCGACGAAACCGCAGCCGACAATAGCGACCTTCTTCTCGTTAACCATTACAAACTCCCATCTCTCTCCACAAACAAACCGCCCAGGGCGACCCGAGCGGCTTGCCGTAATCCCAATACATCCAATCGGGACTTTGATTATGCTCCTATTGCAGTCAAATATCGACCGTTTACCGAAATTGTTTGCAGAATTCGTATAATAACTGCACGAAATCGGTTTCGAGCTATTGACTCACAAAAACGAATCCCTAATACAGGCCCGCCTCGCGAATAGCCTCAACAGCCAAGGCGATCTGATCGGGCGGCAGCACCAGCGCCATACGCACGTGCCCCTCGCCCGAAGGACCAAAGCTCGCACCCGGCGTCACAACGACACCGGCCTTCTCCATGAGCTCCTCGCAAAACGCCATCGAATCGGTGCGACCGCCGGGAAGCTTGGCCCACACAAACATGGAGCCATGCGCGTTGGGGCGCTCCCAGCCCAAGCCCTCAAGACCGTCGCACAGGGCATCCCGGCGCTCCTGGTACTTCAGGCGCTGCGCCTCGACCTCATCGCGCGGGCCGTTCAGGCAGGCGATGGCGGCCTTCTGAATCGGGAAGAACATGCCAAAGTCGATCTGGCTGCGCAGCTTGGCGAAGGCCGAGACCACGTCCTCGCGACCGACCAAGAAGCCGATGCGGGCGCCGGTAACGTTGAACGACTTGGAGAGCGAGAAAAACTCCACGCCCACCTCGAGCGCGCCAGGATACTGCAGGAAGCTGCCACCCGGCTCGCCATCGAACACGATGTCCGAGTAGGCGTTGTCGTGGACGATCAACAGGTCGTGCTCGCGGGCGAAGGCGATGATCTCCTCGTAGACCTCAGGCGTGCCCACCGAGCCAACCGGGTTGGCGGGCAGCGACACGATCATGTACTTGGCGCGGTCGGCGACCTCGGGGTCGATGCCCGCCACGTAGGGCAGGTAGTTGTGCTCGGCGACCAGCGGGTAGTACTCGAGCTTGGCATCGGCAATCTTGGCACCCGCCTCAAAGACCGGGTAGCACGGATCGGGCACCAGGATCGTATCGCCCGGGTCGAGCAGCGCCAGACCCAAGTGGCCCACGCCCTCCTGCGTGCCGTTGCACGACTGCACCATGGACGGCGTAATGCCCGAAACGCCAAAGCGGCGCTCGTAGTAATCGCACACGGCCTGCTTAAGCTCGGGCAGATCGCGCAGGGCGTACTTCCACATCTCGGGGTCCTGGGCGGCCTGGGTCAGCGCCTCGACCACGTGGTCGTACGGCTTAAAGTCGGGCGTGCCCACACTCATGTTGTAAATGGTCTTGCCCTGGGCTTTAAGCGCAAGAAGCTTGTTGTTGAGCGAGGCAAAAACCTCCGCGCCAAAGCGGTCGAGACGCTGCGATGCCTGCATGGTGCCACCTTTCGATACAAAAAACGCGGCGCTCCGACAAGAGCGCCGCGCGATACGGGCCATCAGATTGCAAAAGTGTAACGCTTGCATCCCCCGTTTTGGTTCAATTTAGCCAACCTTAGCCAATCGGAGCGCGGTGCTAGTCGACTGGACGCAGCGCGTCGATCTGCGCGAGCCACAGACGCGAGCTGGCGTCGCTCGGCATGCGCCAATCGCCGCGCGGGCTGAGCGTGACCGAGCCCACCTTGGGACCGTCGGGCAGGCAACTGCGCTTAAACTGCTGGGCGAAGAAACGACGATAGAACGTGCGCAGCCACGTGTGGATGGTGGCCTCGTCGTAGACGCCCTCAAAGCTCTTGAGCGCCATGCGGTAGATCTTACCCGGCTCAAAGCCAAAACGCAGCAGGTAATAGAGGAAATAGTCGTGCAGCTCGTACGGACCCACCAAGTCCTCGGTCTTCTGAGCGATCTCGCCATCACCCGTCGGGGGCAAGAGCTCGGGCGACACCGGCGTGTCGAGGATGTCGAGCAGTGTGGCGGCGATGCGACCGCCAAAGACATCGGCCGCATAGCGCACCAGATGGCGCACGAGCGTCTTGGGCACGCTCGCGTTGACGGCATACATGCTCATATGGTCACCGTTGTAGGTGGCCCAGCCGAGCGCCAGCTCGCTGAGGTCGCCCGTGCCGATGACAAAACCACCGGCCTGGTTGGCCAGATCCATCAGAATCTGCGTGCGCTCGCGCGCCTGGCTGTTCTCGTAGGTCACGTCCTGGACCGCCGGGTCGTGCTCGATGTCCTTGAAGTGTTGCTCCACAGCCGCGTGAATCGAGACCTCACGGAAGCTCACGCCCAGGTCGCGCGCGAGCGACTCGGCGTTGGACTTAGTGCGATGCGTCGTGCCAAAGCCGGGCATGGAGACCGCCGTGATACCCGTGCGCGGCAGCCCCAGCGCATCGAAGGCACGCACGGTCACAAGCAGTGCCAGCGTGGAATCCAAGCCGCCCGAAAGACCGATGACTGCAGCCTTGGTACCCGTATGGGCAAGGCGGGTCTTGAGGCCCGCAGTCTGCAGATTGAGAATAGTCTCGCAACGCTCGGCCAGATCACCGTGGTCGGCTGGCACAAAAGGCGCGCGAGGGAAAACGCGGTCGATATCGCAGGCATCGCGCAGGACAGACTCTTTGGCCAGCACGCCCTCAAAAGAGAACTCAACGGTCGTGGCCTCCGACGCATCGTCCGCGCGCGTCCACGTCGTTGAGCGACGGCGCTCGGCAACCAGGCGGTCAAGATCGACATCGGCCACCGCCATATCGCAGGTGAGGAGCTTCGTGGCGGCGAGCTTAGATCCGTTTTCATAGACGAGGTTCTCGCCCGCAAAGACCATATCGGTCGTGGACTCGCCCTCACTCGCGTCCGCATAGGCATAGGCGCAGTACAGGCGCGCGCTTTGGTTAGAGATAAGGCTGCGGCGGTAATCTGCCTTACCGATGATCTCGTCGGAAGCGGAGGGGTTGAGAATCACCGTGGCACCGGCAAGCGCCATCTCGGTCGAAGGAGGTGCCGGCACCCACAGGTCCTCGCAGACCTCAATACCGAGCACCAAATCCTCGGCGTCCTCATCGCAGCAGCGGTAGACAAGCCCCGAACCCAGCGGGACCGGACCCTGACCGGCAAATTCAACCCACACGGGATCCGCAGGCGCCGGAGCAAACCAACGGCGCTCATAGAACTCGCCATAGTTAGGCAAATACTTCTTGGCCGTGAGACCCAAAAGCTCGCCCGCGCAGCACACGGCGGCGCAGTTGTAGATATTCTCGGCAACCGCAACGGGAAGACCGATGGTAAAGACAATCGGCAGCTCGCGAGTTTCATCGAGAATATGTGCCAGTGCGGTCTCGCAGGCATGCAGCAGTGTGCGGTTATGGAACAAATCGGCCGCGGTATAACCGGTCAGGTTAAGCTCGGGCAGCACCAGCGCGCGAACGCCGCGCTCGGCAGCATCGCGAACAGCCGCCAGCGCAACCTCGGCATTGCCCTCGACATCGGCGACGCGAATCTGCGGCGACGCCGCCGCCACACGCAAAAAGCCATCGTTCTTATTAGC
>CAKUFW010000041.1 GCA_934650975.1 uncultured Collinsella sp. | reverse complement strand
GCTGCTCTACAGTCCTGCGCAAGACGGAAAGCACATTAAGTGCTTTCCTTTGCGTGCGGAACTCGCGACAAACTTAACCCGCGCCCCACAGCCCCGGAGACCCTCCCTGCCGTCACTTTGTTCGAGTCGTTATTGTTCCTCGCCGCTTCCGCGGCTCGAGGTCCCCGTTCTCCTCGGCGGGGTTGTCTAAGGTTGTCGCTGAAGCTCTGCCTTTGGCTCAAAGAAAAACGGGAGATGCAATCTGCATCCCCCGTTTTTGTTGCGGTTACTCCAAGTCAATAAACTTGGTGCTTATGACATGGCCGTCTTTTACGAGCATTCTGGCCATGGTGGGGCCTCTGCTGCCTCTGGGGTAGCTGGCGCTGCCCGGGTTGAGGACTAAGCAGCGACCCACTTGGGCTTCTTTGGTTACGTGGGTGTGGCCGTTGATGGCTACGTCTACGGATCCCACCGGGAGGTCTTCGCGGTAGTGGGCTACGGCGAATTTGAGGCCTTCGTAGGTGAAGAGGGCCAGACGGTCTACGTCCGGGCCGTAGTCGCGGTAGTAGTCGTTGTTGCCTAGGACCGCTCGCACGGGGGCGATGGTACATAGGTGCTCGTAATCCATCTCTGAGGTGAGGTCTCCGGCGTGGATGATCAGATCTGCGCCCTTGAGCTCGTCTAGGAGCGCGGGCGATAGATAGCCGTGGGTGTCCGAGATGATGTCGATGCGCTTGGCGCTTGCACTGTTCATGGGATCCCTTCTGCAAAACTGATTTGGCGGTTATACAAAAAGCCCCACGGCTCCGCAGACAATTGGTCTACCGAGCTGCGGGGCCAGTGTGCTAGAGGCTCAGGGCCTTCTTGAGCGGCACGACGCGGCGGCGCGAAACCGGCACGCGTTCGTCGACGCCCGTAATGCCCAGTTGGATAGCGCCCGAGGGCACCGTCTCCACGTCCGTGACGCACGCCAAGTTGACGATATAGCGGCGATGCACGCGGAAGAAGCCAAAGTCGCAAAGCTTGGCCTCGAACTGCGCCAGCGACGTTGTCGACAGGAAGCGATCGTCGATCGTGTAGATGCAGGAGTAATCATCCTTGGCCATGATGAAGCGAATGTCGTCGACGGGAATGAGGACCTTACGGCCGCCCTTTTCCACCGGAATACGCTCGATGGTGGCCTTGCTGTCCGTGACGGGCTTGGCGCGCTGCATGACCTTCTCGATCGCGCGATCCAGGCGCGCCTCCTCAACCGGCTTCATTAGGTAATCGACGGCATCTACGTCGAATGCCTCAACGGCATGATCGCTATATGCGGTCACAAACACAATCGCCGGCGGATTCTTGAGCTTATGCAGCGCCTCGGCAAGCTGCAAGCCAGAAGCGCCGGGCATCGAGATATCGAGAAATACGACATCGACGCGGCTTTCCATCAACATCTCAATGGCGGAGCGAACGCTCGACGCCTCAGTGATCGTGCCGATCTTGCCCGTCTGCTCGAGCAAGAAGCGAAGTTCCGAACGGGCCGGGGCCTCATCATCCACAATCATCGCACGCAGCATAGGGTTTAAACCTTTCGTCAACAAACTACGACGGGCATCCGCCGCTTGGCGTTGAGCCCGTAGTTTTTTATTTTACTCTTGAATGTCAAAGATGCTCTCTGACAAATCAAGATGCAGGAGCACTTTGGTACCCCTGCCCGGCGCCGATTCGACGCGTGTATAAGAGTGCGGTCCATAAAAGCGATGGATGCGCTCAGAAATATTGTGCATGGCCACGCCGGCGCCGCCGCCTTGCGGCGAGCTGGCATCGGGGCGTGCGGAGCGCTCATCAAACAGCCTCGCAGCCGTGCCCTCGTCCATGCCCACGCCGTTGTCGGCCACGGCGATCAGAATCGCGTCGTCGCCGTCTTGGTGGACGGTCACGTCGATCCTCAGAGCGCCGTCATCGCCCATGCCATGGCGCACAGCGTTCTCGACAATCGGCTGGATTACAAAGGCCGGGACCAACGTGTCCTCGACATCCTCCGAGACATCGAAGGTCGCCAGCACACGGTCCTCGCCAAAGCGCGCCTTCTCAAACGTCAGGTAGCGCTTGGTCTGCGCAACCTCGCGCGACACGGGAATGAGCGAGCCCGAGTTGTCGAGCGTGGCGCGATAGAACGAGGAGAACTCGCGCAGCAGCTCGCGGGCGCGCAGCGGGTCGGTGCGCGTAAACGACGCGATGGTGTTGAGCGTATTGAACAGGAAGTGCGGGTTGATCTGCGCCTGCAGGGCACGCACCTCGGCACGAGCCGTGAGCTCCTTTTGCACCTCGAGCTCGTGGATGGCGAGCTGCGTGGACAGGATCTCGGCAAAGCCCGAGGCGAGCGCATACTGGGTGCGGTCGACGGCGCGCGGGGTCTTGTAGTAGAACTTGAGCGTGCCGACGGTGCGGTCGCCCACCTTGATGGGGGCGATGATGCCCGCCGGGACCTGGTTGTGCGAACCATCCGAGCCGACGACGTCCACCACGCGGTTGAACGACTGCACGATACCGTGCTCAATGACGTAGCGCGTGGCGAGCGTGTGGATGGGCGAATCGGGCAGCAGCTTTTCCTCGAACTCGCCCGCGCAGGCCAGCACGTTGCTCTCGTCGGTGATGGCAACGGTCATGGCACGCGTCTCGGGCAGAATACGCTGGCACACCAGGCGCGCCGACTCCTGCGTCAGGCCGCCTTTAATGTCCTCGAGCATGGCAGAGGCAACCGAGAGCGTCTCCTCGGTGTACTGGGAGCGCACCGAATCGGGGTTGAGCGTCAAGAAGATAAAGATACACAGAAAGATGCACAGCAGCGCACAGGCGACCACCGTGGCAATCGGCTCGATGCCGGTCGCCAAGGCAAAGATAAAGTACGCCAACACGCAAACGGCGCAGACGACGGCAATGATGCGAAAGATTGAAATTGAATTATCGCGCTGGGCGCGGCGGTCGATCATTCAGTCCCCTCCAGGATGCCAATCAGTTGTGCGTCGCGCCAGAGCTCGTCCATAATCTTGGGCCAGAAACTCTGAAAACGCAGGTAGCTTGCGGCGTTTTGGCGAGCATAGGTCTTTGCCTCGTCAATGCCATGGCGCCAGATGCGCAGATATCCCTCGTGCTCGCGGGTAAACATGCTGCGAACCATGGCGGTCTTACGCACGCGGTCGTCGAGCTCGCGCGAAATCCATGGACCCGGATAGGGCATGAGCGATGCCGCCGTAACGGGAATAAGCTCCTTTTGGTGCGCAGCGAACGTCAGCTTGGCCCGCTCGTAGTACCAACGGTACACGTCCTGCATAAAGCGCGGCGAGCGCTTCTCGGACTCGGGCGGCAGGTGGCGCACGGTCCACTCGTTATCGAACCACACGTCGTAGCCAAACATGCGCATGTTAAACAGGTAGTCCAGGTCCTCACCGCGGGTGATAAACGGGTCGAAGGCCACGCGCGTAAAGGCGCGGGCGTGCAGGGCCATCAGGCCGCCGCACACGTAGTTGGAGCGCGAGATACGGGTGCCCGAAAGCGCCTTTTTCATCCAGCGATTAAACTCGATACGCTTGGTCCACCAGCGATGGCAAATGCCCACCTTGTCCGTGGGAGCCAGCGGCGACCCGTCACGATCATAGAAGTACCCGCTCTTGACCAAGATCGGCAGGCCCTGACGCGTCTGCTGGCCCAGTGCATAGGTCGCGCGCTTCATAAAGTCGGCATCGATGACGGTCTCGTCATCATCCAAAAAGACAACCGCGTCGTGCCCCAGCACCGCCGCGCAGGCAAGACCCATGTTGCGGATGGCACCGTAGCCGCGCAGGCTCACGCACTCGCCCGAACCCTTGGGCGCGATCTGCGCCACGCGGTCGGCAACACGCGAAGCCTGAGTATTGGTGACGACGGTGACCTTAAGTGTGGGGTGTGCGTTGACGATTTCGTGCACGCGACGGGATACGTCGGCCGTGGCGGAAACCGGACAGACCACCAAAAGGATGATGCGCGGAATGTCGCGCACCTGCTCGAGCGAAGTCAGGCAGCGATCGAGTTCCGGATTGGCGGCGTTGAGCGACGTCGAGTGGTCGTAGGTGCCGGGAGCGTTTGTATGGGTATCATCGCCCGCCCAATATGTTGGGATCACGACCGTGGCGTTCATACCTTTACCCTCCTTGCAACACAAAAACGGGGCGCCGCCAAACACAGGCGACGCCCCGCGACCTAGCTGGTTCCATCATACCCACTTGGGCTAAACATTGTTCGGAAGTCAGAATGATTTATGCGGCTACTTCCAAAAGAGTACTGCGGATAGGCACAATTGCCGCCCCCCCCCCCGCGCTTGGCTGCCCTACGCCGCCGCCTGCGTCATGCGGGACAGACGAACCAGCAGCATAAAGCCAACCACCAGCAGCACGCCGATGGAAAGGACGCCCAGCGACGGGTTGCCGGTCAGCGAGGTGACGACCGAAACCAGGAAGGTGCCCATCACGCTTGCGTAGCGGCCAAAGATATCAAAGAAGCCGTAGTACTCGTTGGACTTTTCCTTGGGGATGATGCGGCCAAAGTAGCTGCGGCTGAGTGCCTGCACGCCACCCTGGAACAGGCCGACCAAAATGGCGAGCACCCAGAACTCAAAGGCGGTCTTTAAGAAGAACGCCGCAAAGAGCACGATCCCCATGTAGGCGGCGACGGCCACCATGATCATGTTGAGCGTGCCCACGCGGCCGGCGAGCTTGCCGTAGACGATGGCGGACGGGAAGGCCACAAACTGCGTGACGAGCAGCGCCAGTACCAGCTGGGTCGAATCGATGCCCAAGGCCGAGCCGTAGCTGGTTGCCATGGAGATGACCGTGTGGACGCCATCGATGTAGAAGAAGAATGCGACCATGTACAGAAGGATGGTCTTGTTGCTGGCGATCTCGCGCATGGTATGCCCAACCTCGGAGAACACACCGCCCACGATGTGGCCGAGCGTATCCTCGGGACCGCGCTCGCGACCGTACTTTTGCTTATAGGTGCGAATGAGCGGCAAGGTAAAGATGAGCCACCAGGCGCCGGTGATAATAAACGACAGGCGCGTCGCCAGCATGGTGGGGATGCCCAGGGCAGGGCCGCCCATGATGAGTGCCAGGCAGACGATGAACGGCACGGTGGAGCCGATATAGCCCCAGGCGAAGCCCGAGCTGGACACAGCATCCATGCGCTCGTCGGTGGTGATGTCGGGCAGCATGGCGTCGTAGAACGTCATGGACGAGTTAAGGCCGATGGTGCACAGCACGTAGACGGTCAAAAACGCCATGGCGGACATGGGGATGGCCTGCGCAAAGCAAAGCACGAGGCCCGTAAGGAAAAAGCCCATGAAGAACTTGATCTTGTTGCCGGCATAGTCGGCAAGTGCGCCCAGGATGGGCATGAGCATGGCAATGACCAGCGAGGCGATCGTCTGCGCGTTGCCCCAAGCGACCACGAGGTCGGCCGAGGAGGCACCGGTATTGATGGCGTTAAAGTAGATGGGCACCACCGAGGTATTGAGCAGCACGAGGGCCGAGTTGCCCACATCGTACATAACCCAGTTACGCTCGAGCTTGGTGTATTTCATGGACAGGGCCCCTTCGTATCCGCCCGATATGCAGCTAGTTCATCGTACCCCAATTGTCCAGAGGTGCCGGTAAGGATTCGGCAAAGGGGCACGCACGAGCCCTACTCCTCGCGGTCGAACTCTTCGTCGGTGCCGAGTACGCGACCGCTGTAGTTGACGTGGTTGGTCACGGCCTCCATATCGCCGGTCTCGATAAAGCGGGCAACCGTGCACTCGTAATCGAGCAGCGCACGGTCAAAGACCTCGGGGAAGCTCTCGGTCGAGACTTCGTCGTTAAAGGGGTTCTTCCATGCCAAGTGGCCCAGGTTGCCGGTACGCTCGGGCAGCTCGGTCGTCACGCGGTGCGCAAGGCCGTCGAGCAGCGAATAGTCGTGCACCAAGCCCTCGAGCAGGGCGATCGCACGCGTCTTGGCCGAACCCGCCGGCTCGATGGTGCGGTAGAGCATCTGCATGTCGGCCACGGCGCCGCCGTACTCCCCCACCGGGATATCGATGCCGTACACGCGTCCGGCAACATAGCTCATGAGCACACCGGCCACGCGATTGATGCGATCGGTGGTGACGATCTCGCCCGCCGGCGGATAATCCTCAACCGTAGCGCCGTCACGCTTGAGCTGCAGCATCAGCACGTCCAGGTCGCTTTCGAGCACGGCGTGGACCTGACTGCCCGAAGCCTCGAGCTCGGGGGCGGACTCGACAATGCCAAACTGCTGCTCGTAGACAAAGGGGTGGGCATTGCGATCGAGCACATAGTGCGAAAGCAGGCCCAATGCAAACGCACGGCCCAGGTTGGCATCGCGCGGCAGCAGGTGCGACACGCCGTCGCGCAGGCACGAGAACTGACGCGACATGCGCGAGCGGTGCATAACCTGCCCCAACAGTGTGCAGTCGGAAATGCGCGGCGTGAGCACGTGGAAGAAGAACGGGTCGGGACCCTGGTTGCCCAGGATAAAGGCAATACGCTCCTCGTCGGACGTAATAACGCCCTGAGGCAGGCGCTCAATGCTTTCCTCGCCAAACAGATGATGGGTGATAAGCGCGGGCATAATGATCCTTTCGATTTCATTCGATGCAATCCATTATGCCCACCGCACAGTCATGCCAAACCCGCAACGGCAAACGATGGCGCACCGACCCTTACGCAAGCCCCAAGTGCGACTTGACCTCGGCGGCTCGACGGCGCGACACGGGCACCGTCGAGCTCACGCGGTCGAGCCGAAGCTCCATCAGCCCCGTGGAACCGATCTCGACATTGTGCACGTCCTCCAAATTGACCAAATAGCTGCGATGGACGCGGATAAAGCCCTCGGAGCCCAAGCGACGCTCGAGCGAGGAAATCGACTCATTGATCAGGTACGTCCCCTCGGCGCAGACCGCATTGCAAAAGTCGGCGCGCGCCTCAAAGTAGCAGACGTCCGAGACGGGGATGAACACCTTTTTACCCCCGCGGTCCACCGTCAGGCGAAGGGGCTGGCGCGGGGCGTGGACGACGCGACGGACGCCCAAAGCAGTCTCGATCTTGTCGAGCGCCTTTGACAGGCGTGCGTCCTCGACCGGTTTGACGACATAGTCGACAGCATCGAGGTTATACGCATCGGCCGCAAACTCGGCAAACGCCGTCACAAACACCACCACCGGCGGCGTCTTTAGGTTCTGCAGCGTCTCGGCAAGCTCAATTCCCGAGCGACCGGGCATGGTAATGTCTAAAAACAGCACGTCGGGCTTGTTCGACAGAATCGACTCCACGGCTTCGGTGACATTGCCCGCCTCGGCAATCTGACCCACACGCGTATCCTTTTCCAACAGATAGCGTAGCTCAGCCCTAATTGGAGGCTCGTCATCAACCACCAAGATGTTCCAGCCCTCGGACATGTGCGCTTCCTCTCTTCTCAATACATTCGCGCTACACCGTCAACGGTGCCGGCTCATGCGGCTCGCCGTTCAACTCAACGATGACCTGCGTTCCCACGCCCTCCTGGGACTTCACGCGCATGCCAGAGTCTTCTCCGTAAAAGAAATGGATGCGCTGAAGCACGTTGAAGAGCGCCAGGCCGCAGCCTCGCTTGATGGAGCCGTCGGCGGTAATGCTCTCGGGCTCCTCTCGGCGATGCTGCTCAAACAGGTGCGCACAGACTTCTTCGCTCATACCGATGCCGTCGTCTTCGACGATGATCTCCAAACCGTCATCGGTCTCGAAAGCCCTTACATGAATAGAAAGCGGCTCGGTCTCGCGCTGCGCGTGCTTGATGCAGTTTTCGAGCAACGGCTGCAAGATAAACGGCGGCACCATGCTGTCGCGCACCTCAAAGTCGATATCGACCGAAACGCGCAGACGGCCGTCGCCATAACGGGCCTGCATAAGATTGATATAACGAGTGCCCTGCTCCACCTCGTGCTCGAGCGTGGTGAGCGTATCGGAGTCAGAAAGCGTCTGACGGTAATAATTGGAAAAGTCGATGAGCAGCGACCTGGCCTTGTCGGGCTCGGTTCGCACGAGCGACACGATAGTACTGATGGTGTTGAACAGAAAATGCGGATCGACCTGCGACTGCAGGGCGCGCAGCTCAACGCGGGCCGTGAGCTCGTCCTGGCGCTCGAGCTCAAAGCTCGCGAGCTGCGTGGAGATGAGGTCGGCAAAGCCCGAGGCAAGGGCCGTCTGGCGCATATCGATGCTGCTCAGGCGGGGATAGTACAGCTCGAGCGTGCCCACGCAATGCCCGCGCACGGTAAGCGGCGCGACGATGCCGGCGCGCAGGCGGGGAAAGTAGCCGCCCGTCTCGGACGAGGCGTCGCGCGAAAACACACTCTGCTCGCCGGACTCGATCACATTGAGCGTGGTCTTGAGCACGACCGGGGTGCCGGCAGGGCACTTTGCCGAATCCTCGCCCCAGCTCGCCAGCACCTGCTTGCCGTCGGTAAAGCAGATGGCCGAGGCGATGGTCTCGGACAGGATGATCTTGGAGGCACCCAGGGCCGCTTCGGGCGTAAGGCCACGCGACGTGTAGGCGAATATTTTTGAGGCGATGGCGAGCGTACGGTCGGTTGCGCTCGACGTGAGGTCGTCGGGAACAACGAAAACGTACGAAAAGAAGAAGCACAGCATAACCAAGCCGGCAATGACGACAACGCCCGGAACGGGATTGGGGTTATCGGTTAAATCCCAGATAAGCAGCAGGATAAGCGCCGGAACGACAACACCGAGCAGGATGGCCTGGACCACATGCTGGGCCGTACGAAAGACCTTGGTAGAGTTGTAGCTCTTGCCCAGAATCAGCCTGTTTAAATCCACCGTCATCCCCTCTTGTCCGTAGCACCCATAGCAATAAAGAGGGCCGCAAGCGACCCTCTCCATTGCATTATGCAATCAAAAACTGTGTTTTACATCCAGCCATCGACAAACGGTATCTTAGGCGCTGTATTTGTTGGCCTCGCCAAAGGTGCCAGCCTCAACGATCCAGCCGTCCTTCATGATGACGTCCATGTTGTCGGTGTTGAGCACGTGGATGTCGGCGGCGACGTCACCGTTGACGACCAGCAGGTCGGCGCACTTGCCGGCCTCGATGGAGCCGGTCTCGTCCTCGATGTGGCACATCTTGGCACCGTTGAGGGTGGCGCAGGTGATGGTCTCGACCGGGGTGAAGCCGATCTTGTCGACGAACTCGTACATCTCCTCGATGGAGCAGTTGCCGTACGGGGTGACGAAGGAGAAGGAGTCGGAGCCGATCGTCATGACGACGCCGCGCTTCTTGGCCTCGCGCAGGCAGTCGTAGTTGCGCTGCAGCTCCTTCTCGACCAGGGTGCCCTCGTACTTGTCGTGCAGCTCGGGGACGTAGACGGGCGGATAGGTGGCGTACCAGGTGGGCAGGAAGGCGATCGTCGGGGTGAAGAAGGTGCCCTGCTCGGCCATGAGGTCCATGGTGCGCTCATCGATATCGAAGCCGTGGATCAGCTGCTCGCAGCCAAAGCGGACGGAATCGTAGGCGGCGGCGTGGTTGTTGTAGCAGTGGCTCCACACGGGGATGCCGACCATCTTTGCCTCTTCGACCACGGCCTGGATCTCCTCGGAGCAATAGTGCTGGTCGCGACCGGAGTCCCAGCGCCAGATGCCGCCACCGGTAGCCCAGATCTTGATGGCATCGGGGTTCTCACGCAGGCGACGACGGACAGCCTTGCGCAGATCCCAAGGACCGTCGACCTGGTCGCCCCAGGGGTGCGATTCCTTGTTGAGCTCCTGGGTGCAGTGGTGGGAGTCGCCGTGACCGGCAACGCGGCAAAAGCCGAGGCCGGTGGCCAGAACGCGCGGGCCCTTAAAGACGCCCTTGTCGATGCAGTCGCGAATCTGGATGCCAAAGCGGCCGATCTCGCAGACGGTGGTGAGGCCGTGGGTGAGGCAGTCATAGGCCTGCTTGACGGCGACGGCCTGCTTCTCGAGGAGCGGCTGCATGACCCAGTCGGTGTCATCGTCGGTCAGGTTGCCCGAGAAGTGCAGGTGGGTGTCGATCAGGCCGGGAAGGACGGTCTTGCCGGCGGCGTCGATAACCTCAACGCCCTCGGGAAGGTCCTGCATGGCACCGGCGTACTCGATCTTGCCGTTGTCGTCGACGAGAACGAGGGAGTTCTCGACCGGCTCGGCACCGGTACCGTCGATGAGCTTGCCGCCAACGATTGCATACTTAGTGGACATGGTTCCTCCTTATGGATCCATATAGTGGGCGAGGCCGTGTTGGGTTAAGGCCTCACAAAGCTACCCAAGTGGTGCCGGGTTCGGTGCGCGGAAGAAAGGGTCCCGCGCACCTGATCCGCCCCGGCTAGGCGTTACTTTTTGCGGGAATTGGTGAAGGCCATGAGAGCCAGGCCGATGGCCAGCCAGCCGATCACGATGCTCCACTCCACCATATTGAGGGAGGCGGGAGAGAACGGGATCACGAGCAGGCCGATGATGATGGCGCAGGCGGCGATGGCGAGGGAGATACCAAACTTGCCGCCGGGCACCTCGTAGGGACGAGGCAGGTCGGGCTCGGTAAAGCGCATGCGCAGGCAAGCGAGGGCGACCATACCGCAGGAGAAGATGAAGGCGAGAGCCGACACGTTGGTCAGAGGGATGAGCATGTTCTTGCCCAGGAACGGACCGACGACGGTGATGACGCCCAGGACGACGCAGGCGAGCTTGGGAGCGCCGGAGTTGGGATCGACCTCGGCGAACTTCTCGGGCAACTGGCCCTTGCGGCCCATGGCGAGCATGATGCGGCTCGTGGCGCCGTAGAAGGAGTTCATCGGGCCCATGGGTCCAAGCGTGGCGATGACAAGCATGGCCAGATACAGGAGCATGTTGATGCCCTTGAGGCAGGCGAGCGCGGGAACCGGGCTCTTAACGAACTCGTGCCAGTCGAGGATGGTGCCAAACGAGTAGATGCAGACCATGTAGAAACCGCCGGCGGCCAGCAGGGCCAGGGAGATGATCTTGCCGAACTTGTTCCAGTTGAGGCCCTCGGCTGCTTCCTCAGCCTGCTGAGGAATGGTGTCGAAGCCGGCGTAGAAGAACGGGGTCAGAACCAGGACCGACACGATGCCGGCGAACAGGCTGGTGCTCTCGGTAGCGGCTTTGCCGCCGCCGGCACCGGTGACCTGGGAGAACACGGGCATGGCGTTGTCCGGCGAACCGGTGAACAGCGAGACGCCCATGGCAAGCAGCATGCCGCAGAGCAGAGCCTTGGTCAGGAAGGCCTGGAGCTTGGCGGCCGAGCTGGCACCGCGGAAGTTGAGGAAGATGACGTAGACTGCAAAGCCGAGCGCGATCAGCGTCGGGAACAGGTAAACATCGGCGCCCAGGATGGTGTAGAGCTTGACGGCGCGCAGCCACTCAAGACCGGGCAGGCTGCCGAACATCTCGGACACGAGGGTCGAGATGGCGATGGCCTCCCACGGGCACAGGATGCCGTTGCCCAGGGCAAGGAGCCATCCGGTGATGTAGCTCAGCGTACGGCCAAAGCTACGGTCGACGTACTCGACGATGCCGCCCGAGATGGGGATGGCAGCCGTGAGCTCACCGAAAACAGCTCCGACGGGCACGAGGAAGATTGCACCCAAGAGGAATGCGATCATAGCGGGAACGGGGCCGCCGCCCACGACCATCCAGTCGCCGACCTGCAGAACCCAGCCGGTGCCGATGATGGCACCAAAGCCGATGGTGAAGAAGTTCCAGAGCGAGAGCGTTTTCTTCATACCGCCGTTATCCTCGACTGCAACTTCTGCGTTCTTGTCCGCCATTGTTCCCCTCCTTTCCTTTTTGACGCCCCCTGGCGTCACCCCTTGCGCAGCTTGTCTAGCTGCGCGCTTTTATTTCGTGGCTTTACAATACGACCTTGGCACCACGCTGCCGCTTATGGCTCGACCGAAGGCAGAACCGCATAACGAGCGGCGCCGTTTTTGGGACGAACGGCGGGGGATGCCGCTCGTTGCGAGCACCCGTTTTGATGACGCGCTCTGCCCGTTAGAGAAGGGTGTCGCTTTATGGCGTCGAGCTTGCCCCGTTCGTGCCGTTTACCGAGCTTTTGGCGCATGTGAGCATTTGTTGCGCATCTTTTTTGTAGGATAGACAGGTTATACATGAGGCAAGGCGGTGCAAATGGCATACGGTTTTAACGATGGCGACCAACGGCGACAGAGCGTTCGCCTTGCTGGCCGCACCACGCCGACGCCCAGAAGCTCGTCTTCTTCCGCCACCGGCTCCCAGTACCCGGGCGGATCGCAGCAGCCTCGCCCCACGCCTCGGCGGAATACTGGGGGCTCAACGGCTCAAAAGCAAACTGGAAGTGCTGAGACTCGCAGGCGTGACGGGGATGTCGCGTCGAGCGGATCGCGTGCGCAGACACAACGCCGCAACCGCAGCACCGGTCAGCCCCAGGGCACTCGCTCCCTCACGGGCACCGGCACGCGCCAGCGTCAGACGGACGTGCCGCAGCTGCGTCGCAACGGGCGCCGTCAGCCCGGCATCTTTGTCCGCCGCTCTTTTTCGCACCCGCAGCGCGGACGCAGCGGCATGAGCTCTCGCCCAGTATCTCGAGCTGGCGGTGGCGCGCCCGCGCTGCCCTTCCGCCGCGCGCGTATCGCACTTTGCTCTATCGTCGCTTGCCTGGTCTTTTTGTTTTTGGGCTCGTGCGTCTCCCACGGCTCGGCCGGCCTCGACCCAACGGCCGAGGACAAGCTGCTCATGGCACCGGTCGCGCCCGGTTACTCGTTTGCGTTTTCGACCCCGCGCTCGCAGTGGCAGGCCGGCACCATGCCCCATATCTATCAGATTGACCCCGCGTGGTCGGAGCTGCCCTACGCCGGCGGCACCATCCGTCAAAATGCCTGCGGCCCCACCTGTCTTACCATGGTCTATGTCTTTAAGACCGGCCACACCGATATGACGCCGGTCGATATGTGCGCGCTTTCCGAAGCAGGCAACTATGCTCCCACCGGCGCCACCGAATGGTCATTCATGACGAACGGCGCATGGCAGCTGGGCCTTAACGGAACGGAACTCCACGTCGATCGCAGCTCTATCACCCAGGCACTGCGCTCGGGGGCACCGATTATCGCCTCGGTTCGTCCCGGCACCTTTACCAGCGTCGGCCACTATATCGTGCTCTACGGCATCGACGACGCCGACCAGATCGGCGTGTACGACCCCAACTCGCAAAGCCGCAGCGCCCGCCGCTGGGGCGTCGTAGAGGTCCTCAACGAAATCGAAGCCATGTGGGCCTACTACTAGTCATTGGGGACGTTCTTAAACGACTAGCCGTTGGGGACACTCTTTGCGGACGACCGAATAGGACTGTCCCAAACTGCCGGCCTTTGGGGACGTTCCTAAAGTGCCGGCACAAAAGGAACGTCCCCAAGTGCCGCGCCTGATCGCGACAAGAGTGTCCCTTTTGACTAGTCATTTAAGTCTGTCCCCAATGACTAGGTGGACAGAAAAAGCCCCGCAGTCGGAGCGGACTGCGGGGCTCATGAAGAGAGGCTAGTTTGTGGGCGCTTTGCCTGGCACCCACGAGAGAGGCAACAAAGTAGAGACTACTCGTGGATGCGGGTACCGGAGAGGCCGGCCATGGTCTCGGCGGCCTTGTCCAGAGCGCCGATGATGCAGGTGCGGCCCTTGCGGGAACGGGCGAACTTGATGGCAGCGCGGACCTTGGGCTCCATGGAACCCTTGCCGAACTGGCCCTCGTCGGCCAGACGCTCGGCCTCGTCGGCGGTGATGTCCTCGAGCTCCTCCTGGTTGGGCTTGCCAAAGTTGATGGCGACATGCTCAACGGCGGTCAGCAGGAACAGAACGTCGGCGTCGCAGTCCTCGGCCAGCAGCTCGCCGCCCAGGTCCTTGTCGATGACGGCGGGAACGCCCTTGTAGCAACCCTTGTTCTCGTAGTCGCGAACAACGGGGATGCCGCCGCCACCGCAGGCGATGACGATGAACTCGTTGTCGAGCAGGTTGAGGATGGAGTCAGCCTCGACGATCTTCTTGGGATCGGGGGAAGCGACAACGCGACGCCAGCCGCGACCGGAATCCTCGACGAAGACCTTGGAGGGATCCTCGGCCATGAACTCCTTGGCCTGCTCCTCGGTGTAGAAGGGGCCGATGGGCTTGGTCGGGTTCTTGAATGCGGGATCGTCCGGGTCGCACTCGATCTGGGTGACGACGGTGGCGGCGTGCCAACGCTTGTAGCGCTTGTGCATCTCGCGGCCGATGCCCTGCTGCAGGTGATAGCCGATGTAGCCCTGGGACATGGCGCCGCACTCGGGCAGCGGCATCTCGGGGGTACCGATGGCGTCGTGGGCAGCGGCGAAGGCGTTCTGGATCATGCCGACCTGCGGGCCATTGCCGTGGGTGATGATGATCTCGTTACCCTGCTCGATCAGGCCGAGAAGAGCGTGAGCGGTGTTGCTCACGGCCTCGATCTGCTCAACGGGGTTGTTGCCGAGGGCGTTGCCGCCAAGGGCGACGACGATACGATCGGGCTTGCCAAGAGGCTTAGACATTGCTGGAATCCTTTCTGTAAAAGGCCTACAACCCATTAATAACCCGCGCCCGTGCGATACGCGAGTTTATTAAGGTTTATATTCTCTTTATCGCTCATTTTATTCATTTTGAAAATAGCTGAACGGTGAACGGTCGTTTTTATCCGCTCAGCGTACAGAACCCCAGCTCAGATATGTTTATGCCATTTACGTGCGACTTTATTTAAATGGAGCAAGGATTAGGCGGGATTATGCAAACTATATCTTTGCTAAACACAAAACAGACAGCGCAAAATCTTACTCGCACTATACGAGATTCTATGCACTTATAGGATGAGTATGCACCCCTGCAATAACATAGCGCTTTTCATCCAGCATAAGGAATAACCAATCGCCTTTCGCCTTGCGGCAAGCGATCGCGAGCGAACTGCGTTTTGCCAATGCATCCAATAATTCGAACATAGATATTGTTTTCGCGTCTGTAGCATGGTACTTTAGCCGCATGCAGCACGGGCTGGGGCGACAGCTATCTGTCGTGAAGTTTGGGTTCGGCGACCCCGTGGCTGTCTTCTCCTTTATCCGCCAGCGAGCCCCTTGAGCGACGGATTGAGGAGGTCCTACCTATGACAAAAATGCTCAAGATCACGCTGAATGACGAGACGTTTCTCGCCGACATGCTTTGGGACGAAGCACCCGAGACATGCAAGCTATTCGAGGCGTCCTGTCCCGTGGAGTCGCGTATCTTTTCGGCCAAGGTCTGCGATACCGAGGTGACCTATCCCGTATCGGGCCCCATCGCCAACTACGAGCATATCGAGAACCCTGTCTTTCACGAGCCCGCCGGCGCGGTGAGCTGGTATGGCGGTTGGTCGTCGATCTGCATCTTCTTTGACGTGTGCGAGCCCTTTGGCACCTGCGACATGTTCGCCCGCATCTGCGAGGCCGACCGCGGGCGCTTTGCCGCCGCCTGCCGCAACGTCTGGGACAACCAGGGCATGTACATCAAAAACGAAATCGTCGAGATCGAAGCGGAGGCCTAGCCATGATGGATATCAACACCCTGCTCACACTCGACCTGGCCGAGTACACCACTTCGCTTGAAGCCCTCGCCGACCAAATGATGCTCGAGGAGCCGCGCGACATCGACTACATGCGCCGCCGCAAACTCGACACCGGCCGCGAGTTCGCCGTCTGGAACTTCACCGTCGGCTACTGCATGAACGCCGCCGACGCCCTCTCCCTCCTGCGAGCCCAGGCAACCGAAAACGCCGACGACGGCACCGCCGACCTGGCCACCCTCAACAACAGCGCCGCCCGCCTGTGCGACTGGTTCTCGGGCGCCTTCGACGTCACCGGCAAAATGGACGACACCACGGCAATCCTCGCCCACAGCCGCGACCTCTACGCCCAAGTCGAGTCCCACGACCAGTTCGCAACCCTCACCCGCGCCACCGAGCGCTACCTGGTCCAGCTCCAGTTTTGGGTCGACCGCCAGATTCCCTGGCCGGCTATCAGCGACCTCGTCCACGGCTACCGCCTACGCACCGAGACCGGCGAGACACGATAGCCCAAGCCCCGTCTATGCCCAAAGAGGCGCGAGGTTTCGCGCAAAGCGCGAAACAGCGAAAGGGACACGTATCCCCACCAGCCACGTCCTTCATTCAGCCCACACAACCCGAGGACGTAGTCGTAGCAGGATCTGAGGGCTAACCTTCGCGGACATTCCGCAGGACGAAAGAACCCCCGCCGCACGTAGTGCGCAGCGGGGGTTCTTTCATGTCCGAGGACGTCCGCGAAGGTTAGC
>CAKUFW010000040.1 GCA_934650975.1 uncultured Collinsella sp. | reverse complement strand
CAGACCTTCCTGAGCTTGCCGATCTCGGAAGGCACGTGCAGACCTTTCGTCATGGCCTCCTACCTTTCTTTCGGGCCTTACTGGCCGAATGTATCAGCGCCCCTCCGTATGGGACGCTGCTTGCTGACAGCTCTAGTTATATCCAAAATCAGCCCATACTTCCACCTCGCCCCCGAACGGTCTACAAAGTTCGATGAACGGTATATCGCATATGATTCCCCATGATGTACTTCGGCTTTGTAAAGCAGAAATTTAAAGCTAGACGCTCTTTTTTCTTAAGAATCGCAAGCGATCGAACAAAGAAATTCATGATTCGGAATTGCATAGCTAAATCGGTTTTCTGTATATAACTAACGTCTGCCTACGATTCGATGTAACTTGGATAATATTCAGCACCTACTTATTCTTATTCATATATTCTCACCAGTTGAGTGAGGATATAGATTGCTTGCACAACTCTTCGGGCGTTAGTTCAATAACTTGTGCGCGTAAGAAGTAGGTAAAGATACCGTTCGCACAATACGTCCGTGCCACAAGTCGACTAAATTGAGACAATAGTGAATAGTGTTAGGCTACCGTCCCCTGTTGGGACTGAACGGACAGGTGCATATGCCGAGCAAAATCGAAAAAAAGCAAGCCGCCGCAAAGCTGCGTAAACCGCCGCGCGACTTCTCGTACACGCAGAACCGAGAGCTCAGCTGGCTACGCTTTGACAACCGTGTGCTCGACGAGGCCTTCGATGAGTCCGTGCCGCTGTTCGAGCGCCTTAAGTTCGTCTCGATCTTCGAGTCCAACCTCGACGAGTTCCTTATGGTCCGCGTGGGCGGCCTGTCCGACCTGGCCGAACTCAAAAAGCAACCCGTGGACAACAAGAGCAATATGACTGCCTCGGAGCAGGTCGAAGCCGTCGTGGCTGAGTTGCCCGGGCTCCTCGACCGCTGGGAGTCCATTTTTAAAAGTATCGAGGGCAAACTCGACGCCCTGGGCGTCCACCGCGCGCGTGTCGAATCGCTCACGCCCGAGGAGCGCACCTTTGTCACCCGCTACTTCCAGGCCTACGTGTCGCCGGTCATCTCGCCGCTGGTGATCGACCCGCGCCACCCCTTCCCCAACCTGCGCAACGGCGCTCTCTACCTGGCCTGCGGCCTGGACGGCGTCACCGACGAGGAGAGCCTGCTGGGCCTCATCGAGATTCCCGCCTCGATGAACCGCGTGGTCGAGATTCCCTCGCCCACCGGCACCTATTCCTACATCCTGCTCGAGGACGTCATCCTTGCCTGCCTGGACAGCTGCTTCGGCTCCTATAAGCCGCTCGACCGCGCGCTCATCCGCGTCACCCGCAACGCCGACATCGATCCGGACGGCGAGGGCGTCGAGGAGGAAGAGGACTACCGCCAGCACATGAAGCGCATCCTCAAGAAGCGCCTGCGCCTGCAGCCGGTAGTGCTCGCCGTCTCGGGCTCGCTCGAGAAGCAAACGCTCAAGACCATCCGCAAGGCGCTTGAGCTTTCGCGCCGCTCGGTCTTTACCTGCGATATCCCGCTCAACCTGGGCTACGTCTTTGGCATTGAGGGCAAAATTCCCGAGCACCTGCGCAACGAGCTGCTCTTTACGCCGTTTAAGCCGCAGCCCAACCCCACCATCGACATGACCCGCTCCATCCGCGAGCAGGTACTTCAGCACGACAAGCTGCTCTTTTACCCCTACGAGGCCATGAACCCGTTTTTGGACCTGGTGCACGAGGCCGCCTACGACCCCGAGTGTATCTCGCTGCGCATCACGCTCTACCGCGTGGCCAAGCAGAGCCGCCTGTGCGAGTCTCTCATCGATGCCGCCGAGAACGGCAAGGAGGTCACGGTGCTCATGGAGCTCCGCGCCCGCTTTGACGAGCAGAACAACATCGAGTGGGCCGAGCGCTTGGAGGAGGCCGGCTGCACCGTCATCTACGGCTCCGAGGGCTTTAAGTGCCACTCCAAGATCTGCCAGCTCACCTATCGCGAGGGCATGGCGCTTACGCGCCTGACGCTGTTGGGCACCGGCAACTTTAACGAGAAGACAGCCAAGCTCTACAGCGACTTTATGCTCATGACCGCCCATCCCGGCATCGGCGAGGACGCCAACCTGTTCTTCCGCAACCTGTCGCTGGGCAACCTGCGCGGCGATTACCGCTTCCTGGGCGTGGCGCCCGTGGGCCTCAAGCCGCTCATCATGCGCGGCCTGGACCGCGAGATCCAGCGTGCCCTCGCCGGCGAGCCCGCCCGCGTGTTCTTTAAGCTCAACTCGCTCACCGACCGCGAGGTCATCGATAAGATCGCCGAGGCATCGTGTGCGGGAGTCCGCGTGGACATGATCATCCGCGGCATCTCGTGCCTCAAGCCGGGCGTCCCGGGCAAGACCGAGAACGTGCATGTCCGCTCCATTGTCGGACGCTTTTTGGAGCATGCACGCGTGTACGCCTTTGGCGTGGACTCGGACATGATCTACCTGAGCTCCGCCGACATGATGACGCGCAACACCGAGCACCGCGTGGAGATCGCTTTCCCCGTGCTCGACCCCACCTGCCGCGCCCTGGTGCACGAGTACATGGGCATGCAGCTGCGCGACAACGTGAAGGCCCGCAGCCTCACGAGCGACGGCACCTGGGTTCCCGTGGAGCGCGCAGAGGGCGAGAAGCCCTTCAACTCGCAGGAAGCCCTGCTGGAGCGTGCCTATCGCAACGCCGAGGCCGCCGAGACAAAGCCCGCCCCTGCTCCTGAGCCGCTGCCGGCCACGCCCGAGGTTCAGAAGGTCCAGGCGACCGTCATTGAGCCCGAGCCTGCACCTGCGCCTCAGCCCGAGCCGCAGGTCACCAAGCCCGCGCCCGAGACGAGTGCCCGTCGCGAGAAGCCCGCTGGCAAGACCAAGGCCATCGAGCGCCATCGCCCCGGTCGCGTGCGCATGGGTCTGGGCCTGATCGGTCTGGGACTTAAGACGCTCATTACCGGCAAGACGAAATAGACGTTTGTAGAAGCGGTTTGTAGAAGCGCCCCGCATTTGAGGAAAGCCTCGGATGCGGGGCGCTTTTCCCTGCTACCATGGTTGCGGACAACAACGCAAATGACAGGCAGGGATATGAAGCTCACCATAGAATCGATGACGTACGGCGCCGACGGACTGGCACACGCCGACAACGGCAAGGCCGTCTTTGTGCAGGGCGCCGTGGCAGGCGACACCGTCGAGGCCGAGGTCGTTCAGGACGGCAAGTCATTTATGCGCGCCCGCACCACCGAGATTCTGGAGCCGAGCCCCGATCGCATTCAGCCTCCCTGCCCCTTCGTGGGCATTTGCGGCGGCTGCTCGTGGGGTAATCTCTCGCGCACCGCCCAGCTTGCCGCCAAGGAGCAAAACCTGCGCTCCACGCTCGAGCGCATCGGCAAGTTCACCCCCGAGCAGGTCGATGAGCTGGTGCAGCCCATCCGCCATACCAAGGACGACTGGGGCTACCGCAATAAAATTGAGCTCGAGCCGACCGTTGTCAACGGTCGCGTGCGCCTTGGCATGCACGGCGTCGATCCCAGCAAGATCGTGACCGTCGATTCATGCCCATTGTTCGACAAGCGCTTCCCCAAGGCGCTCAAATCGGTCGTCGGCGCGCTCAATTACCTGAGCGGTAGCCACGACCTGGGCCTTGAGCGCGTGGGCATTCGCGCCTCGCGCCGCACCAAGGCGCTCGAGGTGGCGCTATGGACGCCCACGGGCTCTTTCCCGCGCTCGCAGGTCTCCCGCGTGCTGGCAGACGCCGCTCATCCCACGAGCATCGTGCGCGTGATGAGCAAGGGCGAGAAGAAAGCCCGCCGCGTTTCCAAGGTCGAGATGCTCGCCGGCGAGGGCTCCTGGACCGAGAATATCGCCGACGGCCAGATGCGCTTGTCTGCCCCGTCATTCTTCCAGGTCAACACCAAGGGCGCCGAGATTTTAATCGAGCTCGTCATGGAAGCGCTCGACCCGCAGGAAGACGAACTGGCCGTGGACCTGTACTGCGGCGCCGGCACCTTTACCCTGCCGCTCGCCCGCCGCTGCGATTTTGTCGCCGCCGTCGAGGCCTATGGCCCGGCAGTGCGCGACCTGCGCCGCAACTTGGAGATCAACAAGCTCGATAACGTCGACGTCATCGGCGGCGACGCCGTGCGCGAGTTCCCCGATCAGGATGCCGATGTCCTGGTGGTCGACCCGCCGCGTGCAGGCCTCGCCCCCGAGGCCATCGACCTTATCGCCAGCACGAGCGCCCGCGACGTGGCCTACGTAAGCTGCGACCCTGCCACCCTGGCGCGCGACCTCAAGCGCTTTGTCGAGGAGGGGACCTTCTCCCCCGTCAAGATCACGCCGGTCGACCTGTTCCCGCAAACCTTCCACTGCGAAACCGTCGTCCACCTCAAGCGCAACTAGCTACATGAATGAAGCAGGGCCGCGTGCGTAATGTGCACGCGGCCCTGCTTCATTCGGTCGATGCAACGCTGGCAAAAGTCATCGCCGCACTCACGGGCAGCCAGAACAACAACGGCAGCAGGTAGCGCATCGACTCGGTCGTGTACGATGTCGGCGAAATCCAAAGGACAAGGTTTGCCGCAACGAGCGGCGCCAGCAGGTAGAGCTTCTGGGGCGCACGACGTTTTACCTCCAGCAGCAGAAACGCCATACCCCAGGTCGACCAAAGCGCCTTGGCGCCGACAAGCATGCCAACCGGCGTCGACTGAAACCATGCGACGATCGACTCGACGCCGCGACCTAAGGTCGCGTCAGACCAGGTCAACCCTAAGTCCCGCGAGCGGGGAAACACATGACTCACGTTGTGTCCATCGACAGGAGTCACATAGGGCGACAAGGCCTCGCCTCCCGCCGCCGGCATGGCATACCAGCCAACCTGCACTCCCAGATACGCTTCGAGATAGCAAAGCGGATGCTGCAGGAACCCTGCCGCCCACGCGCCAAGATAGGCTGCAAAATCGAGCTCGTCGGCCTTGCCGAACGTAGGGTCTTTAACGGAGTCGGTCAAAAACCACGTGTAGTTGTTCTTCCCGTCCTCGCCGATAGCGCGCTCGATCTCCTGGCGCTGCCATTCCGGAAGCTCGTCCCCGTGGTCACGCATCAGCAACGCGGACTGCTGAAACATAAGACCGTAGACCTCCTGCTTGCCACCAGGTTCGCACCCCAAAGCGGGAAGCACGGTCCTGGGCATAAGGACCGTCATAAACAGAGAAGCGCCGACCGCCATTGCCGCAACGACAACTCGCCCGCGCCGACCCGTTACCTTGAAGAACACGACAGCCAGGACAATCAGCACGAGAATCAGGCCGGTCTTACGCGTCAGCGAAACCAGAAGCAGAAGTGCAACGTATACAGCAAGGAAACCGGGAGCCCTCAGGAGTTGTCCCCTCGAACACATAACCTCAATGGAAGCAACCGAGAACAGCAGGAAAAACGGCAGGAAGGTGGCATCCTTCGCCATGGCCGAGGCATAAATGGGAAGGTGCCAATACAGGCACAGAAGCGCTAGCAGTGCCAGGCAAACGCCACGTCCGCTGCCCATGCGGCGTACCAAAACAAGGCAGCACGCCAAGGCACACGCCGTCAGAAACGCCTGTACCAAGCAGAAGGCGTACACCCCAGCATCAACGCTTCCCAGCATACGGCCCAGGTCGGTAAACCATCCGTACAGATAGGTATCAAGTATTGGATGGTGATCGGTAACGGCGCCCTCCGACAACGCGTTGGGCAGTCCGTTGTACTGCAAGAGCTGCTGGCGAGTATCCCACCAGATCACGCCCGGGAACAGCAGAGCCAGCAGCGTGGCCCAACAGGCGTAGATGATTGTGCCCAGTTTTATGATTCCGCCGAATGCGTACGTCTTCGGGATGCCAGAGAACGCCATGTCGCACAAGTTGTCAAACCATCCAGCATGGTCTTGCCGAGGGACGTCAACAGCACCTTTGCGTCCCACCAGGAACCGATCGATCAGATAATCGCCAAGCATAAACGCTGCGCAGAAAAAAGCGATATACCCCAAGACATGGACCAAGTAGATAGGGCTGCAAGAGAATCCCACGGCATCGCGAAACATATCCGCGATGGTCGCGAGCACCGCAAAGATGCCCGCGACCATCAACATGTCGCGATTCTGTTTTAATCGCTCCACCGGCATGCGCCTAGTGCTTTACCGGTGCGCCGCAATGCGGACAGAATTGAGAATCGGGCGTAAGCGGGCTTCCGCACGAACTGCAGAACCGCGGCGCATCCGAGGGCGCAGGAGCCTGCTGTGGCTGGGCCTGAGCCTGCTGCCCAACGTAATTCTGCGGCATTGTCTGCTGAGGTGCTGTATATGCAATGCTATTCGCAGCCGTTGCATATGCCTTGGAATGTTTGCGCATGCGAATGATAAAGAAGCCGCCCACGCCCGCTGCGATGAGAATCGCAACAATGGCGACGATGAAAATGGGGTTGAACGAGGACGAGCTGTCTTCCTTTTGCGAATCAGACGAAAGGGATTTCTGGGAGATGCCGCTCTTGTAAACATCGATTCTGAAGCCGTCATCCTTCCCCTCTTGAACAGCGTATATTAATGAACAGTCCTTCGAGAACCACGCAGATTCTGAACGGTCGTCGCTGCTACCAGCATATTCCAGGGAACCCCTCAAATTGATCTGAGAGTGCGCCCCCGTCTTTGTGTCAATCAAATACAGCAAATTATTGTCGTTGGCGTCCCTATCGTTAGCCAGTACGAACCTGCCGTCTTTAGATAAAGTCCCGTAATCAATTCCGCTAATGAGACGGAGATCACTGGGATACTTGGTCCTCCATTTTGTTTCGCCCGTCTTGTTATCTACGACAATCATTTCAAGGCTTTCAAGCTCAGAAGAGCTAGAACCAAGCCCATGACAGTCTTCGTTGTACAAACCAAGGACGAGCGAACCGTCCTGATTAAGCGTGCTGTGTTCCAGATTGCTGTAGTAGGTGCAGGTTGCATCGCCCTCTTTGGAGACATAGCAACTCGCACCAATGGCGGCGCCGTCGTCGTTAACGACAACGCTATAACCCGACTTATCAAATTCAGAAGAGTTAACGGTCTTCTCGGAATTCAAGTCAAGCGTCACCACGTCATAGTATGAATGCGAATCGTAGTCATCTCCGCAGTAGTTTTGTATGACGTAGCCGTACTTGCCATCGTTTGAAATCCAGGCAGTCTCACTTAAGTAATAGTCATCAGATGGAGAGTATTCATATTTAGCCGTTGTGTTGCTGTTCTTGAAATCAACGACGATAAACACAGCGTAGTCATTGCGCGCATCAGGCCCATGCACCCGAGAGCTTATATACAGCGTCTTGTTGTCTTTAGATACCTGAAGCCTAAGCCCTTCTTCTATCCCATCAGTCCCATATGACGGGATGGCGGAGCCCAATGGATATTCCTCTGACTCGCCTTTGGACAGATCGTATACGATTACGGAGCCGTTCGCTCTGTTGTAACAATAAAAAAGTTGCTCATCGGCAGAAAAGCAGTGCGCGTTTTTATAGTCATCGCCCAGGTAAGTAGTTTCCACCACGGTGCGAGACCAGTCATGGGTATCTAATAAATAGAATTTTTCTACCGACTCAGACTTATCTCCGTACAGTACATACCTTCCAGAAGGCGAACGGTTTACATATACCGAGTTCTCAAGCTCATACGTGTCCTTAAGCTCGGGTGTGGGAACATCGGCAGCATAGGCACCGAACGGCGCCGCAACAAGGCTAGCCGCCAGTGCCAGGCCGGCCGTAAGGAGCATCCCCCATTTCATATTTCTCATTCTTGGCATGGTTGCCCCTTTCGATCGAGAGGTGAGTATGACCTGAGGCTACGCTAAGCCCGAAAAAACAGAATCTGTTGCGCAACAATTCCCGGCGAGCAAAAAATCGGCAACGCATGATGAAAATGGGACGGGGATTAAATAATCATTGTGTACCGAATGATTGTTTAATCCTCGTCCCAGAAAAATCACTGGTGGCGGACCGAAGCGCCGCAGTTTTGGCAGAAGGATGCATTTGCTTCCAGCTTTGACCCGCACCGGGCACAGAAATAAGTTGGCTCAACTGGCTGAGCGTCATCGACCGCGGTCGGCGCCCGCTGCGCCGGTGGAACCTGTTGCGCGGAAGGCATTTGCTGGTACGGATTGGACTGCGGAGGCTGAGGCTTGTTCGACGATTCTTTCTTCATGATGACGGCGAAGGTGACGGCCGCGACGCCGCCGAACACAACCAGCAAAAAGAGAAGATCAGAAACCCTAAGGCCTATCATCGTAAATCAGCTCCTCATGTAGCGAAATATGACGGATGCCGTGATTCTATCGCCGCGCGGCAAGCCCCTCCTAGTGCACAACACCCATGCGCGACCAGTCTTTTGGAACGGGCCCAGAAAAAACATTGGGGAATGGGGCGTGGCAAGTGGGGAACTTCGGGGTATAAGACGGCTAATTGTATGCCGCCTTACGAAAGGAACCCTCATGCCCAGCGTTGCCGTTCTCGCCGCCGATGGCTTTGAAACTATTGAATGCTTAACCATGGTCGATGTCATGCGTCGCGGCGGCGTGCGTGCCACGCTCGTCTCTATCATGCCCACGCGCGAGGTCGTGAGCTCGCTGCAGATCCCCGTGACCTGCGATGCGCTCTTTGATGAGATCAACTTTGACGAGTACGACTGCGTCGTGCTGCCCGGCGGTCTGCCCGGCGCTACCAATCTGCGCGCCGATCAGCGCGTCTGCGACGTTGTCTGCGAGTTCGCCGCGACCAAGCACGTTGCCGCCATCTGCGCTGCCCCGTTTATCTTGGGCGAGCTCGACCTGCTCGAGGGGCGCCACGCCACGTGCTTCCCGGGCTTTGAGAAGAGCTTCCCCGAGGGCGCCTATACCGGCGACAAGGTCACGCACGACGGCAACATCATCACCGCCAGCGGTATGGCCCAGTCGCTCCCCTTTGCACTTGAGCTGCTTCGCACGCTCGCCGGTGACAAGGCCGTCGAGAAGGTTGCCGAGGGCATCCAGCTATGATTTTGGCTTCGCAATCACCGCGCCGCATCGAGCTGATGCGCGAAGCGGGCTACGTCATCCGCGTCATTCCCGCTGACATCGACGAGACTCCTTTTGATGACGAGACACCGCTTACGCTTGTCGAACGCTTAGCTCGCGCTAAGGCTGCCGCTGTTGCCACCGAGCACGCCGATCCCAGTGAGCTGACCATCGCGGCCGACACCATCGTCACCTTCGATGGCAAGATTTTGGGTAAGCCGGCAAACGAGGACGAAGCCCGCACCATGCTCCACGAGCTCTCGGGGCGCACGCACCAGGTCGCAACCGGCGTCTGCATCGTTAGAGCCGGGGACGCCACAGCCCCGCACGCCGCCGAGAGCCTGTCGTTTGTCGATGTGACCGACGTGACGTTCTATGAGCTCACCGACGAGCAGATTGAGCGCTACGTCGCCTCAGGCGAGCCCATGGACAAAGCCGGCGCCTACGGCATCCAGGGCGTCGGCGGGCGCATGCTCGTGCATGATATTTCGGGCGACTTCTACAACGTGGTGGGCCTGCCCATCGCTCGCGTCGCGCGCGCGATTCAAAAACTCTCGTAATTGCATCTGGCGCTGGGTATCCCCCAGCGCCTACAATTTTGGCGTACCGTACGGATCCCGACCGGGCATAAGGCCCGGCGGAAAACCGATAGGAGTAAAACATGGATACACCGCTTGAGGCCATTGACGTTTGCGATGTCGATGGCTTTTGCTTTGGCAACTATACAGACGAGGAGGCCGGCACCGGTTGCACCGTAATCGTGGCAGCCGAAGGCGCCACCGGCGGCGTTGACGTTCGCGGCGGTGCCCCAGCATCGCGCGAAACCGACCTGCTGCGCCCCGAGAACACCGTCGACAAGGTCCACGCCGTCTGCCTCTCGGGCGGATCGGCCTTTGGCCTCGAGGCCGCAAGCGGCGTCGCCCGCGAGCTCGAGAGCCGCGGCATCGGCCTGCCCGTCGGCCCCACGCAGGTGCCCATCGTGTGCTCCAGCTGTATCTTCGACCTCGCCTATGGCGACCCCACGGTGCGCCCCGACATCGAGGCCGGCATCGCCGCCGTACGCGAAGCACTCGATAACACCCCCACCACGCTCGAGCAGGGCAACGTGGGCGCCGGCACCGGTGCCACGGTGGGCAAGCTCATGGGGCCTGCCACCTGCATGAAGGCCGGCCTTGGCGCCGCCGCCGTGGCGCTCGGCCCCGTCAAGGTGGGTGCCGTGGTCTCCGTCAACGCCTGCGGCAACGTCGTCGACCCCACGACCGGCGAGTGGGTCGCCGGTATGCGTGCCGCAGCCGATAGCGACCAGATCGTCGACATGGAGCTCGCGGCCTTTACCGCCGCCGGCTCCATGCAAATGCCGCTCGACCGCACCAACACCACCATCAGCTGCATCGTCACCAACGTCGAGCTCACCAAAGCCCAGGCCACCAAGGTCTCTCAGATGGCCGCAGACGCCTATGCACACGCCATCCGCCCCACGCACACCACCAACGACGGCGACACCATCTACACCCTCGCCAGCGGCAAACTGGGCACCCAGGCAAGCGCCGCCGTACCCCTGGATCTGCTGGGCATGCTCGCCGTAAGAGCCCTACAGACCGCCATCGTAAACGGAGCCAAAACCGCCAAAACCTCCCACGGCATCCCCGGCGCCGCGAAGTAAACTAGCTCGTCCGGTTGCCCGGTGGGGCTTGGTTATGTTTGCTGCTCTACAGTCCTGGCTCGCACGAAGAGCACATTAAGTGCTCTTCGGCTCGTGCGGAACTCGCGACAAACATAACCAAGCCCCACCGGGCAACCTACCAACCAAATTCTTTTCAGCCCAGGCCCCTGTGTACCGCGCGTCGAAGATCTTCAAATTCAGTAGCCTGACATTAAGCCGGACATAGCAGAGGACCCCTGGTCCTTAACTTGATACGAGTTCCGCACGCAAAGGAGGCGCCAGTGGCGCCTCCGTCTTGCGCAGGACTGTTCGAAGTAGCAAGTTAAGGACCAGGGGTCCCCATTACCCGAGCGTTTCCGTGCTAGTTGAATTTGAAAATCTTTGAGGCAAGACGGTATAGGCCGAGTGTGGTTTTGTCTCCGGCCCGTCCGTGCAGATTGGTAAAGAAGCCCACCACGCCATAGCGAGCGCGGCGATACATGCGCTCGTCGTAAGCCTTTAAATCATTCCACAGCGTCTTTAGGCGCTCATCGGCGCAATCTTCCTCGGAAAGCTTGGTGAGCACCGAGCAGATCGCCATCATCATGGTGAAATAGCCCATCATGTACGAACGCAGACGCGAGGACTCAACGTCTTGGTACAGGCGGAACGACTCCATCATGATACGCGTAACGCGGAACTGCTGGCACAGGCGCTTGACCATCGTAGCCTCGTTGACGCTCTGGCCCTCGCGGCCAATAAAGTAGCGGTAGAGGTCGATGTCAGCGTAGTACATGGTCTTGCAGCGCGGCAGCGGCACATAGGCGTAGATGTTATCCACGTAGAAGGTGTGCGGCGGCATGGGCAGGTTAGACTCGCGCAGCACGTCCGTGCGATAGCACAGGCTGTGCATAAGCAGATTCTGATCCAGACGGAAGTGCCCGATCTGATCCCAGGTGAAAATCTTTTTGCGCGGCAGGGCAAACTTGTAGCCAATAGCGGTATGCGTGCCCTCGTAGACCTTCTCATACACATAGTTGGAGATAAACAGGTCGACACGCTGATCGCGCTCCTCAAAGCCGCGCAGGATCGACAGCATGGTCGAAAGCGCCGCGCCGTCGAGCCAGTCGTCCGAATCGACGACCTTGTAGTACGTACCCTGCGCCTCGCGCAGACCCGAAAGGACAGCAATACCGTGGCCACCGTTCTCCTGGTGCACCGCGCGGATAATGCCGGGATAGCGGGCCTCCCACTCGTCCGCCTTGGCCGCCGTCTCGTCCTTGGAGCCGTCGTCAACCACGATAATCTCGATATCGGTGGCGTAATTGCTCCCCTCCAGGATGGAGGTGATGCAATGGTCCATGTCCTTGGCGGCGTTATACGAGGGAATACCGAATGTTATGACTTTATGCATGGCAGGCGATAATCTCATCCGAAAGATCGAGGGCAGAATTGGTCACGGCGTCCATGTCGTAGTAGCGATACTCGGCCAGACGACCCACCGGGTGGAAGTTCGTCAGGTTTTGGACGCGCTCAAGATAGCGCTCATAGAGCTCGCGGTTCTCGGGCTCAAGAATGGCGTAGTACGGCGTCTCGCCCGAGCCGGGCGTATAAGCCTTGGAGTATTCCTTCATGATGGTGGTCTTGCCGGGCAGGACCTGACCGGTCATGTTCTTGAACTCGGTAATGCGCGTGTAGTCCTCGCTCGTGGTGTAGTTGACGGTGCCCACGGGTTGGAACTGATCCATATCGAGCGTCTCGAACTTCATATCGAGCGTGCGGTACGGCAGGGCACCCAGGTCGAGGTTGAACAGCTCATCGAGCGGACCGGTGTAGACGATCTCGCCGCCGTAGACCTTGCCGTCGACCTTGACGGTGGTCTCGTCGATCTCAAAGAGGTCGCGAGCATCAACGTCACAGAACACGTCGATCAAGTCATGATCGAGCATGTGCTCGAACAGCGCGGTGTAGCCGTCCTGCGGCATGCCCTGGAAGGGAGCTTGCGGGAAGTAGCGGTCGTCATCGCCCACAAAGACGGGAACGCGGCCAGTGATCGAGGGGTCGATCTGGTCGGGCGTCTGGCCCCACTGTTTCATGGTGTAGTGCAAAAAGACGTTCTCATAGACGTAATCGGCGACCTCGGCAAGATCCGGGTCGTTCTTCTTGCGCAGCTCCATAATGGGCACCTTGACGTCCTTGCCAAAGGTCTCCACGAGCTTTTGGTACAGCTCCTCGCCGCGCTCGTCACCAAAGGCGAGCTTGAGGCTCGCATGGTTGAAGGGAACGGGCATGAGGGTTCCGTTGATGTTGGCGAGCACCTTGTGCTGGTAGTCCGACCACTTGGTAAAGCGCGAAAGGAAGTTGTGCACGCGCTCGTTAAAGGTGTGGTAGATGTGCGGACCATACTCGTGAACCAGGATTCCGGCCTCGTCAGTGCAGTCGAAGGCATTGCCCGCGATGTGGCTACGGCGCTCCAGAACGGCAACGCGATAGCCGATGGTCTCGGCAAGACGGCGGGCGCAAACGGCACCGGCATAACCGGCACCGACGACAATCATGTCGTACGCACCGGCATTAAAGCCTTCAGGCAGGCCTGAGGTAATCTGCATCGATACTCCTTGTCAAAAGCCACACGCTTTTTAACTGGGCTTTTTCTCGAACATACGTCGAGACATATTTATCAGAGCGATTATAGCGCTAATGCGTCCTATAATGAGCTTGCCACACAAGGAAAGCTCAAGCACCGCGGCGTACATTATTGAAAGGTAAACCCGCTAGCAGCGGGTTTATTCGTGTACAACCGAGGGCCTGGAGCTTAGCGGAACGCTTGTAAGGAGTAACATGAGCGATTTCCTAAACCGTATGAAGTCTGCCGCCAAGGCCGACCTTAAGACCATCGTCCTGCCCGAGGGCGAGGACCCGCGCACCATCGTCGCGGCCACCAAGATCATCGAGGAGGGTCTGGCTAAGATCGTCATCCTTGGCAACCCCGACGAGATCAACGTCCCCGGCGCCACCGTTATCGACCCGCGCAACGCCGAGAAGCACGAGGAGTACGCACAGAAGTTTGCCGAGCTCCGCGCCAAGAAGGGCGTCACCATCGAGCAGGCTCGCGCCCAGGTGATGGATGCCACCTACTTTGGCACCATGATGGTCAAGATGGGCGATGCCGACGGCCTGGTCTCCGGCGCCTGTCACTCCACCGCCGACACTCTGCGCCCCGCGCTGCAGATCCTCAAGACCGCCCCGGGCACCAAGCTGGTCTCGGCCTTCTTCGTGATGTGCACCGACACCCCGCAGTTTGGCACCGACGGCACGCTGATCTTTGCCGACTGCGGCCTTAACATCAACCCGTCCTCTGACGAGCTCTCCGAGATCGCCATCGCCTCTGCCCACTCCTGGTCCACCTTCATGGGCAACGTCGAGCCGCACGTGGCCATGCTCTCCTACTCCACCATGGGCTCCGCCGGCGGCGAGGTCGCCAAGAAGGTCCAGGAAGCCGTGAAGTTCTGCAAGGAGAAGGCCCCCGAGCTCGCCATCGATGGCGACCTGCAGCTCGATGCCGCTATCGTCCCCACCGTCGCCCAGCTCAAGGCTCCCGGCTCCTCCGTCGCCGGTAAGGCCAACGTGCTCGTGTTCCCCGACCTCGAGGCCGGTAACATCGGCTACAAGTTGGTCCAGCGCTTCGCCGGCGCCGACGCCTACGGCCCCATCCTGCAGGGCATCGCCAAGCCGGTCAACGACCTGTCGCGCGGCTGCTCTGCCGACGACATCGTGGGTGTCGTGGCCATCACCGCCGTCCAGGCTCAGATGGCTGAGTAGCGTACGCACTCGCCCGAAGGCCGTACGGGCTAACCCCTGAAAACGTCCTCGACCAATGAAACGCCCCCGTTCTGCTCCTTCGGAGCTACGAACGGGGGCGTTTCTGGTCTGCGGAGTGTTTTCAGGGGTTAGCCCGTACGGCCTTCTACTGCTACGAAGCATTCAGGGCATCTGGAGTGGACGGCGGCTTGGCTACGAGCTGGGGCTGAGAATCTGAATGGCTGGGTGCCGTTGTTGAGAGCGCAGGCGTTGCTGGCAATGATCACTTTGGGACTGGTATTTCCGCCTACTAGCAAAAAGGCCTCCGTAGCTATTGCTCTAGAGGCCTTTCGTTCAATTGCAAACAGGCGCGCTAGTTGTTCTTGGTCAGGCGCTCGACGTCGTGGGCGATCATGTATTCCTCGTCGGTGGGGATGACCATAACTGTGACGGTGGAGCCGGCGGCGCTGATGACCTGTGGACCGTTGCCCACGGCCTCGCGGTTCTTGTTGTTGTCGATGCGAACGCCCAGCCACTCAAAGCAGTCGCAGAAGGCCTTACGGATCGACCAGTCGTTCTCGCCGATGCCGGCGGTAAAGGTGATGGTATCCACGCCCGCCATGGAGGCAATCATGGAGCCGGCCTGCTGCATGGCCTTGTAGGCGAACATGTCGAAGGCGAGCAGGCAGCGCTCGTCGCCCTCGGAGGCGCGCGTACGGATGTCGCGGGCGTCGTTGGAGATGCCCGAGATGGCAAGCAGACCGGACTGCTTGTTCATCATGTCGTCGACTTCCTGGTAGCTGTAGCCGCCCTCGCGCTGCAAGTAACACACGGTGGCCGGGTCGATGGAACCGCAACGGGTACCCATCATCAGGCCGTCGAGCGGCGTGAGGCCCATCGTGGTATCGCGGCATACGCCGTCCTCGATAGCGGCGAGCGAAGCGCCGTTGCCCAGATGGCACGACAGCAAACGGTGGCAGCGATTACCCAAGATCTCCTTGGCCATCATCCACTCGTAACGGTGGCTCGTGCCGTGGGCGCCGTACTTGCGCACGTGGTACTTGTCGCACACGTCCTTGGGCAGGGCGTAGGTGTAGGCGACCTCGGGCATCGTCATATGGAACGACGTGTCGAAAACGGCCACGTTGGGCAGCTCCGGATACTTCTCGCGGCAATACTCAATTGCTGCGGCCTCGCCGTAGTTGTGCAGCGGGGCGAGCGGTGCCACCTCAAGAATCTTGGCCATAACCTCATCGTCGACGACCGCGGAATCATCGAAGTACCAGCCACCCTGAACGATGCGGTGGCCGATGCCGTCGATCGTAAAGTCAGTCTTCTCGAGTTCCTCGAGCACGCGTGCGATAGCCGAGCGATGGTCGGGGAAAGGAATCTCCTCGGTCTGCTTGGCGCCACCGTTCTCGGAGTGGCCAAAGATGCCCATCTCCGAGCCAATGCGCTCACAGTTACCCTTAGCAAAAACCTCGCGGGTATCGGTGTCCAAAAGCTGATATTTAAGGCTCGAGCTGCCGGCGTTGACAACAAGTACGTTCATGAGACTCCTTCGTGATTACAGTACGGTCGGCAAACCCATAAGGCGGCCGTATCCTTAATAAGAAGTTATCAGAATTCAATAAATATCTATTAAACTCTTCGCTCAAAGCGCATAAAAGGGGGCTGAACGGCACAAGGCCATCCAGTCCCCTCCCCTTGCATCAATTACTTGCCGTTGACGATGCGCTCGACGTCGGAAGCGATCATGAACTCCTCGTCCGTGGGGATGACGAAGATCTTGACCTTGGAATCCTTGGCGGACAGGCACCAGGCGCCATCGCCACGCAGGGCGTTGCGAGCGTGATCCATCTTGACGCCCATAAAGGCCAGACGGTCGGCCACACCGGCGCGGACGGCCGGAGCGTGCTCGCCGATGCCGGCGGTAAAGACGAGCGTGTCCATGCCGCACATGGAGGTTGCCATCTCGGCGGCCTTGGCGGCAATCTTGTAGACGAACATATCGAAGGCGAGCTGAGCCTCAGGATCGCCAGCAGCGGCGAGCTCCTCGACGTTGCGGCAGTCGTTGGTCTTGCCACCGGTCACAGCCATGAGGCCGGACTTCTTGTTCATCATCTCGTCAACCTCGTCGAAGGTGTAGCCGCCCTCGCGCTGCAGGTAGCACACGGTAGCCGGGTCGATGGAGCCACAGCGGGTGCCCATCATGACGCCGTCGAGCGGGGTGAGGCCCATGGTGGTGTCCATGCACTTGCCGTCCTCGATAGCGCACAGGGAAGCGCCGGAGCCAATGTGGCACACAACGACCTTGCGAGCCTCGCCGTTGGTCATCTCGGCAACCTTCTTGGAGATGTAGCGGTAGCTGGTGCCGTGAGCGCCGTACTTACGGATGTGCAGCTTGTCGCAGACGTCCTTGGGCAGGGCGTAGGTCTTGGCGACCTCGGGCATGTTGAAGTGGAAGGCGGTGTCGTAGACCGTGACGTTGGGCAGGTCGGGATACTGCTCCAGGCAGAACTCGATAACGTTGGCCTCGGGGTT
>CAKUFW010000039.1 GCA_934650975.1 uncultured Collinsella sp. | reverse complement strand
CGGTGGATTTTGAGTCCACTGCGTCTGCCAATTCCGCCACTCGGGCACGTAATGCGTGAGTTAGTTTATCACAGCTTTCTGTTGATTAGTCCGAAAATGGAACTTCGAGCATTTCGATGAGTTCGACCGAGCGGAGCATCTCGCGCCAGCGGCACCCGCGTCCGTTAACCGAGGCTTCACCCATCTGGTTGTCATAGGGATCCTCGCGCATGCCATCGAAAGCAGGCACAAACTCAGCCTGGAATTGATTGTTGGCCACCATACGCCACGGGTCGAGATTGCCAAAGTAGTGACGACGACGCCACTCCTCCCCCATCCTGCGTGCCGAGGAACCAAACGATACGTCGGCGTTAAGCCAACCGGTCTGTGGCGTATAGAACTCAGCCCAGTCGTGCGGCCCCACCGAATCGGGCGCAACATACAGGCCGCTCTGCCAACGGGCAGGAACGCCCGCAATGCGGCACATGGTGATAAACGTGAGCGCCATAACGCCGCAATCGCCGCGGAGCGAATGTGCACAGTCATCGGCAATAGAGCCCAAAAGCAGATACGGCGGCTGATAGCGATAGTCGATATGCTGCGTCAGGTAATCGTAGATAGCACGGGCACGATCGAGCGGGTCCTCGAGCCCGTCAATGACACGCTCCGTCAGCTGCTGCAGATACGGCGTAAACGCAATGTGCGGACGGTCCTCGGAAGTATCCTCGGGCAGCGGCGTGTCCATGCACGGATGAGACGGAAGCGTACCCCCATAGACGTCGCAATAGGCGGCATCGATGTGATAGCGATAGGTCACCGAGAATGAACGCTCAGTCGAAGATGTCCACGAGGCAGTACGAGCCGAAACGTCTTCAGAAGCAACGGTGCCCTCCGACGTCATATCGAGAATCTCGACCTGAGACTGTTGGCGGCAGGCAGCCGCGACGGGAAGCCAAGCGCGAACGGTCTCCCCCTCCAAAGCCCCAGGGACAGATACCGACGCCTTAAGCGTGATGACACGAGTCAGCCCGTTTTGCGACTCCATCTCCTTGAGCATTTGGTTGCGCAGCGCAATGCCATCCGTAGAATCGGGACGCATTCCGGGAACCTCTTTGGGATACACGCGAAGGGAATCGAGGAAGTTGTCGAGAACAAACAGCTCGCCATCGATGAAGCGCCAGTCAATACGCTTACGATTAATCAGATCATCAAACTGCTCTTCGGTAAACTCAGGCCACTCCTCGCGAATCATCGCAATAGCCTGATTGCGCGACACCGAAAAATGAAGCGGCGTCTCAAGCATGCGGTACCGCTCGGCACGAACGCAAGCAGCCAGAGAAGGATCGGGATTCTGCTCCAAGAGGCAATCACAAGCTTCAACAGCCTGCTTCAGATACCCAGCATCCTTGAGACGAAGAATCTCAGGCGGTAGCCCAATATCGAGATGGCGAAAATCATCACAGCAAACATCAACAGAGCACCCAACAGGCCCCTCGTCAACAACCTTCCCGTCCGAAGGCAACACATCAATAACAGCCATACCAAACTCCAAGTCACTAGAACGCTTGAAGCACATTGTAGCGAGATAAAAAGAAAGCCCCAATAAAGGAGCCCTCAACACCGATAAACGGTACCTATAAAAAAGAATTCAGCCTCGTAACTCTGTAACGAGTTAACAAAGGAGGCCCCTTTTCCCCGGAGCCGATTCCGTCGCGCGACTTCTGGCAATGCCTGGAGCCATTTTTATTCAGACTCGTAACCCTGCGGCGGAAAACGAAGGAAGCCCCGTCCCCCGGAGCTGTTTCCTCGGCGCGACTTCTGGCGAAGCCAGGTGAGCGCAGAGGAAACAGTGTAGGGGGACGGGGCTTCCGGCGGGAAGTTTAGCGACGCTTACGCCTTGTTGACGGAGCCAAACTCCTCCATGAGCTCCTTGGTGCGGGCAACGATGTTGTCGCGACCAGGCTTGAGGAGCTTGCGGGGGTCAAAGCCCTTGCCCTGCTGATCCTTGCCAGCCTCGATGTACTCGCGGACGCCCTTGGCGAAGACGAGCTGCAGGTCGGTGTTGACGTTGATCTTGGAGATGCCCAGGGAAATGGCCTTCTTGATCTGATCCTCGGGGATGCCGGTGCCACCGTGCAGGACGAGGGGCAGGTCGCCGGTCTGGGCCTTAATCTCGCCCAGACGCTCGAAGGAAAGGCCAGCCCAGTCGGCGGGGTACACGCCGTGGATGTTGCCGATGCCGCAGGCGAGGAAGTCGACGCCCAGGTCAGCGATCTGCTTGCACTCAGCAGGATCAGCGAGCTCGCCGCTGGAGGTCACGCCGTCCTCGGTGCCGCCGATGCCGCCGACCTCGGCCTCAATGGACATGCCCTTGGAGTGGGCAAGCTCAACGAGCTCCTTGGTGCGGTCGAGGTTAAGCTGGAAGGTCTCCTCGTGAGAGCCGTCATACATGATGGACGTGAAGCCGGCCTCGATGCACTTGAAGCAGTCCTCGTAAGAACCATGATCGAGGTGAAGGGCGACGGGAACGGTAACGCCCGTGGCCTCGACGGCAGCCTTGACCATGTCGGCGCAGACCTTGAAACCGCCCATCCACTTAGCGGCACCAGCGGTGCACTGAAGGATCAGCGGAGACTTGGCCTCCTCGGCGGCCTGGAGAATAGCCAGGGTCCACTCGAGGTTGTTGGTGTTGAAGGCACCGAGACCGTACTTGCCGGCCTCAGCCTTCTTGAGCATGTCTGCTGCGTTGACGAGCATAAAAGAAACCTCCTGTAAGGTTGCTCCGATAACGCCTGAGATTTTACCACGGCGCACCCGAGCATAAACGTTCGTTTGTTCACGAATATCGTCCAAACAGACTTTTTTGACCGTTTGCCCTACGGAATCGACCCGTTGGGGAAAAATAGCTTGACGTTTGGACGCTTCTCGTGCTTCAGAAGCCGACTATTAAGCTACATCTGCATGAAAGGGTTCTGCATGAGCTCGCGTGCCATGGTGGTCGAATCGCCATGGCCGGTTAGGCAAACGGTATCGGGCGGAAGAAGCCGGGCGAGCTTGGAGAGCGAGCGCAGAATAGCCGCCCCATCTCCTCCAGAAAGATCGGTGCGGCCGTGCCCACCCGGAAACAGGGTGTCGCCCACAAAGGCAATGTTCCCCTGCTCGGTGGCAGCAAACAAGACAATCCCGCCCGGCGTATGCCCTGGCGTCTCGATCACCTGCAGGCAGATATCGCCCACCTCGATAGCATCGCCCTCGGCGAGCAGGCGCGTCGGCTCCCCGGGGTCGGGCGTCTCAATGCCCCACATAGCTCGCTGCTCCTCGATGTTCGCATGCGGCACCGCTGCGTCCTTGCCGCATAACTCGTACAGGGCGTCGGCGCCAACGGCGGCCCGAACTCCAGCTACACCGCCAACATGATCGGCATGACCGTGCGTGCAGACGGCGCCGAGCACATGCGCATCAGGGTGTTCGGCTCGAATATGCTCCACCAGACGCTCGCCTTCCCATGCGGGGTCGATAATCACGCACTCATTATCCGAAATAACAGCATAGCTATTGGTCTGAATGGGACCGTTTACAAGCGTCTCAATCTCGACCGATCCCTTGGGAGTTAAATCCAAGGGCACAGCACTCATGTCCCTCTCCTCTCTATAGAACTCGAGGCATCAAACGATGCCTCGAGTGTAGCGAATATCGATAATGTGGCACGTTCGTCGCGACTAAACGCGGCGCTTAAGCTGGGCTCCGCCCTCGCCGGGCATCAGGCGGCGCGCGTCGTAGACCGAGTCGACGCTGCTGATAGAGGCCAGCAGCGGATCCAGACCACTCGCGTCCGAAATCTCGACCATAAAGCGCAGGGTTGCAATACCCTCGCGGTTGGTCGAGGTGGCGGCAGAAAGGATATTGCCGCCCGCATCGCCAATGGCGATGGTGACATCCTTGAGCAGGCCCATGCGATCCAGGCACTCGACCACGATCTCGACCTGGAAGAGGGTGTCGGCGGCGCCGTCCCACTCCACGTCGATCATGCGCTCGGGATGCTCCATAAGGCCCTTGACGTTGGGACAGTTGGCACGGTGCACCGAAACACCGCGACCGCGCGTGATGAAGCCGACGATATCGTCACCCGTCACGGGATTGCAGCAATGCGCCAAACGCACCAGCAGGCCGCTGTTGCTCTCGCCCTTGACGATGATGCCGTTGCTCGCGCTCTTGCCGCGCTTTTGCGGCTTGCGGTTGGAGCCGCGGGCAGGCTGCTTCACGACCTCGGCGATGGCCTCGGCCTTGGTGAGCTGCTCCTCGGGCTTGGGATCCAAGATCTGCTCGACCTTGTTGCCCACGGCACGCGGGGCGACCTTGCCGGCACCGACGGCCGCAAACAGGTCCTCGAGCTGCTTAAAGTTCAGCTGCTCCGCCACGGCGTTGAGCGCACGCGTTGATCGCGGCGTAGAGATGCCATACCCGCGCTTGCGCAGGTCCTTGGCCAGTATATCGCGGCCGGCAGCAGCGTCATCGTCTTTGGTCGCGGCGGCAAAATAGCGGCGGATCTTGGACTTGGCCGAAGGGGTCTTAACGATCTTGAGCCAATCACGCGACGGCTTGGAACTCTTGTTGGTCAGGATTTCAACGCGGTCGCCCGTCTTGATCTCGTGTGTGAGCGGGGCCACCGCACCGTTGATCTTAGCGCCGACGCAGTGGTTTCCCACCTCGGTGTGAACGGCGTAGGCAAAGTCGAGCGGCGTGGAGCCGGCACGAAGCGCCATGACCTCGCCCTTGGGCGTAAAGACGAAGATCTCTTGATCGAAGAGGTCGACCTTCAGCGAATGCAGGTATTCCTTGGCGTCGGTGATCTCATCAGACGCAGCCCAATCAAGCGAATGTTTGAGCCAGTTAATCTGGTCGTCCAGACGCTGGGCATCATTGGTCTTGGAAGCAGACGATCCGCCCGATTTCTTATACAGCCAGTGGGCGGCAATGCCGTACTCGGCCTGCTCATGCATCTCGTAGGTTCGAATCTGAATCTCGAGCGGGCGGGCCGTGGGGCCGATAACCGTCGTGTGGAGCGACTGGTAGTTATTGACCTTGGGCATGGCGATATAGTCTTTAAAGCGCCCGGGCATGGGGTGCCACAGCGTATGCACCGCACCGAGCGTGGAGTAGCAATCGCGCACCGAATGGGTAATAACGCGCAGCGCCACCAGGTCGTAGATCTCGGAGAACTCCTTGCCCTTGCACTTCATCTTTTGGTAGATGGACCAATAGTGCTTGGAACGACCGTTGATCTGGAAGCCCTCAAGACCAATACGGTTGAGCTCGTCGGTGAGCGTCTTGATGGTCTCGGCCAGATAGCGCTCGCGAACCTCGCGTGACTCCGCCACCATGCGCGCGATGCGCTGATAGGCGTCGGGCTCCAGATAGAAGAAGGACAGGTCCTCGAGCTCCCACTTAATGGAACTCATGCCCAGACGGTCGGCCAGGGGCGCATACACGTCCATGGTCTCGCGAGCCTTAAACAGGCGACGGTCCTCACGCAGGGCTGCAAGGGTGCGCATGTTGTGCAGACGGTCGGCAAGCTTAACGATGATGACGCGGATGTCCTTGGACATGGCGAGGAACATCTTTCGCAGCGTGAGCGCCTGTTTCTCGTCCATACTGTCGACTTCGATGTTGGTGAGCTTGGTCACGCCATCGACGAGCTCGGCCACCGTATCGCCAAACAGGCCGGAAACATCGGCAAGCGAGGTCTCGGTATCCTCGACGGTATCGTGCAGCAGCGCGGCGCACACCACATCGCAGTCCATCTTGAGATCGGCCAAAATGATGGCCACCTCGACGGGATGGTTGATGTACATCTCACCCGAGCGGCGCTTTTGGTTGCAGTGCTTCTCGGCAGCAAAGCAATAGGCCTGCTCCACCTTAGAAAAGTCGTCCTCATTCATATATTTGAGGCACAGGCGCTCCAGCTTGTCGTAGCTGTCCGCCATAATCTCGGGCGGCAGCTCATCGGCATGCTTATAGTGCTCCATCTCCGAGAACGGCTGGAGGGTGGAATCATGGGCGGTACGGGCTGCGGCATCCATCGAGGTCCCCTTCCCCTAGGCCCGCGGTACGATCGGGCGGTTAACTTTGGCTAGCATATCAGAAGCGCACGAATCGAGCGCCCAGCTCCGGAAAGCCGAGAACTCCATGCGCGAGCGCAGGCCCTCCAAATAGCGGATTGACCTGCTCAATTGCACGCGGCCGGGGTTTTCGGCCATCGCGATGCGGCGCGTGTCGTCAAACCCCGAAACGCGGCAGAAACCAAGTTCTTCGAAGATTCCCAGGCCGCTTTCCACCGAGCGCTCATCGACCGGTGTGCGGGCATCGATAGCAAGGCACATCTGCGCGATATCGATATCGCTCGCGCTAAACGAATCGTCTCCGGTCTTGCCGCGGTTGGAGCGCCACATCGTCTGCAGTGCGCGATAGAGCGTGACGAGCTCGTCGCGCTCGGGCGCGTAACAATCGAGCAGGCGCTCGTTAATGCGGGCGTCGCGCGACGAATAGAGCAGGTGAATCACGGCGGGCTGACCGTCGCGACCGGCACGCCCGCTCATCTGGTTGAACTCGATGGCGCCAAAGGGCATGTGGTAGAGCACGACATGGCGGATATCGGGCAGGTTGACGCCCTCGCCAAAGGCAGAGGTCGAAACGATGCAGCTAAGGCTTCCGTCTCGGAATGCCTCCTCCACACGGCGGCGATCGGAGCGCGCAAGTCCGGCGTTATAGAACGCAATGCGGGTCGCGCAATCGGGCACGCGCTTACGCAGCGTCTTGGCAAGCGCCACGGACTGGTCACGCGAGTTGACGTAGATGACGGTCTTCTCCCCCGTCGCCACAATGGACACCAGTCGGCTCTCGCGGCTCGCAAGATCGCGATCGTCCTCGAGCTGCAGGTTCTCGCGCACGGTCTCGTCGACCACTGTGTGGGTGATCGGCAGCACGCGGGCAAGCTCGGCCACGACCGGAGCCGTCGCGGTGGCCGTCGCGGCCATAACGACCGGGTCGCCCAGGGCCTTGAGGATATCGGGCATGTCGAGATAGGCGCTGCGGTCGCCGCCCTTGGCAAGACCGGCATGATGCGCCTCATCGACAACGACAAAACCGATGCGCCCCGAACGCGCAAAGCGGTCGCGGTGAATGGACAGGAACTCGGGCGTCGTGAGCACGATGCCGGTGCGGCCCGAAGCCAAGCCGGCAAACACGTCATCGCGCGCCGCCTCCACAGTCTCGCCGGTCAGCACGCCTACGCCAATGCCGAGCGCGGCCATCGTCGACGAGAGGTGATAGGCCTGGTCGGCAACGAGCGCACGCAGCGGATAGACAAAGATGCTCGCACGCCCGCGAAGGACCGCCTCGCGTGCGGCATGCACATGGAAGATGAGGGACTTGCCGCGTCCCGTTCCCATGACGGCAAGAACACTTTGGTGATCGGCCAGGGCATCGAGCGCCTCGACCTGTGCGCGGTGCGGCTGGTTCGAGCCAATGAAGCTGTGGATGAGCGAGCGCGTGAGCTCGGTATAGGAAAGCTGGGCGAGCGTCTGGCGCTTGCGAGACTCCAGGCGAAGACCGGCGTCCGCAGGCTCCACGCCACGGCGAAGCTCGCATGCCGGGTCATCAACGCTGGGCGCCGTGGTATTGCGGACTAGGACATCCTTGATCATGAGCTTGGGCTTTACGCGGCCCTGCCAATGCTCGGCCACAGCCTCGAACACCAAGTCGACCGCGCTATCGCAATTGACGAGCTTATCGATCTGCGGTACGCGGAACATGATGGCCGGCACGCTCGCAGCACCATCTGTCGCCACAAAGCGCATGTGCTCGCCGGTTTTGCCCACCACGGCGCGGTCGCACATCGTCACGCCCTCGGCGGCCAACAGCGGCACCTTGTTGCCCTGACCAAACGGCTCAAGGCGAGAAATCTGCTCGATGGTCTCGATGTTCAGTTCGGAAAGGTCGACCGTGGCGGCGACCTCGTCGGTGTCCTCAAAGTCCTCGGCGGGAAGCTCGGACAGCACGGCGGAAAGACGGCGGCGGAACTCATCGAGCTTAGACGCCTCGATAGTCACGCCCACCGCGCCCGCATGCCCGCCGCGGCGAATCAGCAGGTCGGAGCAGCGTTCGACGGCGTCGAACAGGTTGACCTTGCCCACCGAGCGACCCGAACCGCGCGCGATACCGCCCTCGATCGAGAACAGCAGCGCCGGCACGTGATAGCGGTTGGTCAGACGGCTCGCCACGATGCCCTTGACGCCCTCGTGCCAGCCCTCACCGCCCACGACGATTGCGCGGCCACCATCGTAGGTCTCCTCGACCTTTGCCATGGCATCGCGCGTGAGCTCCGCCTCAATCTCGCGACGCTGGCGATTGATCTCCTCGAGCTCGGCCGCCAGTGCGCTTGCCTCGATAGGATCGCGGGCAAGCAGCAGGTCGAGCGCCAGCTTAGGATCGGCCATACGACCGGCGGCGTTCAGGCGGGGAATGAGCGAAAACGACAGACCATCGGCCGTAATGCTGGAAAGGTCGGCCTTGGCGAGCGCGGCAAGCGCGATATAGCCGGGACGGGCGGTCACGCGCATCTGCTGAATGCCCTCGGCAACCAGCGCGCGGTTCTCGGGCGTCAGAGGCATCATGTCGGACACGGTGCCCAGCGCCGCAACCTCGATCAGCGAACGCCAATACGACGGCTTACCCAGACGCTCGCCCAGAACCTGCACCAGCTTGAGTGCCACGCCAGCACCGGCAAGCTCACGCGAGGGGCCCTCGTCCTCGAGCTTAGGGTCGGTCAGGGGCACGCCCTGCGGCACCTGGTCGGAGGGCTCGTGATGGTCCGTGACCACCAAATCGATCCCCAGGCTCTCCAGATAGGAGACCTCCTCCTTGGCGGCAATGCCGTTGTCGACGGTCACGATTAGTTGGGGATGAGCGAGCTCATTCACGCGGTCGAGCGCCGCACGCGACAGGCCGTAACCCTCGTCAAAGCGGTGCGGAATAAACGGCGTGACATCGGCGCCAAACGTGCGCAGCGCCTCGGTCAACAGGCAGGTCGACGTAATACCGTCAACATCAAAATCGCCAAAGACCGCGATGTGCTCGTGATTGCGAATGGCACGCTCGACGCGGTCGGCAACGACCGACATACCCGGAATAATGAGTGGGTCGGCCCAGTCGCGATCGAGCGAAGGCGTCAAAAACAGCTGGCCTTCTTCGATGGATGTAATGCCGTGCGCAACCATAATGCGCGCCACCAGCCCGGGAATGCCCAGGCCAGCCGAAAGCTCTTTTTCGAGCTCGGGATTTTGCTGGGCGACCGCCCAGCGATGCGTCGTCTTAAGCGATGACATAGGCGCCCACCCCCGATAGGGGCAGGTCGCCGCGATACCTCTCACGGTTCATAGCGATGAGTCCTCTGTGTATGCCCGCTTCGGCAGGCAGATCTGTTGAACGGATTTATTATACCGTGCAGCACGGACGCAAAACGCCGCGGTACGCCCCGGTTTCGGCAAACGAAGGCGGTAAAATCCTCGAAATAATCGAGCGTTTCTGCCGCACGAACGTATGCAAGCGTCTAGCATATCCATTCATATGCATTTATGGGCAAAGGGAGTCGCAGGGATATATGAAGCAATGGGTTGGACTGGGTAAGTTCCTCGCGGGGCACATGCAGGTCATCGTCCCAATTTGCGTGGCGCTCGGTGTGCTCTTTCCCCAGCAGATCGGCGTGCTCAAGCCCATCGTTCCCGCCCTGTTTGCTTTTATGACGTTCCAAGGTGCGCTCAGCAACACCTTTCACCAGGTGGCCGAGGTGTTCCGCCGTCCCCTGCATTTGATTTTGGCGTTATTTGTCTCGGCTGCGCTCATCCCCATCGCGGCGTATGCCATGGGTTCGCTGTTCTTTGGCTCCAACCCTAACCTCGTCTGCGGCATCGTGCTCGAGTACAGCGTGCCCGTAGCCGTCACCGCTTTTATGTGGATCAGCATGTTCGGCGGCAACGGCCCGCTCGCGCTCACCATTATCCTAACGTCCTCGGTCATCTCGCCCGTGACGATTCCGCTTACGCTCAAGCTCCTGCTGGGCGCCACCGTCTCAATCGATGTGCCGAGCATGATGCGGAACATGGCTTTTATGATCGCCATCCCCGCTGTGCTCGGTATCGTCATCAACGAGCTCACGCGCGGCTGGGGCCACGAGAAGCTCTCCCCCGCGCTCTCGCCCGCCTGCAAGTTCATGATGATGGGCGTCATCGCGTCCAACTCCACCGCCATGAGCGAGTACGTGCTGCACATGAATGTTGAGCGCTTGGAAGTCGCCCTCTTTATCCTGGTGTTCGCCATCAGCGGCTTTATCATCGGCATTCTGGTCGCACGCGCCCTGCACCTGCCGTATAGCGAGACGACCACTATGTGCTTTACCTGTGGCATGCGCAATATCTCCTCGGGCGCCGTCATCGCCACGCAGTATTTTCCCGGCGAGGTCGTGTTCCCCGTCATGTGCGGCACGCTGTTCCAGCAGGTGCTGGCCTCGATTATCGGACATCTCTTTGAGCGCCTGACCGGCGAGGAGCGCGCCAAACAGCGTAAACGCGTCGAGGCCGGCCGCGACGCAATGGCACGCTAGGCAGCACACACTTTCGCAGGCGTTCGCCTTGCTATGCGAGCGTTTCCAGATGCGCGCGTAGGCGCTCAGCATCGATATCGAGTGTGGTCTCGGCATTGACCTGGGCCAAACGATAGCCCACAAAGTAGGGCGAAACCACCCAACGTGGCAGCGCCTTGGCAATGGTCCGGCCGTCCATGTGGTAGAAGAACAAGTTGTACGACTCCGCGCGGCCGCCGTGGTGCTCGTGCAGGATATAGCGCAGGGCCACCTGAATCGCATCGGCAAACAGGTCTGCTTCGGCTTGGTCGCGGGCGTCGTCGCTGGCGGCGATTCCCTGTGGAGCCGAGACGTTGACCTCAAAGAATCCCATGATCGGCTCGGTTGAGATGTTGGCCGAGATTCTCCCCTGCTGCCAGACATCGATGCCTTCAAAGTTGGCTGAGGTCAGCGCCGCATAGCCGTCCTCCTGTTCCAAGCCCACAATCTGCATGTGTGGATGGACGAGGCTGCCGCCCGAAAGCGGGCCTTTGTTCTTGTACATAAGCACGCTGAGGTACTGTTGGGAATCGATCATCTGCTGCCAACAGCCCAGGGCAAACCGCATCACATGATGCAGCTCATCCGGTTCATAGGTCACCAGGTCGGCGTCGTGATTGGCCGACTCGATCAATACGGTCTGACGGGTGGCCCGCAAGGTCTTGAACTTATTCTCGAGCCAGATGCAGTCACCATCGCGCTCGATGATGTTGGCAAGCCCCTCCGTGTCGCAAAAGGGGCACGCGGTGCCAGGGCGACGATTATCGTCGGGCTTGCCGCTCGCCTGCTGAACGTCAAATACGAGCGCCACGGGTTATACCTCCAGTGGCACGATCTTGGTGCCATGGAGCTCGGAGACGCCGAGCGCCGCCGCGACCGCGTCGCGATTTGCCGTAGTGATGCCGCCGCCGGGAAGGATGGTCATACGATCGCCCGCATACTCGATTAAACGAGCCAGGTGATCGAAATTATCCTCGATCGACGTACCTGCCGCGCCGCCATGCGTGAGGATGCGCGTAACGCCGCAGTCGGCAAGTGTATCAATCGCATCGAGCTGAGCCTCGGGCGAGAGCTGGTCAAATGCCATGTGGAAGGTGATGCCAAGGGATTCGCGCTTGCACTCCTCGGTCGCGCAGCCCGTAGCCATAACGAGGGCGCCGAGGGTGAGCTCGTCGAGCGTCCAGCCGCCGGCACAGGGCTTGCAGCATCCAAAGACTAGGCCGTCAACGCCGGCACTCACGGCAAGGCCCAGGTCCATCTCCATCATGCGCAGCTCGTCCTGGCTGTAATGAAAGTCGCCGCCACGCGGGCGAATCATGCACATCACTCGCGCGTCATGCTCGTGAGCATAGTTGACCGCAGCGCTGATGACGCCGGCAGAAGGCGTAGTACCACCGACGGCGAGGTTGTCGCACAGCTCAATGCGCCCCGCACCGGCCTCGATGGCCGCCGGCACCCGCTCAAAGTTCTCGGCACAAAACTCGTACAGCATAGAGAGACCCCCAAAGACAGCAGATGTTTTCCGACGGGCATTGTCACACATCCCCATGAAGTTGCGGTGGAATAGGGACTGCTTTGGCGCCTAGAGCCCCCCATTTAGTCCCTATTTCACCGCAACTTAGAATGATTCGTTGGAGACGGCGCAGCTGGCCGAAAAATGTTGCCGATGATGAATGTTGCGCAACAAGATTTTCGAATCCCGATTAACCATGGCAGTATCGACATTCATATTTAGAGGAAAGGATTGCCATGTTTAAGAGCATCCAAAAGAGCGGAAGGATCGCAGCGGTCGCCATCGGCCTGATCGCGGCCCTGTCTCCGCTCGCAGCCCCTCCCGCAGCACTAGCCGGCGGCAGCGTACCAACGCCTGAACTTGAGAAGTCTTATAGCTTTAAGACCAGCGGCGACAACTCGTTTATCAGCAACTATGATTTAGACTCAGGGTATCAATACCTGTTTGACGGCGATGACGAAAACAACCTGAAAATATCCCTCATCAATTTGGACGACGGCAGCACAACTCCCGTTGACGTCCCAAAGAAAAGCCTCGATTCGACGAGAGTGTCGTGGAATGGCCAGCTGTCTTGGATAGAAGGCTCCGACTTGGTCATCTTCTCTCCTGTAAAGCAAAGTCGTTCAGTCCATTCGCTTGAACCAGGACGATACACTCAGGACTTTGCTCTGATTAGCGAAAACGGAGAAACAGCATGTGTTATACAGCACGATTCCGATGATAACTATTCGTATGCACTTTATGATCTTAAGACTGATAACAAGATGCAGGGCTACCCCAAAGAAAGCGATTGGTCGCGGATAATGCTTTCGAAAGATGGAGACTGTTTTTACGTCGTGACGACCAACGCGGATAAATCCACCGTCACTCTGAAAGTGTTCGACACAAAAACCGGCTCGACCAAATCAAACACTACTCATGTAAATAAGGTAACAGACAGCATCGAAATAAGCTCAACAACCCCACTCCCGAACTCAGAAGGCTTTATTCTTCAAGGTGAGTCTTTTTTGATTAAAGCCGACCGCGACGCCAACCTGAGCACCATATCCGATGATGAGGATCACGCTTTTTCTCCATATGATCACGGATCATGCGATTACTACCCCGTTTATGTCAGCAATAGCTCAAGTGATCTTTCTGAAGAGGATGACGATGATTACTACCTGGACGAGCAAGATACGAGCCTCGGCGTCATCGATTTGCAAAATGGGAACACTATCAGCTCGATTGCCCTCCCCTTTGGCGATGGCTTCGTCTGCGATATTTCGCATGATGGCAGTGTCTTACTTGGGGAATACTCAGACGACGACAGGTCCTCAGCATGTCTAGTCGATGCTCAGACCGGGGCAAAGAGCGAGTTTGACTCTCATTGGTGCGACCTTTCGTTCATGAACGGCGATCGCAAGATTGTGGCAACATATTTCGACGAGAATGACCCCGCCACACTACACGTGAACATTTATAAATCGAACATCCCCCACTCGCTGCCCGAGGATGTGCTGTACTTTATCCAGACCCACCTGCCGTTTGTTATTGGCGGCGGCATAGCGATCGTTCTCATCATCGGTGGCGCGATTGTTGTCCTTTGCATCCGCAAGAAGCGCACGAAGGCCGCAAGCGGTGCGACAGCCGCAGCGCCCAAGCCTCAGTGCAAGCAGCGCCGTCGTCAGAAGCGCGCCCAGCGGAACGCCGTTCCACCCGCAGCACCTGCGATGCCGACGGCACCGGCAGCTCCGGCCGAGCCTGCCCGCTTCTGCCGTCACTGCGGAACCCCACTCGTGCCCGAAGCCCAGTTCTGCCCCACGTGCGGGCAAAAGGTAGACTAACGAACAAAACCCAATAGTCCCCCAAACACCAAGGCCCCGTTCCGAAACACTCCAGAACGGGGCCTATTTTGAGGCAAGGGGGTGGCGACCTAGTCGTTGGGGACGTTCTTAAACGACTAGTCATTCAAGAACGTCCCCGACGACTACTCCGGCAACGTCGATGTTTTGGCAACGACAGCGAAAGCCCGCCAGAGCGAGCAAGGTGCCTTGAAACAAGGCGGCATTGACCTTCTGGTCATGCCGCCGAAGTTGAAAGGCAGATTGCCGCCCTGGCGGGCTTGCAGCGTCGGCTGGTTACGGCGTTTGGTAAAACGCCGTAACCATCTAGCCTCCGAGGTAAGCTTTGCGGACGTTGTCGTCGTGCAGGAGCCCTTGACCGGTGCCGGTCATGGTAATCTTGCCGGTCTCGAGCACGTAGCCGCGTGTGGCAATGGAAAGCGCCATCTGCGCGTTCTGCTCGACCAGAAGCACCGTGGTGCCGGCCTTGTGCAGGTCCTCGACGATCTGGAAGATCTGCTCGATCAGAATCGGCGCCAGGCCCATGGAGGGCTCGTCGAGCATGAGCAGCTTGGGGTTGCTCATGAGGGCGCGGCCCATAACGAGCATCTGCTGCTCGCCGCCCGAGAGGGTGCCGGCCACCTGGCGACGGCGCTCCTTAAGGCGCGGGAACTGCTCGTAGACGCGCTCAAGGCCCGGAGCAACCGTGGACTTGGGCTGCGTGTAGGCGCCCATCTCCAGGTTCTCCTCGACCGTCATCTGCAAAAAGGCGCGACGGCCCTCGGGGACCTGAGCCAGACCCTTGCCCACCAGCTTGTCGGCGGGCGCATGGGTAATGTCCTCGCCCATAAACTTGATGGAACCGGTCTTGGAGCGCAGCAGGCCCGAGACAGTCTTGAGCGTTGTGGACTTGCCGGCACCGTTCGCACCAATCAGGGCCACAATCTCGCCCTCGTTGACGTTAAAGGAGATGTCCTTGATGGCGTGGATGGCGCCGTACCAGACGTTGATGTTGTAGACGGAAAGCATCGGCTCTGCCATTTAGTTCTCCCCCTTATCCTGCTTGCCCAGATACGCCTCGATAACGGCGTCGTTGTTCTGAATCTCCTCGGCCGTGCCCTTGGCGATGACCTTACCAAAGTTAAGCACGCAGATGCCCTCGCAGATGTTCATAACGAGCGACATGTCGTGCTCGATGAGCATGATGGCGATGCCGAAGGTGTCGCGGATCTTAACGATGTTCGCCATGAGCTCCGCGGTCTCGGACGGGTTCATACCGGCGGCAGGCTCGTCGAGCAGCAGCAGCTTGGGGTTGGTCGCAAGGGCGCGGACGATCTCCAGACGACGCTGGGCGCCGTAGGGCAGCGAGCCGGCCTGCTCGTTTGCCAGGTGCTCCATGTCAAAGATGGACAGTAGCTCCATGGCGCGCTCGTGGGCGGCCTTCTCGTGCTTCCAATACGTCGGCAGGCGCAGCACGCCCTCAAAACCGGAGTAGCGTTCTTGGTTGTGCAGGCCGACCTTAACGTTGTCCTCCACCGTCATGGTGTTGAACAGGCGAATGTTTTGGAAGGTACGGGCGATGCCCATGCGGTTGACCTGATAGACCGACTTGCCCGAGGTGTCCTCGCCGTCGAGCAGGATAGTGCCGTGCGTGGGCTGGTACACCTTGGTGAGCAGGTTGAAGACCGTGGTCTTACCGGCGCCGTTGGGGCCAATGAGACCGGCGATCTCGGTCTTGCCGATGGTCAGGCTAAAGTCGTCAACAGCCTTAAGGCCGCCGAACTCAATACCCAGGTGGATGCACTCGAGCGCCGGGCGCTCGCCCAGGTCGCGGTCGGGAACGATGGCGCCAGAAGGATACGGGACCATCTTGCCCTTGTTGAACTCAAACTTACTGGGCATCGGCTGCCACCTCCTTCTTGGAAGCAAAGCGGTCCTTAATGCGTGCGAAGAACGCCTTGAGCTGTGGGTTGTTGGTAAAGATCATGACCAGGATCAGCACGATAGCGTAGATGAGCATGCGGTAGTCCGAGAACTGACGGAGCAGCTCGGGAAGCACCGTGAGCAGTGCCGCAGCGATAACGGAGCCGCGCATGTTGCCCAGGCCGCCCAGGACCACGAACACCAGAATGAGGATGGACGTGTTGAAGTCGAACTTGGTGGCGGAGAGCTGCGAGAAGTTGCCGCCGAAGAGGGCTCCGGCAGCACCGGCGAGGGCAGCGGAAACCACGAAGGCGATCATGCGGTACTCGGTGACGGAGATGCCTACGGACTCGGCAGCGATCTTGTTATCGCGCACGGCCATAATGGCACGGCCGGTACGGCTGCGAACCAGGTTGAGCACGATCACGAGCGCGACCATGACCAGGATGGCACCGGCGAGGAAGGTCGAGTACGTCGACACGCCCGAGGCGCCCTGGGCGCCCTTGATGATGGCGGTTCCGTCCTCGAGCAGGTGCAGGTCGTCAATCGTTGAGTTACCCGTGATGTTAAAAATCACGTGCAGGCCGCGGGAGTCGACGCCCACGATAAGGCAGGTGACGATCTCTTTGATGATCTCGCCAAAAGCCAGGGTCACGATGGCCAGGTAGTCGCCGCTCAGGCGAAGAACCGGGATGCCGATCAAGAAACCCAGGATGGCCGCGGCGATGGCGCCGACCACGATGCTGATGATGAGGCGCACAGGATCGGAGGGAACGGCGCTCTCGAGGGCGACCGCGGTGACGATACCCGTGTAGGCACCGACACTCATAAAGCCCGCGTGGCCCAGCGACAGGTCACCCGCGATACCGACGACGAGGTTAAGCGAGATGGCCATGACGATGTAGGCCGTGATGGGAACCAGCTGACCGGCGATCATGCGCGGAATCATGTGGTTCGACTGCATAAAGAACACGATGGCGAACGCCACAAGGCACATGGCGTACGTAACAAAGTCGTGACGCGTCTGCTTGTCTTTAAGGAACTTCATAACGCTCACCTACACCTTCTCGGGGACGTACTTGCCCAAGAGGCCGGCAGGCTTGACGAGCAGGACGATGATCAGAACACCAAAGACGATGGAGTTGGCAAGGCTCGTGGAAATGTAGGCCTGTGCCATCGCCTCGATGATGCCGATGAGAATGCCACCGACAAAGGCGCCGGGGATGGAGCCGATGCCACCGAAGACGGCGGCGTCGAAGGCCTTGATGCCAGGCATGGCACCCGTCGTGGGCTGCAGCACCGGCGAATAGGAGCAAAGGAGCACACCGGCGATGGCGGCAAGGGCGGAGCCGATAGCAAACGTCATCGAGATGGTGCGGTTGACGTTGATGCCCATGAGCTGAGCGGCGGCCTTGTCCTCGGACACGGCGCGCATGGCTTTGCCCATCTTGGTCTTACCTGTAAAGAACATCAGGCCGGCCATGATAACCAGGCAGGCGACGATGGTGACGAGCGATACGGCGCTCACGTTGAACTTGGCCAAGAACTCCGGCACCGGAAAGGTAACGAGCGAAGTGAAGTTCTTGGGCGTGGCGCCCCACAGAAGCTGCGCGGCATTCTGCAGGAAGTAGGACACGCCGATGGCCGTGATCAAAACGGCCAGCGGGCCTGCTTGGCGCAGCGGCTTATAGGCCAAGCCCTCGATGAGAACACCGAGAACCGTGCAGACCGCACAAGAGAGAATTACAGATGCCCAGCCCGGGAGGCCGAGATACGACGTGGCGCAGAACGAGACATAGGCACCGACCATGATGACGTCGCCGTGAGCGAAGTTCAGCATCTTGGCGATACCATAGACCATGGTGTAGCCCAACGCGATGATGGCGTAGACGCTGCCCATGGACAGGCCGTTGACCAGGTATTGGATAAA
>CAKUFW010000038.1 GCA_934650975.1 uncultured Collinsella sp. | reverse complement strand
GTTAAACCGCTCTAGTATACAGGGCAACGCCGGCTTGGAGCAGGCGCTTTACCCAAATGCAGCGAAAACGTAACGAGAGCAGCGGGACGGCAGGGCGCGACCCGGCGGACCTGCGGCGAAAACCATCCCGCCCACAACCAAAACCGTCCCAACATTTGACGTTTTTCGGCAAAATCGCGATTTTCGTTGAATGTTGTGATGGTTTGGAAGCCCGACCACCGCAAAGGTGCCTGTCCCCATTGTGGTGGTTTTTGCCCTATCGCTAAAGCAGATGCTCCTGGATAAAGATCGCGATGCCGTCTTCGTCGTTGCTCGCGGTCACAAAGTCGGCGGCGGCGCGGGTGGCCTCGCTGCCGTTTGCCATGGCCACGCCCACGCCGGCGTCGGCCACCATGCAGGTGTCGTTATCCGCGTCGCCAAACACGCAGATGTTCTGGAGCTCCATGTCGTTGAGCTCCGCCACGCGCACAAGGCCGCGCGTCTTGGATACGCGCGGATCCATGAACTCGTAGAGGCGCTGCGTGGTTTGCAGGGCGGCCGCCTTGACGGTGTCGTCGACGAACGTCGATGCGCGCTCGATGACCTGCGGCATCACCTCGGGCGCCATGGTAAACATCACCTTGGGCTGCGGCTCGCGCAGGAACTCGTCAAAGTCGACCACCTTATAGGGCACGCCATCGACCTGCGACAAGTGCTCGACGCACGCATTGCTCTCGGGAACGTAGAACACGCCGTCTCGGGGGCAAACGGGCGTTGCCGGAAGGTCCGCCATGTGCTTGCAGATGCGCGCGATGGTTTCGCCCGGCAGCGGGTAGCTCAGCTCGTTGATACCGTGCGCGCGGTCGATGACCTCGGCGCCGCCACAGCCCACCATCACGTCCACCAGGCCGTTGATGCCCCAGAGCTCATACATGGCCTCGGTCGCGTGGGCGTCGCGCCCGGTGCACAGGCCAAAGAGCACGCCGCGCTCGCGCAGGGCGCGGATCGCGGCCACGGTGCGCGGGGACACCGTGTGCTCGCTTGTGAGCAGCGTGCCGTCGATATCGCAGAACACGGCTTTGATGTGGCTGAATGTGGCGTCCATGGGGCCCTTTCTGGGTAGTGTGGCGGTGTTGGATGTATTCGCAAGCGGCGTACATGGTATACCAATGCGCGGGTCGTTGGGGCCCGACCGCTACAAAGGTGCCTGTCCCCTTTGTGGTGGCTTGTGGTGCTCGGGTCTCAGCACAATCCATCACAACATTCGGCGTTTTTCGGCAAAATCGCGATTTTCATCGAATGTTGTGGTTTCTTACCGTTCTGCAGCACGATCAAAATACTTGCGTCCAAACAGCAGCAGTGCCGCGGGGACCGCCGTTACGACCAGGCCAGCGCCTACGAGTGTCTGCTGCACGCCAAATGTTGCTGCCAGCCACGGAGCAATCGCCAGCGGGGCCACGCCGGCGAACATGTTGCCAAAGCCCATGACCGAGTTAACGCGGCCGAGCTGCTCGAGCGGCGCCGTCGTTTGCACGATGGTGTTGTGGAGCGGATTGACGACACCCCAGGCAACGCCAAGGGCGATCTGACCGATGAGGGCCACGCCCACGTACGGCGTGCCTACGTAAAGCTGGCTTCCCAGGCCTACGGACATAAGCGCCACGAGCAGCGTTTTAAGGCTGACGAGGCGTGACGGCATGCGGAGCGCGACCACGGCGCCCAGCACTGCGCCCACGCCGCAGGCCGACGAGAGCCAGCCCATCCATTCGACGCCGACGTGCAGGACGTCGCGATAGAGGAACGACTCCAGCGGATCGAAGGCTCCGTAGCCAAAGTTCGAGAGGAAGATGATGCAGAAGAGCAGGGCGAGGACGCTGTTGGTGAAGACCGTCTTGATGCTGGTCGCGAAGGTGGCGCGGGCAGACGTGCTGGGGTCGGAGCTTTGGCCCGCGCGCTCCCCTTCCTCCACCGAATCAGCGTTCTCCCGTCCAGCGACACGACCCGCCTGCGGCTTAAAGCCCCAGCCGGCAATGAGTGCCAACACGGTAAAGAGCATCATAAGCACAAACACCGCACGCGACGATGAAGCCGCCGCGACAAAGCCGCCCAGCGTGGGGCCGACGATAATGCTCACGTTGGAGAACATGGTGATGGCGGAGTTGATGTCTTTGAGCGCGACGGGATCGTCGGTGAGGTACGCTGGATAGGACGTGGCAATGGGCTGGGCAAACCCCATCACAAAGCCCAAGAGTACCGCGCCGGCAAGGACCGTTCCGGTCGCGCTGCCAAAGGCGATGATTGCCGCACCCGTTGCCAGCGTGCCGACGATGCTCAGCAGAAAATGGCGGCGCGGACCCCAGGCGTCGAGCGCCGCACCGCCCGCAAAGGACCCCAGGATTACGAAGACGTTCATAAACAGGACGGCCAGCGACGTCGCGACGACCGAAGCGCCGTCCGCATAGGTGAGCGTTCCGATGACGCCGATAAAGTAGCTGGTCTGGAAGCCGGTGTAGATGAGAAACCGCATTGCCACCAGGCGCTTAGCCTGAGCAGACAACGAAGATTGGGATTTTGAGGTTAGAGATGGGGACATGGGCGCTCCTTGTTGCATACGAATACGGGCCGCGGGCATTGACCGCCGACCATCAACTCAATCTTTCCGTATGCAACGTTAAGGATGCATCGGGCCTCTTCTCTCCGTCTTCGCCCGGATGAACTACTTGGTAGATTTTAAGGCATGTCCCAAACATCTACCAAAGCAAAACCACCACAAAGGTGCCTGCCTGTGGTGGCCCAATGATATGGCAACGCAGCGAGCCGGTTCCAAGTGCCCCAGGTCGCCCCGAAAGAGGAGCGACGCGTACTTTGGTACGCGAGCGACGGCTTGAGGGGCGAGATGGGGTGCCTGGGGCCGGCGCGGCGTCAAGCCTAAAGGTGGTCTTGGATGAGGTCGCAGATGGCTCGGGCGTCGTTGATGTTGATGGCTCGGGTCGCAAAGCCGGCGTCGAAGGCCTGGCGCGCCAGGGCCTCGTTGCAGGCAAGGGCCAGCGTGCGGCCGTCGACCAGATCAAGCGAACTCTTGCCGCGCAGGCGGTCGACACCGGAGCGCGCAACCACGATATTGTCGAAGCCCTCGGTCTTATAGCCCTCGATGATCACCACATCGACGTCGTTGTAGCGCGATAGCAGCTCGCGCGCGGGCATCTCGTCCTCCTCGCGCGTGTCGGCGTACTCCGCCCAGCGCGTGGCGCAAATGAGGCCCACGTGCTTGGAGCCTGCCTGGTGATGGCGCCAGGTGTCCTTGGCGGGCACATCGATATCAAAGCCATGGTGCCCGTGATGCTTGAGCGAGCCCACGCGCAGGCCACGGCGGGTAAGCTCGGCGATGACCTTCTCGACAAGCGTGGTCTTGCCCGAGTTCTGGTAACCGATAAACGCGATGGCGGGGACGGCCGGGGTGGGAGCTGCGGGTGCGGGAACTGCGACGGGCGCGCTCGCAGGCACGGTGCCATCAGCAGCAGCGGCCTCGGCAGCAACAGCTTGACGCTCCGCGCGATCCCACACGCCCGAGCGGCCACCCTCCTTGTGCAGCAGGCGCACGTCGACAATCTCCATGCCGCGGTCAACTGCCTTGCACATGTCGTAGATGGTCAGGCACGCGGCGCTCGCGCCGGTTAGCGCCTCCATCTCAATGCCCGTTTTGCCCGTCACGCCGGCCGTGACCAGCACGTGAAAGCCGACCTGTCCGTCCGCACGCGCCGGTGCCCAACCCTCGGGCACGTCCTCGGCAGACGTTCCCGCCGGAGCGATAGGCTCGATATCGCACTTGCTCTTGGTGATGAGCAGCGGATGGCACATGGGGATGATGTCGCTCGTACGCTTGATGGCCATGATGCCCGCCACGCGCGCACAGGCGAGCACATCGCCCTTCTTGGCGCGGTCCTGCAGTACCATGGCCTGTGTCTCGGGATGCATGAGGATGGTGCCCTCGGCGATGGCGATGCGGTGCGTCTCGGCCTTGTCGGATACGTCGACCATGCGCACCTCGCCCTTGGCGTCCACGTGCGTCAGCTCGTCGCGACGCGCGTCGCGGGCGGACACGGCGGCGTTGTCGCTCGCGGGCGGCTGCACGGCCGCGGTCGCGGCGTCTTTGCTGGCAGACGTGGCTTTGTTGGCAGACATCGCGGCCCTGCGAGCGGCCTTGGTGGCATCGGCGTACCTGCTCTTGGCCATATGATCATCCTCCGATTTGGGACATAAATCGTTGCGTGCCCTCAATTATCGCGTGTTCCTGCGGTTTGTGGGCCACGGCATCGCGCCAAATCGAAAGTACCTGCATATCATCACCACGGCGTAGCGCCTCGCGCACCGAATACTCGGCATCGCTGAACAGGCAGGGACGCACGCTGCCGTCAGCCGTCAGGCGCAGACGGTTGCAGCTCGCGCAAAAATGGTTGGACATGGCGCTGATAAAACCGACCGTGCCCGCCGCGCCCGGAAAGCGCCAGTAGCGCGCGGGACCGGCACCGGCAGGAGCGTCGTTGATGTCGAGCGGCTCAAGCTCGCCCAGGCCAGCCGCAGCGGCGCCGACATTGATGCGTGCCCGCAGCTCGTCGCTCGGTACGGTGTCGCCCGCGTCCCACAGCTCGGGATTGAGCGTGGGCGCATGCGGGTCCACAGCGCAATGCGAGCTCGTGTGCTCGTCGCCGATGGGCATGTATTCGATAAAGCGCAGGTGAATGGGGCGGCCGACGGTCAGCCGCGCGAGAGCCGCCGCGTCCTGGTTGAGCCGGCGGACCACCACACAGTTGACCTTAACCGGCTCGAATCCCCAAGCAAGCGCCGCATCGATGCCGGCCATGGTCTGCTCGAGTCGACCCAGACGCGTGATCTTTCCAAAGAGCGTAGGGTTGAGCGTGTCGAGCGAGATGTTGACGCGGTTAAGGCCGGCATCTTTGAGCTGTGGTGCCAGCTTGGGCAGCAAAGCGCCATTGGTGGTAAGCGAGATGTCCTCGATCTGCGGAATCGCGCGGATGTCACGAATGAGTGGGATGATACGGCGGCTGACCAGCGGCTCGCCACCCGTCAGGCGCACGCGGCGAATGCCCTCCCCCGCCACCAGGCGCACAAAGCGGGCGATTTCCTCGGCACTGAGCAGCTCGTCGTGCGCGCGGGGCACCACGCCGTCGGCAGGCATGCAGTAGATGCAGCGGAAATTGCACTTGTCGGTTATGGCAATGCGCAGGTAGTTGATATCGCGGCCAAAACCGTCATGTTGCGTGCGCTCGTCCACGCAACCCTCCCCTCGTGCAGGCCATTATTCTTCAGGGAATATAGTACCGCACACAGGAACTAGGTCGACACGCGTACGACAGGACAGGCCATTCAAGCAAGAAAGGCTTCCCGAGCCCATCCTCAGCATTCAAACCGTCCCAACATTCGATGCTTTTCCCGATATTGGCAAAAAACGTCGAATGTTGGGACAGTTTAGGTGTCCGCAGGGCTCGAAAGACGAGTTAGCCGCCCCTAAAGGCCGCCGTCCCAGTGTCGAATCACGAATTCCCGCAGGTCATTCTGCCGTTTCTGGAACGTCTCGCTTCGGTCGCATTTGAGACCCATAGCGAGCGCAATGGCATTCATCGCCCGGTGCAATTGCAGCTGATGGGCAAACTGGGTCCCGGTGAGGACGATCATCCTAAAGCCCAGCGCGCTCAGCACGGTCATACGCTCCGCGTCAGACGCACTGCGCTGTTTATCGAGATGGTCCGAGCCGTTGTATTCAATCCCCGTGCCGCTCGCAGGTGCATATACATCGATCTCGAAATACCCAGCTTTAGCGAGATATTTGAACTTGTTGGGAACATCGACCCGATGGTTGAGCTCAACCCTGGTGTACCCTAGCCCGCCTTGGGAACGCTTCGCGACGACCATGATCGCGGTGGCCGTCTCCATGGGCGACCGCGCACCATCGTGCACGCGTTTGAGCACGGCAGCCGCACGTGTAGCCCCCTGACGAGATCGGTTCTCATCGCAATAAGCGATCAAGTCGGCAACGGTATACCTCTGCCCCGTCTCGATATAACCGCCTGACGACAAATGATTCAAATGGTATCGGGCGCAGATTTCATACCCATATTCCAGCTGCTCGGGTTCACTCATCCACGAGCCCGCCTGGACAAAACACATGGCCTCGTCAACCACCAAGAGGCCCTCTGTCACCTCGATAAGATGATCCGAAGGTATGGGCGCCCCAAACACGTGGCGTCGAAGGCCAGCCGGCCGAGAGCGTTCAAAATCGAAGCTGACCAGCGTGTCGATACGATCGAGCTCCTCATGCGGGATGCCAAGTGAGGCCAGATAGTCGGCAACAATCTCGACCGCCGCAGATATTCTCAGCCCCTTGGCATCTAACCCCAGTTTGGGCAAATCCGCGGTCGACTCCGCCTCGTTGGCAATCGAGTCCTCATCGTATAGACTGCTTGCTCGCGAAAGCGGCTCGGACGGGCGCGCCACGTTGTGGTACAGCCAGGCAGTCTTATGGGACAGGACGATCGGCAGGTCCATGAGCCCTCCAATGGGTCGGATAACCAACCTTATTCCCCTGCTCGCGGATTCGCACACCTTCGCATGCAAGTTGGCGATTCCACCCGATCGAGTGGCAGAAAAACCGTCCCAACATTCGATGCTTTTTCTCAAAATCGAGAAAAACGTCGAATGTTGGGACGGTTTGAGGCGGGGTGAGGAGCATGGAGGGCCAAAACACCGTAATCGAACGGGTTAATCCAGCTCTTTCAAGCCATGTGCTAGCTGCCAGTACTCGCCGTGCTGGGCCAGGAGCTCCTCGTGGGTGCCGCGTTCGATGATGCGGCCGTGTTCGAGAACCATGATTGCGTCGGCGTCGCGAACGGTGGACAGGCGGTGCGCGATCATAAATGTGGTGCGCCCGCGCATGATGCGGTCCATGCCGCGCTCGATGAGCTTTTCGGTGCGTGTGTCGATGGAACTTGTTGCCTCGTCCAGGATGAGCACCGGCGGGTCGGCCACGGCCACGCGCGCGATGGCGAGCAGCTGGCGCTGGCCCTGCGACAGATTGGCACCGTCGGCAGTGACCGGGGTGTCATAACCCTGCGGCAAGCGGCGGATAAACGAGTCGGCGCAGGCGGCCTCGGCTGCGGCGCGCACTTCCTCGTCGGTCGCATCGAGCTTGCCAAAGCGGATGTTCTGCGCAATGGTGCCGCTAAACAGGTGCGTATCCTGCAGCACAATGCCGAGCGACCCGCGCAGGCTGGCCTTGGCGATGTGCTTGACGTCGATGCCGTCGTACGTGATCTCGCCGTCATCGACCTCGTAGAAGCGGTTGATGAGGTTGGTGATGGTCGTCTTTCCGGCGCCCGTCGAGCCCACGAAAGCGATCTTCTGTCCCGGCTTGGCAAACAGGTTGAGGTCCGTGAGTACGCGCGTGCCCGGCACGTAGGAAAAGTCCACGGCATGGAAGCGCACATCGCCGGCAAGCGGCACCAACCCGGTGACAAGCTCGGTGCCGTCGGCCGCCACCGCTCGACCCGCATCGTCGACCGAGGCCACGTCGTGCAGATGCCCGTACGCGCCCACGCCACGGCCCTCGGGAATCTTCCACGCCCATGCGGACTCTCCCGTCTGTACCAGCTCCACGCAGCCCTCGTCCGCCTCGGGCTCAAGGTCCATTGCGGCAAACAGGCGCTCGGCACCGGCCAGCGCGTTGAGCAAGAAGTTGCCCAGCTGCGTGAACTGGTTGATGGGCATGGCCGCCTGACGTACAAAGACCAGGTAGCTCGCAAGCGCGCCCACGTCGGCCAGGCCGTTGATGCAGAGCATGCCGCCCGCCACCGCAACGATCGCGTAGTTGGCATATCCGATCACCACGGTCATGGGCACCATCGAGTTGGCGTAGGCCTGCGCGGCGCCACCGGTGCGGCGCAGCTCCTGGTTGCGCGCGTCAAAACCGGCAACGTTAGCCTGCTCGTGGTTAAAGACCTTGATGACCTTTTGGCCCGAGACCATCTCCTCGACATATCCGTCCAAGTCGCCGAGCGATGCCTGCTGGGCGGCAAAGAAGCGCTTGGAGCGAATACCCGAGTAGCGCGCGTACAGCACAATGGCCGCGTCGCACACAAGCGTGATAATCGTGAGTTGCCAGTTAAGGATGATGAGCATGGCCGTGGTGCCGATCACCTGAATGGTCGCCTGAATCACGTTGGCAAAGCTATTGTTGAGCGCCTCGGAGACGGTGTCGACGTCGTTGGTGAAGAAGCTCATGATGTCGCCCGAGCGCGTGCTGTCGAAATAGCTGAGCGGCAGCGTCTGGATGTGCGCGAACAAGTCGCGGCGGATGTCGGACACAACACGCTGGGCTGCGCGCACCATGATTTGCGAATAGCCCAGGGCCGAGAGCACGCCCGCGGCGTAGATAGCGGCCGTAAAGAGAACCTGCTTGGTGAGCAGCTCCTCCCCGCCCGTAGACAGGCCGTTGACGATGGGGCGCACCATATAGGTGCCGGCAAGGCTCGCGATGGCGGCGATGGAGGCGAGCACGCCCACCGCGAGCAGCGAGAACTTGGCGTGACCCATATAGCAGAGCAGGCGGCGGAGCGTCTGCCCCAGATTGGCCGGACGGGCTTGAGCGGATGTCTTAGGCATGGCGCTCACCTCCTTCCGTGGCTCGAAGTGATCCGCATGCGACGGAGGAAATCGGATCATCCGCGCCGTCGGCGTCGCCCGTATCCCCCGCGAACTCCATCTGCGAGGCGTAAATCTCCTGGTAGATGTTGTCACCCGCCAGCAGCTCCTCATGCGTGCCCACGCCATGGACACGGCCGTCGTCCAGCACCACAATGCGATCGGCATCCATCACGCTCGCGATGCGCTGGGCGATGATGATCACGGTCGTATCGGGAATCTGCGCGATGTGCTCGCGAATCTTGGCGTCGGTCGCCATATCGACCGCGCTGGTGGAGTCGTCAAAAATGAGCACGCGCGGATGCTTGAGCAGCGTGCGCGCGATGCACAGGCGTTGCTTCTGCCCGCCCGAAACACCGGCACCGCCCTGGCCCAACTCGCCGTCGAGCCCGCCGATGCGGTCCAGGAACTCGTCCACGCACGCCGCGCGGCAGGCACGCAGCAGTTCCTCATCGGTGGCATCGGGCGCGCCCCACTGCAGGTTCTCGCGCACGGTGCCCGTAAACAGCACGTTTTTTTGCAGCACAATGCCCACGGCGTCGCGCAGGGCGGCCAGGTCGTAGTCGCGCACGTCACGCCCACCCACGAGCACGGCGCCCTCGGTCGCGTCGTACAGGCGCGCGATGAGCTGCACGAGCGAGCTCTTGCCCGAGCCCGTGCCGCCGAGCACGCCCACCGTGGAGCCCGGCTCGATGCGAAGGCCGATATGCTCGAGCACGTGCTCGGCAGCATCCGCGCGGTACTTAAACGACACGTCGCGGAACTCGACGCTTCCGTCGGCGACCTCGCGCACAGCCACGTCTGCCGCGGGCGCCTGGATGAGCGATTGCTCGTCAATCACGCGCGAAATGCGCTCCACGCTGGCGAGCGCGCGCGTGAGCAGCAAAAACACGTTGGAGATCATCATGAGCGAGTTCATGATCAGCAGCACATAGCTCATAAAGCCCGTGAGCGAGCCCACGCCCAGCTCGCCGGCGATAATCATACGCCCGCCGATCCACAGGATCGAGATGGCGGCCACATACATCGACAGCTGAAACACCGGCAGGTTGAGTACGGCGTTGCCGAAAGTCTTCGTCGCCGTGCGCGCGAGCTCGGTATTGACGGTATCGAACTTGGCCTCCTCGTGCTCGGCGCGCACGTACGCCTTGACGGCGCGCACGGCGGTGAGGTCCTCCTGCACCACGCCGTTGAGGTGGTCCATCGAGGTTTGCAGCTGGCGGTAGAGCGGGCTCACACGGTAGGTGATAACGCCCAGCACGATCGCCAGCACGGGCAGGATAATCGCGAAGACCGTGGCGAGCGGGCGCGACAGCACCAGGGCATAGACCAGGCCGACGATGAGCGTCACCGGTCCGCGCACCATGGGACGAAAGCCGTTGCCGATGGCGTTTTGGATGACGGTGATGTCGGTGGTCATGCGGGTGACAAGCGAGCTGGCGTCGTAGTTATCCAGGTTGCCAAAGGCGAGCGTCTGGATCTTGCGATACTCGGCCTCGCGCAGGTTGGCGCCCAGGCCCGAGGCCACGCGAGCTGATGTACGGGCATAACCCAGGCCCAGCACCAGCGAAAACGCCGCGCACACCAGCATGCACGCGCCTTGCAACAGCATGTAGTTGACGTCACCCGCGGGCACGCCCACATCGATGATGTTTGCCATGATGACCGGGATAAACAGCTCGAGCGCGGTCTCAACCGAGACGAACATCACGCCGAGTATGGCATCGCGACGGTATTCCCCCAGGTAGGAAAACAGTATTTTGAGATTGCGCACGCAGGTTCATCCCCCATCAAACGTTGTTCGCAAACGCACGTATTATTACGCGCCGAGCGACGGTGTCAAGTGATGCGAAATCGATTTCTGCAAGGCTGGCGCAGGCGCTAAGCCCGCGCGGCGCGTGCCCGTATTCAAATGGAAATGATTGAAGGCGCGATTTTTTCGCCCCACTGCCAACACAAACCTTGACTCTACAATCGTTATAGGGTTTTCACTACACTGGTACGTAAATGACCCAAGCCAGAAAGTGCCCCGCCCATGGAACACGACCTCACACGCGGCAATGTCCTTAAGACCATCGCGGTCTTTGCCCTGCCTTATATGCTCTCCTACTTTTTGCAGATGCTCTACGGCATGGCCGACCTGTACATGATGGGGCAGTTTAGCGGCGCTGCCGGCATCACCGCTGTGGGCAACGGCGCGCAGACGCTCTATATCATTACCGTGACGCTCGTGGGCCTGGCCATGGGAACGACCGTCATCGTCGGCCACGCCGTGGGCTCGCGACGCTTCGATCGCGCCGAGGCCGCCATCGGCAACACCATCACGCTCTTTATGGGCGTCTCGGTGGTGCTGGCCGCGCTCTTGCTCGCGCTGTGCCCGCAGATTGTGGCGCTCATTGGCACGCCAGCCGAAGCGGTCGAGGGCACTGCCGCCTACCTGCGCATTTGCTTTATCGGCATTCCGTGCATCGCCGCATACAACATCCTCTCGGCTATCTTTCGCGGCCTGGGCGATTCGCGCTCGCCCATGTACGTGATCGGCGTGGCGTGCGCTATCAACATCGCACTCGACTTTCTGTTCATTGGCCACATGGGACTCGGCCCCGTGGGCGCGGCACTCGGCACGGTGATCGCGCAGACCGCGAGCGTTGCCCTCGCGCTCGTATGGCTCAAGAGCCGCCGCACAAACATCCACGTCAAGCGCAGCGACCTGCGCCCCCAGCCCGAGGTGCTCGGCAGCATCCTCAAGATTGGCGTGCCCGTGGCCGTGCAGGACGGCTGCATCCAGGTGGCGTTTATGTTCATCACCGTTATCGCCAACCACCGCGGGCTGGTCGACGCCGCCGCCGTGGGCCTGGTCGAGAAGATGATCAGCTTTTTGTTCATTGTGCCGAGTTCCATGGGCGCCACCGTCAGCGCGCTCACGGCGCAAAACGCCGGCGCAGGCAAGGGCGACCGCGCGCGTCAGGTGCTCAAGGACGCCATGACCATCTCGGTGGTGTACGGCTGCTTAATCACGGTGCTCATGTGGCTGGTGGCACCGGCGTTTCTCGGCTTTTTTGCCAAGGACGCTGCAGTGGTCGCGGCCGGCACTGGCTATATGCGCAGTTATATTTTCGATGCGATCTTCGCCGGCATCCATATTTGCTTTAGCGGCTTTTTCGCTGCGTACGGCAAGAGCTACATCGGCTTTGCGCACAACGTGCTGGCCGTGGCACTCATTCGTGTGCCGGGCGCATGGCTGCTGTCGAACGCTTATTCCGACACGCTGTTTCCCATGGGCATCGCCTCGCCGTGCGGGTCGATTCTGTCGGCAGCCATTTGCGTGGTGGCGTTTACGGTACTCAACCGCCGCGGTGCTTTTGACAAGCTCGTGGCGTAGCGGGGCGGCACGAGTCTGGCGCCCTACCCCCTATCGAAAGGAGCGGTCCTGTGACTGACGCGCACACTGAGTATACCGAGGGCCTGCTCCGCATTGGCGAGGTCGCGCGCCTGTTTAACCTGAGCGTTGGCACGCTGCGGCACTACGAGCAGATGGGCTTGCTGGAGCCGGCGTATGTCGATGCGGCAAGTGGCTACCGCTACTACAGCGCGCGGCAGCTTTCTACCCTCAACACCATCAGCCACCTGCGCGTTCTCGATTTGCCGTTGGCTCAGATTCGCGAATTTGTGACCACGCGCGACGTGGACCTCATGCAGCGCCAACTCGCCCAGCAGCAGGAGCTTATCGAACGTAAACGCCGTGAGCTGGAACGCGTCTCGCGCAAGATCGACAACCGGCTTGCCTTGTTGCGAGGCGCATTGGATGCTGAGCTCGATACCATCTACGAGGTCAACGCGCCCGAACTTCGTTGCGCCGTGCTGCGCGAACGCGTCAACCCCACCGATGCCTATGCGCTGGAGTGGCAGATTCGCCAGCTGCAAAAAGGACAGCACGAGACCTTCGTCTTCCTTGGCAATCTGGGTGTGGGCATCGCGCCCGAGCGCATTGCCACCGGTGACTTTGATGGCTACGACGAGGTCTTTCTGCTGCTGGATGACACGGACGACTACCTGGGGGACGTCGAGGTACGTCCCGCCGCGCGCTGCCTGACCGTCAGCTTCCGTGGCACGCACGGGCAGGCGGCCCCGCACTACGAGCGCCTACTCGATTACATGCATGAGCATGGGCTGGCCCCCGCCGGCCCCTCACGCGAAATCGCCCTCATCGACGACATTATCAGCGACGACCCGGCGACCTACGTGACGCAGGTCACGGTACCAGTTACCCCGTCCAAATAAGAACCGCCCGGAAAGCGTTAAGCTCTCCGGGCGGTTCTTCTATTTGCCTATCAACGCCTTAAACCTGGGGCACCTCGCCAGTAGCGAGGATCTTCTCGAGTGCGTCCTCGTCCAGCACGGGCACGCCCAACTGCTCGGCCTTGGTGAGCTTGGAGCCCGCCTTGGGACCGGCGACCAGGTAGCTCGTTTTCTTCGACACGCTGCCCGAAACCTTAGCGCCGAGCACCTTGAGCGCAGCGCCCGCCTCGTCGCGCGTGCGGTTTACGAGCGTGCCGGTCAGGACAAACGTCAGACCCGCGAGCGGCTGCGCGTCGGCGAGCTCGCCCGCTACTCCGGCATCGGCTGCGGCCTGTGCATGTGCAGCGCCCAAGTCGACCTCGAGCGACAGGCCCGCCTGACGCAGGCGCTCCAGCACGGCGAGGTTCTCGGGCACGGCCAAGAACTGCTTGACGCTCGCCGCGATCTTGGGACCGATGCCCTCACACTCGGCGATGTCCTCTTCGCTCGCCAAGATGAGCTTGTCGATCGACAGGAATCGCTCGGCGATGACCTCGCCCACGCTTTTGCCCACGTGGCGGATACCCAGGGCAAACAGCACACGACCGAGCGGTTGGCTCTTGGACTTGTTAAGCTCGGCGATGATCTTCTCGGCCGTCTTGAGGCCAACCGGAATGGGATCGCCCTTCTTAACGCCCTTTTTGCTGTTGGAGCTCGCATACACGCGGCCCGTATCCAGGCCGGCGATGTCGTCGACCGTAAGCTGGTAGAAATCGGCAACGTCATGGATCAGCCCGGCGGCAATCATCTTGTCGACGATCTCGTCGCCCAGGCCGTCAACGTCCATGCAGCCACGACTCACCCAGTGGAGCAGGCGCTCCTTGAGCTGCGCGGGGCAGTCGATGGACACACAGCGGTAGGCGACCTCGCCGTCCTCGTGCACAACTGGGCTGCCGCACACGGGGCAGACCTCGGGCATGTGCCAGTCGACCGAATCGGCCGGGCGCTTGTCGAGCACCGGACCTACGACCTCGGGAATGACGTCGCCCGCCTTGTGCACGATGATGGTGTCGCCCTCGCGCACGTTCTTGCGGCGGATTTCGTCAATGTTGTGCAGCGTGGCGCGGGCGATGGTGGAGCCGGCGACCGTCACCGGGTCGAACTCCGCGACCGGCGTGAGCACGCCGGTGCGACCCACCTGGATGCGAATCTCGCGCAGGATAGTCCGCTTTTCCTCGGGCGGGAACTTAAAGGCGATGGCCCAGCGCGGCGCGCGGGCGGTAAAGCCCAGGCCGAGCTGCTGCTGGAAGCTGTCGACCTTTACGACCACGCCGTCGATGTCGTAGTCCAGGTCGCCGCGATGCTCGAGCGCCTGGGCGCAGAACTCGTGAACCTCGGTCGGCGTGGCGCAGCGGGCCACGTTGGGGTTGACGCTAAAGCCGGCGCTGCGCAGCCAGTCGAGAAACTCGCGCTGGCTATGGACGTGCAACGGGTCGGTATCGGCGATGGCGTAGATAAAGGTGGCGAGGTCGCGGCGCGCCGTGACCTTAGGATCCTTCTGACGCAAGGATCCGGCGGCGGCGTTACGCGGGTTGGCAAAGGGGTCGCGGCCCTCGGCATCGGCCTCGTCGTTTAGGCGCACAAAGCTGCCCTTGGGCATGTAGACCTCGCCGCGGACCTCGATGGCGCGCTCACGGTCGGCGCCCATGTGGGCAAGCGCCGGCTCGGACAGGTGCATGGGCACGTCCTTGATGGTACGCACGTTGAGCGACACGTCCTCACCCGTAGTGCCGTCGCCGCGCGTCGCCGCGCGCACGAAGGTGCCGTTCTGGTAGGTAAGCGCCACGCCCAAGCCGTCGATCTTGAGCTCGCAGGTATAGGTGACGCTGCCGGCACCGAGTGCATCCTCGGTACGCTGGAGCCATGCGTCGAGCTCATCAAGATCCATGGCGTCGTCCATGGAATACATGCGCGCCATGTGCGTGACCGGCGTAAACTGCTCGCTCACGTAGCCGCCCACGCGCTGGGTATAGCTGTCGGGCGTCACCAGATCGGGATAGGTTGCCTCGATTTCTTGCAGCTCAACGAGCATTTTGTCGAAGGCAGCGTCCGTGATCTCGGGCGCATCGAGCATGTAGTAGCGGTAGGCATGGTAGTCGAGCTCGTGGCGCAGCTCTGCCGCGCGCGCTGCCGCCTGGGCGCGGGCGTCGGTCGGTGCGGCGGCACCCGCGCTCGCGGGCGCTTCGGTATCGATGTCCACGCCGTCACCAAACAGGCTCGATTGCTCCATAGCGGCACTCCTTCGCTCGATTTCAAACGGATACAAGAGTACCACCGGTCACGACGGGGCCGAATAGCCCTTTCAAACCGCACCGAATCGGCAGCCGGCAAACCGGGGTGGACAGTTAGTTCAGATACGTATAAATCTGCGAACCGAATCGAGCTCAAATGGCGCCATTTCAACCCATTTGGTCGTCTCGGAGCGGCCCGATCGGCTTATTTCTCCTTCCGAGCACCCATCCGAACCTCATATCCATCCCAAAACAGCTCGAAACGCATTCCAGACTGCCCCAGATTTATACGTATCTGAACTAACTGTCCAGACCATTCCGAACCGAGCTCCTCGCCAGCTCAAAATGATCCGTTTTCCTCCGTCCCCGGGGGACCATTATGGAAAGAGGGGCTGTCCCGCGCATGGCGGGGCAGCCCCTCTGGCTTCGATGTGTGTGAAACGGCTCGCTAGAATCCCTGGCCGTAACCCTGGCCCTGGCCCTGGCCCTGCTGGCCCAGCAGTTCCTCCAGGTACTGGCGCAGCTGCTCGTCGGTGATACCGCCGTTGCCGGTGTCGGTCGACCTGTCGTCCTGCTGCTGGTTTTGCAGCTCCTCGTCGGAACCCAGCTCGACGGTGACCTTCTTCTCCTCCTTGCCGCGCATGAGCGTGATCTCGACCTTCTCGCCCACCTCGTGGCTGCGCAGCGCGATGATCAGGCCGTCGGCGCTCGTGATCTCGTCATCGCCCAGCTTGGTGATGACGTCGCCCTCCTGGATGCCGGCCTTGGCAGCGGGACCGTCCTCAACAACGCTTGCCACATATGCGCCGCTATCGGTGCTCAGCTTGTTGGTGCGGGCGTTGAGCGCGTTGACGCTCGAGAGCGTGGCGCCCAGGTACGGATGAACCGGCGTCTTGCCGTCGATAATCTGGTCGGCGATGTTCTTAGCGTAGTTGACCGGAATGGCAAAGCCCACGCCCGAGCTAGAGCCCGAATAGCTCTCGATGAGCGAGTTGATACCCACGAGTTCGCCGTTATCGTTGACGAGCGCGCCGCCGGAGTTGCCCGGGTTGATGGCGGCATCGGTCTGAATCATATTGGCATAGATGGTGTTACCGCTGGTGGAGCTCATGGCCGTGGAGCGATACAGCGCCGACACGATACCGGTGGAGACAGACTGCTCGTTGCCGAACGGCGAGCCGATCGCCATAACCCACTCGCCCACGTTGAGCTTAGAGGAGTCACCGATCTCGATCGGGGTGAGCTTGGAGGAGTCGGCGTCCTTGAGCTTAATAACGGCCAGGTCACTCGAGGCATCGTTGCCCACGAACTCGGCCTCGTAGGTGGTGCCGTCATCCATGGTTACCACGTACTGGTCGTAGCCGTCGACCACGTGGTTGTTGGTAAGAATGTGGCCCTCGGTATCGAGCACCACGCCCGAGCCAACGCTGCCCGAGCTGTCCGACTCGTCAGCGGACTGCGAAAGCGAGCTGCCCTGGCTGCCACTCGAAGTGGCAGTAATGGAAACTACGGAGGGCAGCGCCTTGGCAGAGACAGCCTCGGCCAGCGTAGTATCCTCGGAGTCGATCGTGATCTTTTGCGTCGACGAACCCGAAGCGCCCGCCGTCACGGCGTTCTTGCCGCCGCCGATATCGAGCGTGCCACTCATAATGAGCGCGATGACCAGCAGGGCGCCGCAGGCGCAGCCGGCGAGCGCCGTGATGAAGATCGGCAGCTTTTTGGTCTTGGTCTTGACCACCGTGTGCTTGTTCACGACCTGCGCACCACCCAGCGGCTGGCCGGTCTGCGTGTCGTAGGCCTGCACATAGGGAATGTTGTTGCCACCGGCAGGCGTCGACTCCACCTGTACGCGCGGCTGTTGCTGAGTCTCGCCGGCGTTGCCCGCGTCCTGGGGACGCTGGGAATCGTACTCGCTCATAGCTGCGATCCTTTCGTCAAATAACCAAAGGCCCGCCAAACATGTGGCGGGCCATCATTGTTCACGTTGAGTTGTACCCCAATATGCGGGCGCACGTGTATGAGAACGCAATCTTTTAGGAAGGCTTAAGTTCTGTTTCAAACCCGAAAGGCACCCGTACCTGCGGAAAAACCACCACAAAGGTGCCTGTCCCCTTTGTGGTGGAAATCTAGTCCTTAAACAGATAGCCCACGCCGCGGACGGTGGTGATGTGCGCTGCGATCTGCGGGCCCACCTTGGAGCGGATACGACGGATGTGCACGTCGACGGTGCGTGTGCCGCCGCAGTACTCGAAGCCCCACACGCGGTGCAGCAGCACCTCGCGGCTGTAGGCGCGGTTGGGATGCGTTGCCAAAAAGCTCAGCAGCGAGTACTCCATCAGCGTCAGGTCGATGGGCTCATCGTCGAGCGTCACCTGGTAAGTCGCCAAGTTGATCTCGAGGTTGTCGATGTTGAGCACGTCATCGGCGGTGACGGTCTCCTCCTCGCCCATCAGGCGCTGCGCACGAGCCTTGAGTTCGTTGGGCGTCGCCGTGGGGCATACGAAGTCGGCATGCGCGTGATTCGGCAGGCGCAGGGTGCCGAGCGCCTCGTCGTCGACGATCACCAGCATGGGAACGCCGCCGCGATCTTCGAGCCACTTGGCAATCTGATCGATGCGGTCGCTGCGGATGCCGTCGGAATCGAGGATCAGCAGGTCAAAGTCGTG
>CAKUFW010000037.1 GCA_934650975.1 uncultured Collinsella sp. | reverse complement strand
CCATCGCGCCGAGAGTACTGCGGGGCCAGCCCGTGGGAGGCCAGGGCGCCGCTGACCGGTGGACGGCACCGAGCCGTCATATGACTTGAAGAAGGGGGAGGCCTCGCGGCCTCCCCCCCTTTTTTGCGTTCGATAGAGAGCTGTAATACAAGAACTCGCCTTCGTTTAGCTTGTCTTACTGTTTGGCTGTATTTTGAGTCCTTCTTTTGTATTTGCGCGATAATAACTCCCATTGGCGTTAGGGAGGGCTTGATGTTTACCGTTTTTGTCTTGGGCAATATTGCTTCGGGTAAGTCGACTGCCTGCCGCTATCTCGAATCTCATGGCGCCATGCTTATCGATTTGGATGAGCTTGCCAAATCGCTGTATGTGCCAGGCTCCGATATCGTCAATGCCCTCGCGGAAGAATTCGGTTGGGACATTCTGGACGGGGAGGGCGGCATTCGCCGCAGTGTCCTCGCTGCTCGAGCTTTCGTCTCGCCTGACACCGTCGCGAGACTCAATGGCATTGTTCATCCGGTTCTTATTGAACAGCTTTCGATGAGGATTCTCGATCCGGTCTGTTGCACGGTTTCGTCTCCCCGTTATCCCTTTGCGGTTGTCGAGGTCTCTGCTCCGACTGGTTTTGAGGATGCGTTTGGCCTGGCTGATGAAATATTGGTCATCAGTGCTCCCTTGGAAGTCCGTCGCGATCGTGCCATTCATCGTGGTGTGGAGCCCTCTGATTTTGACGCGCGCTCTGCATGTCAGCCCGATGAGGCTTCGCTTTGCAATCTCGCTACGACGGTCATCGATAATGCTGCAGGCGATTACTCGCTCTTTGAACAGCTGGACGCGTGGCTTGCGCGTCATGGCTTTTGCGACGTAACGGATAAGGAGGGGGCCGATGCCTAAGACACGTTTCTTTACGTGGTATCGCGTGGCACCACTTGCCGTCGTGTTCGTCTTCGGCCTTATCTCGCTCGTCTACTCGTATGCTCCTGCTGCTTTCTTTAAGCCGTTGTATCCGATTGACTATGAGGTTTACGTAAAGCAATCGAGCATTTCGCACAATTTGGATCCCTATCTGGTGTGTGCTGTCATTAAGTCTGAATCGAATTGGAATCCCGAGGCCGAGTCGAATCAGGGTGCTCAGGGATTGATGCAGCTGATGCCCGAGACAGCCCAGGATATGATTGCCAAGGGCCTTGTCGATGGTAGCAAGTTTTCGGCTGACAACCTTAACGATCCGGCTACGAACATCGAATTTGGCTGTGCGTACCTTTCGTATCTTTTAACCTATTTTAACGGGTCGACTGACAGTGCCATTGCTGCCTATAACGCCGGCATGGGCAATGTCGACGGATGGGCGCAGCAGAGCACGTCGCTTCATAATGCAATCACCTTTCCCGAGACACAGGCGTATCTGATTCGTGTCAATAATGCCTGGGTTCGCTACAAGACCCTCTATCCTGATCGGTTCGTATAGGACTATGCCTGCCGCCTGCGTATACTGCAGATATATGAGTTAGGAGTATCCATGGCGGAATTTGAAGTTGAGCGTGTTGGAGGAGAGCTTAAACGTTTTGGCGTTGAGGGCTCTGAGGTGCCGTTTGAGGTCGTGTCTCCATACGAGCCCGCTGGTTCCCAGCCTAAGGCCATTGAGTCGCTTGTGCAGGGCGTGAGGGACGGAGATCGCTATCAGGTTTTGCTGGGCGTGACTGGTTCGGGCAAGACCTTCACCATGGCCAAAACCATCGAAGCTCTCGGTAAGCCAACGCTGGTCATGGCCCCCAACAAAACCCTCGCCGCCCAGCTTGCGAGCGAGCTCAAGGAATTCTTTCCCAACAACGCCGTGGTCTACTTTGTGTCGTACTACGACTATTATCAGCCCGAGGCGTATGTGCCGCAAAGCGATACATATATCGAGAAGGACTCCTCGATTAACGAAGAGGTCGAGATGCTGCGCCATCAGGCCACCGCATCGCTGCTTTCTCGACGCGATGTGATCGTTGTCGCATCGGTCTCGTGCATCTATGGCATTGGCTCTCCCGAGGACTATGCGGGTCTAGCGCCGAACGTCGACAAGAAGGTGCCGCTCGAGCGCGATGACTTTATCCATGCGCTCATTGATATTCAGTACGATCGCAACGACTATGATTTGGCGCGCGGCACCTTCCGCGTGCGCGGTGATGTCGTCGACGTGTATCCGCCCTATGCCGAGCATCCGTTGCGGTTTGAGTTCTTTGGCGACGAGGTCGAGCTGATTGCCGAGATTGACGAGGTCACCGGCGAGATGCTGCGTGAGTACGAGGCCATTCCCGTGTGGCCGGCCTCGCACTACGTGACTGAGAAGCCTAAGGTCAAAGCGGCTCTGAAATCAATCAGCGAAGAGTGCGAGAAGCGTGTGGCCGAGCTCAAGGCGACTGATAAGCTGCTCGAGGCACAGCGTCTGCAGCAGCGCACCGACTATGATCTCGAGATGCTCGAGACCATGGGTTTTTGTAACGGTATCGAGAACTACTCGCGTCATCTGGACGGTCGAAAACCGGGCGAGCCGCCGTTTACCCTGATCGATTACTTTCCTAAGGACATGCTTTGCATCATCGACGAGAGCCATGTAACGGTGCCGCAGATCCGCGGCATGCACGAAGGCGACCGCTCGCGTAAGGTGACGCTGGTGGAGCATGGTTTTCGTCTGCCCTCGGCACTCGATAACCGCCCGCTTCGTTTCGATGAGTTTGAGGCGAGAATTCCCCAGTTCATCTACGTTTCGGCCACGCCGGGCGACTATGAGCTGCGGGTTAGCCAAAACGATGTTGAGCAGATTATTCGTCCGACCGGTCTGCTCGACCCCAAGATTGATGTCCGTCCGGTTCGCGGCCAGATTGACGACCTTGAGGACGAGATTCGCGAGCGCGTGGCGCGTAAAGAGCGCGTGCTGGTGACCACGCTGACCAAGCGCATGGCGGAGGACCTGACCGACCATCTGCTCGATGCCGGCATTAAGGTCAACTACATGCACTCCGATACGGCGACGATGGACCGTGTCGAGATCCTGCGTACGCTGCGCGAGGGAAAGATTGATGTTCTCGTTGGCATCAACCTGCTTCGTGAGGGCCTGGACCTTCCCGAGGTCTCGCTGGTGGCAATTCTCGATGCGGACAAGGAAGGCTTTTTGCGCAACCGCCGTTCGCTGATTCAGACGATTGGCCGCGCGGCCCGTAATGCCGACGGCGAAGTCATCATGTACGCAGACGTCGTAACCGATTCGATGAAGGAAGCCATCGAGGAGACGCAGCGCCGCCGCGAGATTCAGATGGCCTACAACGAAGAGCACGGTATCGTACCTAAGACGGTCCGCAAGGCCATCAATGACATTTCGAGCTTTATCGCCGAGGCAGAGAAGACCGTGGGCTCCAAGGGGCGCTCGAAAGGCGATTCGCTGGGTCACGGCGCGTTCTATACGCCCGATGAAAACGGCGAGGGTGCCGTGCCGGAGACGGTGGCGCCCGAACAGACACTTGCCGAGCAGCTCGAAGGGCTGCCGCATGACGAGCTCGTGCGAATCGTCGAGACCATGGAGGAAGACATGCGTAATGCTTCCGCCGCCATGGACTTTGAGGAGGCGGCGCGTCTGCGCGATGCCGTCGTTCAGATTCGGGCGATGCTCGAGGGCGCATCTGAGGACGAAACGATCGAGCGTTTGCGATCGCAGGCTCGCAAGGGCTCTACCTTTGCTTCGGGCAGAAAGCGCCAGGGCGCACGATTCAAGAAGTAACGAACAGGCCCCGAGTTCCCTGTGGAGCTCGGGGCCTGTGTCATTCGGGTGCGGGAGTTCGTGTGCTAGAGGTCTGCTATCAGCGCCTCAGCGCAACGGATACCGTCGGTGGCGGCACTCATGATGCCGCCGGCATATCCGGCTCCCTCGCCGCAAGGGTAAAGGCCCGGGGTCGACACGGCGTGGCATGCTCGATCGCGGGTGACGGTGACAGGCGAGCTCGAACGCGTCTCTACGCCAGTGAGGACCGCATCGGGGCGGTCATAGCCACGCAGCTTCTTACCGAGCAGGGGGATTCCCAAACGGAGCGATTCAACGATATGCTGCGGGAGGGCTTCGTCGATTGCCGTCCAGGTTACGCCAAGTGGATAGGTGGGCTTCACCTTTCCAGGTGCCGTGCTAGCACGTCTCGCAAGGAAATCTCCGACGAGCTGTGCCGGCGCGTTCCAGTTGGAGCCGCCCAGGCGATAGGCGGCTCGCTCGCAGGTGCGCTGGAGCTCAATGCCTGCAAGCGGATCATCGCCGGGAAGGTCGTCGGGCGTGACGTTAACGAGTAGGGCGGCATTGGCGTTGCGCCCGTCGCGGGCATTGAGGCTGGCGCCGTTGACGCACAGATGGCCCTGCTCGGAAGAAGCCGCGACAACCTGTCCGCCGGGGCACATGCAAAACGAGAAGACACTACGATCGTTGGGGAGATGGGCGACAAGCTTGTAGGGGGCTGCCCCGAGTGCCGGGTGCCCTGCCGAAGGGCCATATTGGGCACGGTCGATGTCGTGCTGCGGATGCTCGATGCGTACGCCCATGGCAAAGGTCTTTTGCGCGAGGGCCACGTCATGTTCCTTGAGGAGCTCAAAAACATCGCGAGCAGAATGGCCGCAGGCAAGAATGAGGTGCTTTGTGGCGATTGTCTCGCTTGTGGTTTCTTGGGGCGGTTGGACATCGATGCCGGTGATGGCGCCGGATGCATCGGTTCGAATATCGACGAGCCTCGTTCGATAACGGACAGTTCCGCCGAGCTGCTCGATGCGCTGGGAGATGTTGGTGACGACGGTGGGGAGGATATCGGAGCCAATGTGTGGCTTGGCGTCCCATAGGATGTCGCGCGGTGCGCCCGCCTTGACGAAGGTCTCGAGAATCAAGCGGTGGGCGGGATTTTTGGTTCCCGTATTGAGCTTGCCGTCCGAGAACGTTCCCGCGCCGCCCAGGCCAAACTGGATGTTGCTCTCCGGATCGAGGATGCGCTCCTTAAGAAAAAGGTCGATCGCCTGCGAGCGGCGAAGTGCCGGGTCGCCGCGTTCGATGAGCAAAGGCTTGAGGCCTGCTTCGGCGAGCGTAAGTGCGGCAAAGAGGCCGGCGCAACCGGCGCCGACAACGACGGGACGCTCCTTGGGTGCATTCGGGGCAGGGCTGGGGAATGAAGGAGCCTCGCCGTCTACCATGCGGATGCGTGATCGGTCATGCTCGGCGATGCTGTCGAGCGCTTCCTGTTCGAGGTGGGAGCTTGTCAGCTCAACTCGAAAACTCAAAATAAAATGGACGTCTCGCTTTTTACGGGCGTCGATTGACTTGCGATGGAGCTCGATGGCTTTAATCTGGGAATCCTTGCATCGCAGGGCTCGTTTGACAGCGCGTCTGCCAATAGCAAGGCAGGCAATTTCGTCGCCGGCCTCGTCGAGTGACGCGTGGACTTGGGTGATTTCGATCATCGAGGTCTCCTTTGATGCAAGAAAGAGGCCGCCCGGTGTCCCAGACGGCCCGAATGCGTTTTGATTATAGACTGCGCGGCTACAGGCTGCTTGCAGCGCGAATGCCCGAAATCCATGCCCACGCAAGGTTGAAGCCGCCGCAATCGGCGTCGATATCGAGCGCTTCGCCGCAGATGGAAAGCGGGGCATCGGCCGCGTTGCTCACGCAAAGGCTAGGCACCGAGACGCTCTCGATGGGCACGCCGCCGCGCGTGACCTGGGCCGAACGCTCCTCTGTCGTTCCCTCGACGAGCAGCTTAAAGTGCTTGAGGATCGAGATCAGATGGATGACATCGTGCGACCCGGGATGGCACTGCTCGAATGCGGTGCAGACGACGTGAGAGAGCTGCGGAGCGAGTATGCCGTCGAGCCAGCGGGGGTCGCGGGGCGAAAAGTCGCCAAGCAGCTCAACTCGCTGGTTGAGCATATCGAGCAACTCGTCTTTGGTGAGGTCGGGGAAGACGTCGAGCAGAATCGTGTCACCGTGCTGGGCACGGCGGGAGAGGTTGAAGGCGGCAACGCCCGAGATGCCAAAGGTTCGGAAGAGCACCTCGCCGTCTTCGTACCAGAGCTCCTCATGATCGCGGGCGAGCGTCAAGCGAGCGCGGACGCGCAAGCCGTCCAGCGTCTTGAGCGCCGCCTGGTCGCCAACGACCGATGCCGATACGGGGCAGAGGACGGGGCGCTGTGCCGTGAGGGAAAGATCGAATGTCTCCGCGATGTCGGCAGGGTTGCCGCCCGTGGCGATAATCGCAGCCTTTGCTTGCAACGTCTCGTTCTTGCGAGGAGTGTCGGCGAGCGCCTTCCGAAGCGAGCGGACCTCCGTTTTTCGGTCATCGTGCTTTTTTGCCTTGAGTGCCCGCGCGGGACGATCTATCTGGAGCTCCCAGCCCTCGGGGGATTTGGATGCCGAGGCGACATTTGCCCCGCAAATCAAGGTGATGCCCAGGCGATTGCAAGCGTTGAGAAGCGCGTCGCGTACCGATTCGGCACGAAGGGAGCGCGGATACAGCCGGCCCTCCTCGGAGGTCGTCATGATGCCCAGCGCGGAGAAGAAACTGTCGAGCTTTTGCTCGGGCTGGGCGCCCATGACGGACTCAACAAACGCGGGATGGTTGTACCGCTGGAAATCAATTGATTTGTTCGAAAGGTTGCATCGTCCGTTGCCGGTCGCGAGGAGCTTAAGGCCGCAGGCGACATCGCGCTCAACGATGCAGGCGCTTTTGCCTGCGTGTGCGGCCGTAATGGCAGCGGCGAGACCCGAGGCCCCGCCGCCGATTACCAAGACGTCATAGGAGGCGTTTGCGTTCACTTAGGCCTCGGCGGTCTCGTGCGGGGCAATGGCCTCGACGACAGAGACGGCCTGGGGCAGCATGCCGTCGGGCAGTGCGGTCTCGACCTCGCCCTTATCGCAGGCCTCGGCGAGTGCCGGATTGATGGGAAGCTGCCCCAGGATCTCGAGGTTGTAGCGCTCGGCGACCTCGGGGAGCTTGCTCTTGCCAAAGACCTCGATCTTCTTGCCGCAATCGGGGCATTCGATATAGCTCATGTTCTCGACGATACCCAGAATGGGGACGTTCATCTTCTCGGCCATGTTGACCGCCTTGGCGACAATCATCGAGACCAGATCTTGCGGACTCGTGACGATGACGATGCCATCGACGGGCAGCGACTGGAAGACGGTGAGGGCGACGTCGCCCGTTCCCGGAGGCATGTCGACCAGCAGGTAGTCGATGGGACCCCAGGAGGTCTCGCTCCAGAACTGCCTGATGGCACCCGCGATAACCGGGCCACGCCAGAGGACAGGGTCGGTTTCGTTTTGGAGCAGCAGGTTAGAGCTCATGACCTTGACGCCGTGCTCGGAGATTTCGGGCAGCATAAGGTTGCCGAGGGCATGAACGTGGCGTCCGCTCATGCCGAACATCTTGGGGATAGAGGGACCGGTAATATCGGCATCGAGGACGCCGACCTTATGGCCGTGACGGGCAAGTTCGGTAGCGATGGCGCCGGTGACGAACGACTTGCCGACGCCGCCCTTGCCGGAAAGCACGGCGATAACGCGCTTGACCTCGGACAGCGTGTTTTCTTCAAATTCCTGCGGCGCGGTTTGTCCGCCGGCAGCCTGTGCGTGCTCGCAACCCATGTATGACTCCTTTGTATATGTTGGGGCCGAAGCCCCGCGGTGTGACACGAGCGTCATTGTACCCTCGTTTGCGAGCGAGAGTCATTCGTGATGCGGGGCGGGCGATTGACGGCATCCGAGCGCATGGGCCGAACATGTAGCTTGCGTCAGACAACGCAAAAGGTCTGCGAATCTTGTATTACGAACATCTGTGCGCGTCGAGTGCGCTAAACTCATCGTCAGTGTGATTTGAAATTATAGGAGGCAAGGAGCTTCCATGTCTGATTCTTCTATCGTTATTCGCGGCGCGCGCGAGCATAACCTGCGCAATATCGATGTTTCCATTCCGCGTGACCAGCTCGTGGTCATAACCGGTCTTTCCGGATCGGGCAAGAGCTCGCTGGCGTTTGACACCATCTATGCCGAGGGCCAACGTCGTTACGTCGAGAGCCTTTCGAGCTACGCGCGTCAGTTTTTAGGCCAGATGGACAAGCCCGATCTGGACTCGATTGACGGCCTGTCGCCGGCCGTGTCAATCGATCAGAAGACGACGTCCAAGAACCCGCGCTCGACGGTGGGTACCGTAACCGAGATCTATGACTACCTGCGTCTGTTGTTTGCTCGCGTGGGTACGCCGCACTGTCCTGAGTGCGGTCGCGTTATCGAGCGTCAGACGACCGACCAGGTCGCCGATAAGGTGCTGGCGGCGGGGGAGGGCCGTCGCGCGTTTGTGCTGGCGCCGGTTGTTCGTGGACGCAAGGGCGAGTATGCCAAGCTGTTCGAGGACCTGCGCGCGGAGGGCTTTAGCCGCGTGCGCGTCGACGGTGAGGTGCGCTCTCTCGATGATCCCATCGATCTGGACAAGAAGTTCAAGCACGATATCGAGGTTGTTGTCGACCGTATCGTGATTCGAGAGAATTCCCTGGGTCGCATTGCCGAGTCCGTTGAGCAGGCGACGGCGCTGGCGCACGGCAACGTGAACGTGTACATGCTGCCCGACCGCGATGCTCCCGAGGGAACCGAGGGCGAGCTGCTGGAGTATTCGCTGGCGCTGGCGTGCCCGGAGCACGGGCATTCCATTGACGACCTGCAGCCGCGCGATTTCTCGTTTAATGCGCCCTATGGCGCATGTCCCGAGTGCGATGGCCTGGGCTTTAAGAAGACGGTCGATGCCGAGGCACTGATCGAAGACCCCTCAAAGTCGATTGCCGACGGAGTCTTTGGCAGCCTGTTCGGCAACTCCAACTACTATCCGCAAATCTTTGCCGCGGTCTGCAAACACTTTAAGGTGGGCGCCGACACGCCATGGGAGGACCTGCCCCCGCGGGTGCGTCGTGCGTTTTTGGATGGTATGGGAGACACGAAGATCTCGGTCGACTACCAAAAGCTCGATGGGCGTCGCAGTCAGTGGGACACCAAGTTCTCGGGCGTGCGCAACATCCTGTACGAGCGCTACAACGAGACAACGAATGAGAACACCAAGGCCCGCCTGGAGAAGTACATTCGCGAGGAGCCGTGCTCGAGCTGCCATGGCGCCCGCCTGCGTCCTGAGATGCTTGCCGTCACCGTGGGCGGCAAGTCCATTTACGATGTCTGCTGCCTGTCGTGCCGCGAGTCGCTTGCTTTTTTTGAGGGCCTGGAGCTTACCGAGCGTCAGCAGTTTATCGGCGGGCGCATCGTCAAGGAGATCTTGGAGCGCCTGCGTTTTCTGGTCGATGTCGGACTCGATTATCTGACGCTCGATCGCGCCTCTGCGACGCTGTCTGGCGGCGAGGCCCAGCGCATTCGCCTGGCAACGCAGATCGGCGCCGGCCTCATGGGCGTTCTGTACATTCTGGACGAGCCGTCGATCGGCCTTCACCAGCGCGATAACGAGCGCCTGATCAAGACGCTCGAGCGCCTGCGCGATATCGGCAATACCGTTATCGTCGTCGAGCACGACGAAGATACGATTCGCGCTGCCGACTACGTGATCGATATGGGCCCCGGTGCGGGCGTTAACGGCGGACACGTGGTCGCTGCGGGAACGCCTACCGATATCATGGCGTGCCCTGATTCCATGACGGGTGCCTATTTGACCGGCAAGCGGATGATTCGGGTGCCCGATAAGCGCCGCAAACCCGGTCGCGGCTGCCTTAAGATTACGGGCGCTCGCGCCAACAACCTCAAAAACGTTACCGCAAAGATTGAGTTCGGTACGCTCACGGTCGTAACTGGCGTGTCGGGATCGGGCAAGAGCTCCCTGGTCACCGATACGATTGCGCCCGCCCTTACGAATGCTATCCATCGCTCGACGCGCCCTGTGGGGCCGTACAAGAAGATCGAGGGTATCGAGTGCATCGATAAGGTGATCGATATCGACCAGTCGCCAATCGGTCGTACGCCGCGATCAAACCCTGCGACCTATATTGGCCTGTGGGATGATCTGCGTGCCCTGTTTGCAAGCACGCCGGAGTCGAAGGCCCGCGGCTACTCGCCGGGACGGTTCTCCTTTAACGTAAGCGGCGGTCGCTGCGAGGCGTGCAAGGGCGATGGTCAGATCAAGATCGAGATGCACTTCCTCCCCGATATCTATGTCCCCTGCGAGGTCTGCGGCGGTAAGCGCTATAACCGCGAGACGCTCGAGGTTACCTATCGTGGCAAAACCATCTCGGACGTGCTCGACATGAGCGTTGCCGAGGCGCTTGCTTTCTTTGGGAACATTCCGCAGATCAAGCGCAAGCTCCAAACCCTGTATGACGTTGGCTTGGGCTATGTGAGCCTGGGCCAACCTGCTACGACGCTCTCGGGCGGTGAGGCGCAGCGTGTGAAGCTTGCCAAGGAGCTCCATCGTCGCCAGACGGGCAAGACGTTCTACATTTTGGACGAGCCCACAACCGGTCTTCATTTTGAGGATGTCCGCCAGCTGCTCGACGTGTTGCAGCGCCTGGTCGATGCGGGTAACACGGTGCTGGTGATCGAGCACAACCTTGATGTCATCAAGGTTGCCGACCGCCTGATCGATATGGGTCCCGAGGGCGGCAAGGGCGGAGGAACCGTCGTGGTTTCGGGAACACCGGAGCAGGTTGCGGCGTGCCCGCAGAGCTACACGGGCAAGTTCTTGGCACCGCTGCTCAAGCGCGACCGTGAGCGCCAGGCACAGCTCGACGTGCAGTAAAGAGACGTTGTAATGCGAAAAGCGCCACCGATTCCTTCCGATTCGGTGGCGCTTCTGTGTGTCGAGATGGCGTATGCGTCGGAATTGGCCCTATACTTAATCTTCGTGTCGTTTTGCGAGGGAAAGGATGTGCCGTGGCAAAGGCTGTTAAGACGCCAAAAACCAATGCGATGCGCGAGCTGGAAAGCGCCGGCATCTCCTACGTTCTCCATACGTACGAAGACGATGGCGACGAATCGTCGGGTTTGGGCGTCGCGATTTCCGAGCAGCTTGGCGAGGAGCCCGGTCAGGGATTTAAGACCTTGGTCTGCACAACGCCGTCTAACGACCATGTCGTGTGCTGCATTCCCGTTGCCGACGAGCTCGACCTAAAGGCCGCTGCGCGCGCCGCGGGCGAAAAGTCGCTGACCATGATGCATGTTAAGGACTTGCTTGCCGCGACGGGGTATGTCCGCGGCGGTTGCAGCCCGGTCGGTATGAAAAAACGCTTTCGGACGCTGATCGATGAGACATGCGTCCTTTGGGATACCATTTTTATCTCGGGTGGCAAGCGCGGCTATCAGCTTGAGCTTGCGCCCGAAGATCTAGTTGCATTTTGCGGGGCGACGGTTGCCCCGATCACGAGAGAGGACTGAGCGATGCCGCAAGAAGAATCGAAGCGCGGAGCTCACTTTGCAAACGGTTCGGCTCCTCAGGCGCCCGCGCCCGAGACCGCCTCGGTCGAAGATGAGATTCGAAGCGCCTGGTCCGCTGCCGCTGATCCGGGCGAGACGGCCGTGTACTTGCGCGCTGCCGGTGCCGGCACAGTGCTTTCCCGTACGGTTCTTTCTTCGGCTCGCCCCGATGAGACGGCCGTCTTTCTGGCTGCCGCCCAATCTGGTGACGGCGTGACGCCGGCTGCCTCCGAGGCGCCTCGTGCGCCGCGTCCTGATGAGACGGCGGTATTCTTGATGGCTGCCCAGGGAAAGAGCACGCCGCAGGGCGCTCCTGCCGCTCGCTCCGCTAAGCCAGCGGTTCATAATGATGGTGAACCGCTTCTTTCGGATGATGAATGGTCGCCGCTTGGTTCGACCGATCCCGTCGAGGGCGTGGCCATCGACGGCGATGACGATTGGGATCCTTTTACGTTTTCCGCCCGAACCGTCGCTGCCAAAGAGGTCGACACGGTGTTTGGCGACCATGCCATATTCGATGACGATGCCGCGTCCTGCAACGTCATGCCGACCAGCGATGACGTCGCCCCTGCCGACGAGGCCGTTTTGGTCGACGACCCCTTTGCGATGACCGGTTCCTTTGCCGTCGCGGATCACTCCCTGCTGCAAGACGAGGTCCATGAGGACTCTCAGACAGATGTAGACGATATGGGTTCGTCGGACTACTCCACGGTTGGTCGTTCTGCCGGCCTCATGACCGTGCTGACCATCGTGTCGCGCGTCACCGGGTTTATCCGCACATGGGCCATGGCCGCCGCCATCGGCATGTCGCTGCTCTCGTCCTCGTATCAGGTCGCCAACAACCTGCCCAATATGCTCTACGAGCTTGTGATGGGTGGCATGCTCGTTACGGCGTTTTTGCCGGTGTATATGGGCGTGAGGCGCGAGCAGGGCCGCGAGGCATCGAACGAATATGTCGGCAACCTGCTGGGCATTCTGCTTTTGCTGTTGGGCGGCATCTCGGTGCTGGGCACCGTGTTTGCTCCCGGCTTTATCTGGACGCAGTCGTTCCTTTCGGGCGATGGCGGTAGCATGGATACCGCTGCGTTCATGTTCCGCTTCTTTGCTATCCAGATTCTGTTTTATGGCTTGGGCTCGGTGTTCTCGGGCGTTCTCAACGCGCACCGCGACTACTTCTGGTCGACGTTTGCCCCGGTTCTCAACAATGTCATCGTCATTGCCAGCTTTATGGGTTTTGCGCCCGTATCTGCGCAATTTGGCGAGCAGGCCGGCATCATCTTGATCGCAGCTGGTACGACCCTCGGCGTCTTTGTTCAGATGGCCTGCCAGATTCCCGCGCTTGGCAAGCACGGCGTGCATCCGCATATCCATATCGACTTTAAGGATCCCGCGCTGCGTCAGACGATTGCGCTCGGTATCCCGACGCTGCTCGCCACGGTGTGCATGTTTGTCTCGACCTCCATCACTAATGCCGCTGCGCTGGTGGTGCAACCCGAGACTGGCCCTTCCGTCATCGCGTATGCGCGCCTGTGGTATACGCTGCCCTATGCGCTGATTGCCGCCTCGCTTTCGACGGCACTCTATACCGAGCTCTCTCACGATGCGCAGGAGAAGGATTACGATAGCGTTCGCATGGGCATTTCGCGCGGTGTCGCTCAGATGCTCTTCTTCCTGATTCCGTTTGCGCTGTACCTGATCGTCTTTGCCCGTCCGCTCAACATGATCTACTGCGCCGGCAAGTTCGATGAATCCGGCGTGGCACTGGTTTCGGAGTTCCTTATCTATCTGGCACTTTCCCTGCCGCTCTACGGCGTGGTCGTGCTGATGCAGAAGAGCTTCTCGGCCCTGCTCGATATGAAACCGTATAGCCGCTATTGCCTGTATTCCGCCATCGGCCAGGCCGGTTCGGTGCTGCTGTTTGGCGTGGTACTGGGCTACGGAATGCCGGCGATCGCGCTTTCGTATGTCGTCGACTACGTGATTTTGGTCGGCTGCTCGCTGTGGTGGCTGCGCCGTCGTCTGCACGGTCTTCAGGTCAAGTCTATTCTGCACGGCGGTTTCTTTGGTCTTTTGTTCGGCGGCCTGGGCGCTGCTGCGGGCGCCGGCGTCATGTGGACACTTGAGCATTTTGTCGGGGCGCTTGGCGGCTCGATCCTGATTACCCTGGGCTACGTTTGCGTTGCAGGCGTCGTCTCGCTCGCCGTTACTTTTGGCCTTGCCGTCGTCTTTAAGATGCCCGAGGTCTCGGCGCTGCTTCGTCGCAAGTAGGTACGCGTGGCCGGTCACGACAACATTCCAACACTTGCCGAACAGGTTTCGCGCGTTCCCACACAGCCCGGCTGCTACCTTTGGAAAGATGCCAAGGGCGATGTCATCTATGTGGGTAAAGCGAAAAATCTGCGTGCCCGTATGCGTCAATACGTGACGCTACAGGACGAGCGCCAGAAGATTCCGCTCATGATGCAGCTGGTGGCGAGTTTCGACTATATCGTGGTGGAGACCGAGCACGAGGCATTGGTGCTCGAGCGCAATCTGATTGGCCAGTACCATCCGTACTTTAATGTCGATCTCAAGGACGACAAAAGCTATCCCTTTATCGCTATTACCAAGAGCGACCTGTTTCCGGCTATTAAATACACGCGCGAGCGTCATAAAGCGGGGACGCGCTATTTTGGTCCCTATACCGATAGCCGTGCGGCGCGTGAGACCATCGATACGCTGCGCAAGGTTATCCCTATTTGCTCGGCATCCTGTGCGGAATGGCGCCGCTGCCGCCGCATCGTCGAATCTCACAAGGGTGAAGAAGACATCGTTAATATGATCTGCGCGCAAAACGGGCGTCCCTGTTTTGACTACCATGTCGGGCGCGGACCGGGCGCATGCGTCGGCGCGATTTCCCCTGCCGACTACGCCAAGAACGTCAAGCGTGTCGAACGTTTCTTGTCAGGCCATCGCAAAGATGTCGTCGACGAGCTTTCGTCCGAGATGGCGGAGGCCGCCGAGGTGCTCGATTTTGAGCGTGCAGCGCGCGTCAAACGTCGCCTAGATGTCATTAGGGGCTTGGACGATCGCCAGCAGGTCGTTTTTCCATCGAGTGTCGATATCGATGTCATCGGCTTCTATCGCGAGGAGACCATCTCTGCCGCCTGCGTCTTTGTCGTTCGCGAGGGCCGAACGGTTCGAACTTGCGAGTTCATCCTCGATAAAGGCCTGGATGTCGACGAGGAAGAGCTTCAATCGGGCTTTCTTAAGCGTTATTACGACGAGACAGCTGATATTCCAGCTGAGGTCAATCTCTCTGCCGAGCTTGAGGACGCCGAAGCACTGGGGGAGTGGCTTGCGCGCAAACGTGAGCGCTCTTGCCATCTCCATAGGCCGCAGCGCGGCGAAAAGCACCGCCTACTCGATATGGCTTCCAAAAATGCGCGCCATGCCCTCATGCGATATATGATGCGCACGGGGTATGCCGACGATCGCACCAACCAGGCGCTCCTGGAGCTCGAAAGCGCGCTGGCGCTGCCTGCGCCGCCGATGCGTATCGAGTGCTTTGATATCTCGACGTTGCATGGTACCTTTACCGTCGCCTCGATGGTGGTGTTTACCAACGGCCGTGCCGATAAGAGCCAGTACCGTCGCTTTAAAATCCAGGCCGAATTGGACGAGGCGAACGACTTCGTGTCGATGTCCGAGGTTTTGGGTCGACGCTATGCCCCCGAGCGCATGGCCGACGAGCGCTTTGGCTCGCGCCCCGATTTGCTCGTTGTCGATGGCGGCAAGCCACAATTGACCGCCGCAATCAAGCAACTTGAGGCTCTCGGTCTCGATATACCAGTTTGTGGCTTGGCAAAGGCCGACGAGGAAGTTTTCGTCCCCTGGGACGAGACCCCCGTTGTGCTGCCGACCGGCTCCGCTTCGCTCTATCTGATTAAACAGGTGCGCGATGAGTCCCACCGATTTGCGATCACGTTCCACCGCGAGCTGCGTGATAAGGCCATGACGGTTTCGGTGCTTGACGACGTGCCGGGCGTGGGACCCACTAGAAAACGTGCCATTATGCGCCATTTTGGTTCGATGAAGCGTTTGCGCGCGGCGAGCGAGCAAGAGATTGCAGAAGTCCGAGGCGTTCCGGCCGATGTCGCCAAAGCGGTCCACGAGGCACTTGTTGCATGGAATGCCGAGCGCGCCCAGGCATCGGCCAACCGTTCCGAAAGCTAAACGCGCTTCTAAACAACTGATATACATGATTGGCCGATTATCAATCATTTGTTTCGCGGTGATTACCTGCCGATTTCGGGTTTTATTAACGCTAAAACGTTTGACTAGCCATGGTGAACAACACTGCTATCCTGCGGGTTGACGAAGACTGATATCTCACCTCGTCGATACATACTGTCTGTCGAATCATTTGTCAATGAATTCGGTGAACGGTAGTAAATACCGTTCAAGCGGATGTATGTATCGGTCGCCGAGCGCGGCACCTCAGTTGGGTTCGTCGGTAGGTAAGGTATATATCGTCCGCAAGTTGCGCGGGGGCACGTCTAGGTGCTCCCGGGTAAGATTCTCTATTGATAGGAGAAGACATGGCCATCATCAACAAGGGTATGTCCAGGCGTTCGTTCCTCGGCCTCACCGGCAGCGTCGCTGCTGTCGCAGGGCTTGGTCTCACCGGCTGCGGTGGCAGCTCTAGCGACGAGGGTTCCGCTTCCGGTTCCACCGATTCCGCCAACCGTGGCGGCGGCGTGATCACCGCTGGTTCCGCTTACGCTCCGTCCAGCTTCGATCCCGCCAGCACCGGCTCCGCTGTGGGCCTGGGTGCTAACTGGCACGTCGTCGAGGGCCTCTACGGCATCGATTACCACGACTACAGCACCTTCAACGAGCTCGCCACCGACGATCCCAAGTCTGTGGACGACACCACTTTCGAGGTCACCATCCGCAAGGGCGCCAAGTTCTCCGATGGCACCGAGGTAACCGCTGACGACGTCGTTGCTTCCTACACCGCTTGCGCCGCTTCTGCTACGTATGCTCCGTTCTTCCAGCCCTTCGAGTCCATCGAGGCCAAGGACGCCAGCACCGTGACGGTCAAGACCAAGGTCCCCAACTTCTCCCTGCTCAAGGATCGTCTGGCCATCGTCCGCGTTACCCCGGCCACCCAGACCGAGGAGGATCGCGCCAAGCAGCCGATCGGCTCCGGCCCCTGGATGTACGACTCTATCTCCGATACCGAGATCACCCTGGTTCCCAACCCCGAGTACAACGGTGAGTATGCTGCCGAGGATAAGAAGATCCAGTACAGCATCCTGACCGACCCCACCGCTCGCGTTACCGCTCAGCAGGAGGGCTCCACGCTCGTTATGGAGCTCGTTACCGCTGACGCTGTCGACCAACTCGAGAGCGCCGGCTGCAAGATCGATAACGTTCAGGGTTTCGGCACCCGCTTCATCATGTTCAACGTCGCCAAGGAGCCTTGGAACAACGTCAAGGTCCGTCAGGCCGTCATGTATGCACTCGACACCGAGAAGATGGTCAGCAACACCTTCGCCGGCCTTGCCACCGCTGCCAGCTGCTACCTGCCCAAGAGCTTCACCAACTATCATGAGGCTTCCACGGTGTATAAGACCGACGCCAAGAAGGCTAAGAAGCTCATCGAGGAGTCTGGCATCACCCCGGGTGCCATCACCCTGCGCACCACCGACAACGAGCAGATTAAGGGCATGGCCGCCCAGGTCAAGAACGACCTCGACGCTCTCGGCTTCGATGTGACCATCCAGACCGATACCTCGCCGGCCACCTACGCTGCCATCGACGGCGGCGAGGCCTACGATATCCTCCTTGCCCCTGGCGATCCTTCCTGCTTCGGCGCCGACCCCGACCTGCTGCTTAACTGGTGGTACGGCGACAACGTCTGGATGCAGACCCGTTGCCCGTGGAAGGAGTCCGCTGAGTGGGAGAAGCTTCACGGTCTCATGGACGAGGCTCTTGCCGCCGAGGGCGACGAGCAGCAGAAGAAGTGGAACGAGTGCTTCGACATCATCGCCGACAACGCCGTTCTGTACCCTGTCGTTCACGTCAAGACCGTCTCCGCTTCCTGGGACGATCCGTCCACCGCGCCCAACGGCGAGGCCCTCGATGGCTTCAAGGGCATCGGCACGACGAGCATGTCCTTCAGGGGCGTCGCGACCGTCAAGGCGTAAGACTCGCTTGAGTCATATGCAGGGCGTCGATCGTAAGGCAACGTCCTCATAGTTGAAACAAAGACCCGGGCGACCTCGACGTCGCTCGGGTCTTGTAATGAGTATCCATACTCATATACCAGTTGGTCCTACCGACAAAGAAAGGGGAGAGAACGTGAACAACTTTCTACGTTTGATTGGAAGGCGTCTCGTGGCGCTGCCGATCATGGCATTGGGCGTCACCGTCTTGGTGTTCTTCCTTATGTCGTTCTCCAAGACCGACCCCGCCTACACGGCGTTGGGTGACGGTGCTTCGCCCGAGGCGGTTGCCGAGTACCATGAGAAGTATGGTCTGGACGACCCCTGGCCCGTGCGTTACGTGCGCTACAT
>CAKUFW010000036.1 GCA_934650975.1 uncultured Collinsella sp. | reverse complement strand
TGGTCATTATAACGTCTTATACGTTGCTTATATTGCTAATTAGTATAAAGACCGTTCGCGGGTAAAAATCGACCGTTGGCGGGTTTAACGTGTTTGAAACGTTCACGCGAGGTGGTTCGGTGTCGCTTGAACATCGCCACATCAAGTGGTAGGCCACTCCCCTATCGCACGAAGTACCAGGGGCTTTCCTGCACGGTGGGCTCCAGCGCGATGCCCGTGCGCTCCTTGAACAGATCCATGTCCTGCGATTTCTCCGTCCACCACGCGTTGGGCTTAAAAGTCATGCTCTCGACAATACGTTTCACAATGACGCCGTTGCGCAGCTTGGAGAAGTCGGTGTTCATGATCAGGATGGACGTGAGCACCAGCACAATGCCCAGGACCTTGACGGCGCCGGCGGACTCGGCATAGATGCCAATACCGACCAGGACGGTCGCCACGGTTTCGAACGAAGCCACGACCGGCACCTTCGACGTCTCTAGATCCATAGAAAGGCCCTGCATATAAAAGATGTATGCAAGGGCCGTTGGGATAAAGCCAAAGCCTGCAAACAGCAGGATGAGCTGCGGGGACATTGCTGCGGTCATATCGGACCACGGAGCCGAAAGGGCTGCCATAAAGCATCCGCCAAAGACAAAGCCCCAAAACGTGACGGCCAGCGGATGCAGCGTCTTGGTGGCCATGCGGCTAAACACGGCCAGCAGCGCACCGCAAAGTCCGGCGATCACGCCCGACACAACACCCCATACCGAGAAATGGAAACCGGAAAGGTCGCCACTCGTCACCGCAAGCACGCAGCCAACGATGTTAAAGACGATGGCAACGAGCTTGTTGGGGGTCACGTCCTCGCAATAGAGCACGCGGCCGAGCGCAACGCCAAACACCGGCGAGGTGTAGAGCAGCACCGACGCCGTGGACATGCCCACCTCGCCCATGCACTCGTAATAAAGCGTGTTAGCGGTGGCGAGGCCGATGATGCCAAGAAGCGCGCAGGGAACAAGCTCTTTGGGGCTTGCTTTGAACAGCGCCATGGGGCCCGTGGCTTTTCCCTCACGAGCACCTCCCTGGCAACCCATAAACGCCAAGACCGGAGCCATTAAGACGGCACCCGACAACAGGCGAAAGGCTGCCATGCTCTGAGACGAAACGCCCAGGGCCGATATTCCGTTGACAAAGATTCCGATGGTGCCCCACATAAGCGCGGCGATCAGCACCAGCACATAGCCCAGATTGCTTCTCTTCAACGTAGCCTCCTTGGCTTTGTTACCAATATGTTTCACACTACGTTATAGTCGTTATATACATTTATCAAGACCGAAATCTGCAAACGGGAAAATCCGACAATGCAGTTGCGGTGAAATAGTTCCTAAATGGGCTTCCAGACCTCAAAACAGGAACTATTCCACCGCAACTTATGAGGACATCGAGCTGTTAGGCTGCTCTATCCCCTAGTAATCGAGCTTCCACATGTAGCGGCGCGTCATGTAGTCCTTATGGGTGACGGCAGAAAGCGCACGCATGTAGACGTTGTTGAGGATCGGGGCGAAGATCAGGTGGTTGAAGTACTCGCTCACGCTGTCCTTGATGTCGTTGAGGCCGAGTTCCTTGGCATCGAGCTGATAGACACGCTCGCCACCGTACTGGTTGACAAAGCGGATGCCGCGCTCGTCGTTGCAGCGGCTGCGGCCGACGCTGATGAGCTGGAACAGCGAGGTGCGCTTGTCCAGGATCTCGAAGGGACCGTGGAAGAAGTCGCAGGTGTTGATGGTGCAGGAATCAATCTGCAGCATCTCCTGAACGTTGCAGATGCTAAAGACATAGGCGGCACCAAAGAGCGGGCCCTGAGCCATGACGTTGATGCAGGGCTTGTCGGCGTTCTGCTCGGCCCACTTAGCGGCGAGCGGACGGGTGTACTCAACGGCCTTGCGATAGATGGGATCGACCAGGTTGAAGGCGGCCATGGCGGTCTCGTACTCGGCATAGCCCTCGGTCTGCTGCGTGAGCTCCATGGCGATCATGGTCACGACGGCGGAGTTGGTGCGGCCCATGCAGGACTCGTCGACGGCCAGGCTGTCGTACTGGACCTTGTAGTCGCAGACCTCGGTGAGGGCGGACTCGTCAACATAGATGGCGATGGTGCTGGCGCCGTGGTCCTTGGCGACCTGGGCGGCAACGATGGTCTCCTTGGTGCCGCGCATGGAGACGACGACGGCCAGGGTGTTCTCGTTGACGTAGGCCGGGGTGGCGTGCACGAACTCGTTGCTGGTGTAGCTGGAGCTCACGACCTGCGTGGCCTCGTGCTCCATAAAGTACTGGGCAGGATAGTTGCCGCCGTTGGAGCCGCCGGCGCCGATCCACACGACGCGCTTGATGCCGCCCTTGTCCGCCTTGTCAGCCAAAACCTGGGAGACGACGTCCTTAACCTGTTCCTGAGTTGTCATCGTGCATCAGCCTTTCTTCTCGTTTGATGCTCATCACAGGCATACAAGTTACATACATGTTTTAGCGATGTCGACTAGTTGTATGCTATATTTGTCTTAGAAATTTTGCTGACGTGATTCTCAGAAATCATTTACCAGCGCTTTTGTTGTCATGTTAGATACATGCTTGGTTAGGTAAGCATACAAGTTAGGTACAGGTTGATCGCATGAGCACTTCATCGAAAAAGAACTTGGCCCAATACGAGCGCCTGGCGGGCACGCTTCGCGACCGCATCGCCGCCGGCACCTATGCGCGTGGAGACAAGCTGCCGTCCGAGATGAAACTCATGGACGAGTCGGGGCTCTCGCGCAGCACCGTGCGCCATGCACTTAAGGTACTGGTGGATGAGGGCCTGGTACGCACCGAGCGTGGCCGCGGTGCCTTTGTGGCCGACACGCCGGCACTCCACGAGAACAACCTGGTATTTTCGAGCTATACCAAGCAGGTCGAAGGCCGGGGCATGAAGCTCACTACACGCACCGTGGACTCAGGCTTTGCCAAGGCAGCCGGCAGCATTGCCAAGTTCTTCGATGCCGCTGTGGGCAGCAAGCTCGTCAAGCTCGTCCGTCTGCGTTATTTGGACGATGCGCCGCTGTGCCTGGAGACCACCTATCTACCGCCGAGCTTTGAGGCACTCATCGACCGCAACATGGACGGTTCGCTCTACGCCACGCTACGCCAGGAGTTCCACCGCGCGCCGGCACAGGGGCATAAGACCTTCGAGGTGTGCTATGCCTCGCAAAACGAGGCGTTTCTGCTCAACGTCGAGCGCGGGCAGGCACTGATCCTGATCACCGACTACGTCTACGACACCGACGGCCGCCCGCTCCACGTCTCCAAGCGCATCCAACGAACCGACCGCGCCAAATACACCGAACCCATCGGCTAGCGCACTAAACGAGGCGAAACTAACTGATATGCGTTTTACCTGCGGTTTTTATTAAATCTCAAGCCGGCATGGCGCAAATGCCAACATCGCCTGGCAACACGCGCCGCCCAAGCTCAACTGTTCCTGCCCAGAATATCCAGCACCGTAAGCCTAAGTGAGTAGACTTTTCGCGACCTGCCAAGCACAACCAAAACAGCCATCTCCGTGACCTGCGGTTTTACTAAAGCAGATACGCTTTGTGCTCGCCTTGCGCCAAAAAGTCTACTCACTTAGCTCGCAAGGTGTCTCGACGGGACGATTCGAGTCAAAAAAGTGTACGAACGCGGCGCTTCTTGCGGCAATTTGATACCGCAAGACAGCCAAAAACCTGTCCCTAAATGGTAGGTTTGAAACCTTGGGCAACAAGTGCGGGGAACCAGGTTGGTTTGGGCTGGTTGGGGGTGCGCTCGGCTAGGACGAGCTCCATCCAGCACATGTCGTACCAGCGGCCGAACTTTTGCGCGCAACGGTCGAACGTTCCCACCAGGCGATATCCCATATGGGCATGGAAGTCCTGGCTATTGTGCGTCAGGTACTCGTCATCCGCATCGTGCGGCACGGCGATGAGCGCGCACATGTTGGTGATGCCCATCGCGACCAAGCATTGCTTGAGCGCGTCGTGCAGTTTGCGGCCCAGTCCGCCGTGACGCACATCACGCGCCAAATAAATCGACGTCTCGACCGACCAGTCATATGCCTCGCGGCTGTTGAGCGCACTTACGTAGGCATAACCCACCGTGCGCCCATCGAGCTCCATCACCAGATACGGATAACGCTTGAGCGTGCGCTCGATACGCCCCGCGAACTCCTCGACACTCGGCACCTCGTATTCGCAGGTAATGACCGTCTCGCGCACGTACGGCTCATAGATAGCCAGCAGCGCCGGCGCGTCATCGGGCGTCGCCAGGCGAATCGTCGGCTCGGACATCTCGGATTTTTCGAAGACCTCGGACATAAAACCGCTCCCCCTCAAAAAACTGCCCCGCGGCACGTCACCGGCGCGGGGCAGCCCCATCATCGCGTGAATCTACAGGACAGCCGCCAACGCGTCGATGTCCTCCTGCGTCGTGGCCCAGCTGGTGCAAAAACGCACCACGGTATGGGTCTCATCGTACTTTTCCCAGTACTCAATCGCCGCATGCTCGCGAATGCGCGCCATGTCCTCGTTGGGCAGAATAACAAACTGCTGGTTGGTAGGCGTCTCCAAGAAAAACTGGTAACCGCGCTCGTGCAGTACGCGACGCAGCGCCTGCGCCGTATCAATCGCCTGGCGGCCAATCTCAAAATACAGGCCATCGGTAAAGAGCGCCTCAAACTGCACGCCCGTCAGGCGGCCCTTGGCCAGCAGCGCGCCGTGCTGCTTAATGCGCGGAATGGGATGCGCCGGGGCATGCATGCCGCAGAACACCACTGCCTCGCCGCAAAGCGCGCCGCACTTGGTGCCGCCGATGTAGAACACATCGCACAGCTGCGCCAGCTCGGGCAGGGTGATGTCGCACTCATCGGCCGCCAGTGCATAAGCCAGGCGGGCACCATCCACAAACAGCGGAATCTCGCGCTTCTGGCACACCGCGTGAATCGCCGCCAGCTCGGCCTTGGAATACAGCGTGCCGTACTCGGTCGAAAGGCTCACGTACACGGCACCCGGGAACACCGTGTGCTCGTAGCTCTCGTTTTCGTAGAACACCTGGATATAGTTCTCGAGGTCCTCGGCGTGCATCTTGCCCTCGTAGCCGGGGATGGTGAGCACCTTGTGGCCGCCGAACTCGATGGCGCCCGCCTCGTGGCAGGCGACGTGGCCGGTCTCGGCGGCAACAACGCCCTGGTACGGCGCAAGCAACATATCGATCACCGTGGCGTTGGTCTGCGTGCCACCCACCAGCAAGAACACATCGGCATCCGGTGCCTGGCAGGCCTCACGGATGAGCTGCTTGGCATGCTCGGTGTGCGCGTCGGTACCGTAGCCGGGTTGCGGCTCCATATTGGTGTCGACGAGCGCCTGCAGCACCGCGGGGTGTGCACCGTGGGAATAGTCGTTGTTGAACGCGAGCATGGCAATCCTCTCTTACCGGGTATCGGCCAGATGATTCAGGTGGAGCTATTGTACGCCGTGCGGATAGGCAATGTGCGCGGCAAGACACTCGAGTGCCAGCACCAGGGCAAAGCCGCAGCTCACATCGGTCAAAAAATGCGCACCGATCACGATGCGGCCAAAGGCGACGAGTGCTGCGGCCACAGCCGCGGCCCAAAAGACCACGCGGCGGCGCGACGGCTTTTCCGTAAAGGCAGCCGCGGGAAGCCCGGCAAGCATCAAGCCGATCGCCGCGTGTGCGGTATGACCGCTCGCAAACGACTTAAAGCCGTCCTTGATCACGCCGGCCGCAATGTAGCTCCACTTGTCGGGGTTGCCGATCACCCACCACGGCTGAAAATTGAGCCCCGGCGTGACCTCGATCACACGCATGCGCGGGCGCGACCACAGTGGCTTGACGATGACGTTGAGGATGATGGCCTGAGCGACCCACACGGCAAGCACCATCAGCGCCCAGCGCGTGAGCTCGTCGGGCGAGGTTTTGCGCGTAAGGCGATAGACGATGAGGTTGGCGGCGATAACCAGCACAAATGTCAGTACCAACTGGACCGCGACGAGCTTGCCGCCAACCCGCAGGGACGAAATGATCTCGTAGCCGGCCAGGCCAACATTGACGAGGATGCCGAGCACGGCGAGCCATTTGCTCGCCTTGGAATCGGGGCGCGCCGCACGCACGAGCATAACGCCCGCAATGCTCGCCGTCAGCTCGAACGGCAGCTCACCGGCAGCCTCGATAAAGCGTCCGTACATGCTGGCGATGTTGAACAGCGCGCTCGAGATCTGGTAATCGAAAAAGCTGCCCGTGAGCAGGCAAAGGGCCAGGATAGCCGCAATAATGGCGGCGTCTTTCTTATAGATGTACCCGAACATGCTTTCCTTTCGGCCGGGCAGAGTTTTTAACCCGCGACGTGGTGTCCCATAAATGTCCTCACAGGTTGAGCATAAGCGAGCGAAAACGTCCCATTTGAGGCAAGGTGGCCCGAAGGAGGAGGGAAGCGTACTTGCGTACGCGACCGACGAGTGAGGGTCAGATTGCCCAAATGGGGCGTTTGCAGCGTCGACCCGTTAGTCGTCGTCGCTTGCACCTAGCCGTTGCAGCAGCATGAGCGCGGCTGCCACCGGACCGGTGCCGTCGTTGGCGTCGAGGCCGCGGCCCAGGCCGCTTCCCGCGCCGGCGCCCGCCTTGTAGGGCACCGACAGCTTGCGGCTCTTGGGGAAGTTCACCGCGCCGTAGCGATTCTTAAACTCAAAGGCCACCTTCTTGGGCACGTCGACACCCAGGAAGGTGATGCGCCCGCCGCTGAGCGTGACGCTCTCGAGCCCCAGGCGCTCGCCGCGAATGCGGATACGCGCGCGATTGAACAGGTTGAGCCCCGCCAACGGCAGCTCGCCATGCGCGGCCTCGGTCTCCTCCTGCACCTCGTCGATGCTCTCCAGGTCCTCTGCCGCCGCGAGCTTTCGGTACACGAGCACGCGCTGATCCACCGCTGGCATGTACTCCTCGGACAGGAAGTAGTCGGCCGGCAGGTTGATACCCACGCTCGCCGCCTCCACGCCGGCGTCGTCATCGCCGCGCGCCTCGGCCACGGCCTGTCCCAGCATCTGCGTAAACAGGTCAAAGCCCACACTCGATAGGTTACCGTGCTGCTCGGCACCCATAAGCGAGCCTGCGCCGCGGATCTCCAGGTCGCGCATGGCGATACGCATGCCGCTGCCCAGGTCCTGGAACTCGGAAAGCGCGGTCAGACGCGCCGTAGCCTCCTCGGTAAGAGGCAACTCACCCGGGAACATAAAGTACGCGTATGCCTGCGTGGCCGAGCGGCCCACACGGCCCTTGAGCTGGTAGAGCTGCGCCAGACCCAGGCGCTGCGAGTCCTCGATGATGAGCGTGTTGGCCGTCGCGTTGTCGATGCCGCTCTCCACGATGGTCGTGGCGATAAGCACGTCGATCTTTTTGGTCGCGAACTCGATCATCACGTCCTCGACCTCGCGCGGGCTCATCTTGCCGTGCGCCACGCCCACGCGCGCCTCGGGCGCGGCCTCGTGCACGCGCGCCACGGCGTCGTCGATGGTCTTGACGCGGTTGGACACGTAATACACCTGGCCGCCGCGGCCCACCTCAAGGCGAATCGCCGCGCTCACCACATCGGGGTCGTACTCCCCCACGTGTACGATCACGGGCCGGCGCCCGGTCGGCGGCGTGGTAATCAGGCTCATGTCGCGCACGCCGCTCGTGGCCATCTGCATGGTTCGCGGAATGGGCGTTGCCGAAAGCGTGAGCACGTCGATCTGCTCGCGCAGGTTCTTGAGCTGCTCCTTGTGCTGCACGCCAAAGCGCTGCTCCTCGTCGATAATCACCAGGCCCAGGTTCTTGGGGTTCACATCGGCCGAAAGCAGACGGTGCGTACCGATGAGCACATCAATCGTGCCCTCGGCAAATGCCTTGAGCGCGCGCCTTTGCTGCGCCGGCGTGCGGAAGCGGCTGAGCACCTCGACCTCAAGACCAAACGGGGCAAAGCGCTCAAAGAACGTCTCGTAGTGCTGCTGGGCCAGAATGGTCGTGGGGCAGAGCACCATGACCTGACGACCGGAGTCCACGCACTTAAACGCCGCACGTAGGGCGACCTCGGTCTTGCCGAAGCCCACGTCGCCGCACAGCAGGCGGTCCATGGGCTTGGGAGCCTCCATGTCGGCCTTGATGTCGGCGATGGCCTCCAGCTGGTCGCGTGTCTCGTCGTAAGGGAAGCTCTGCTCCATCTCGATCTGCTCGGGCGTGTCGGGCGGGCAGGCGATACCGGTGATCGACGAGCGGCGTGTATAGAGGTCAACCAGGTCAAACGCCAGCTTTTTGGCGTTCTTGCGCGCCTTGTTGGTGGCACGCGTCCAGTCGGCGGTGTTGAGCCTAGTCAGGCGCGGCTTGTCGCCATCGGGGCCGACATAGCGCGTAATGCGGTCGACCTGCTCGAGCGGCACGTAGAGTTTGTCGCCGTCGGCATATTCCAGCAAAAAGTAGTCGCGCTCCTTGCCGCCCACTTCCTGACGCGCGATCTCGCTAAAGAGCGCGATGCCGTGGGTAGCGTGCACCACGTAGTCGCCCGGCTTAAAGGGGAAGGTAATCTGCGTAATGTCCACCTTGCGGCGGCTGCGCGCGCGGTTGGCATCCATGCGGGCGTTGAGGTCTGCGATCGAGAACACGGCCAGGTTGGCGTCGGGCACCACCACGCCCTGCGGCAGGGCGGCGTCCACAAAGGTCACGCGTCCGCGCGAGATGGTGGGCACGGCGGCACCGGCAGCAGCCTGGGCGGCACCGGCCTCCAGAGAGCGAGCGTTGAGCGCGTCGGCCTTGCGGTCACGGATTGCAGCATGAGCGTCCTTGCGGGCGGCGCGATCAGCAGAGTCCGCCGCCGTCACGCGCACGCGGTCGCCGATAACGCCGGCGTTTTCGGGCGCTGCCGTCAGCGACTCCTCAAAGGTAATACCCTCGTCGCCAAAGGTGAGCTCCATCGACTCGCGCGCGCCGCGGTCGGGAATGGCGAAGACGCAGGCGTAGCGCTTGCCCACAACTTCCTGGATGCGCGTCATAAAGCGATTGTCCGAACCCGCAATAGCCGGCTGCTCAATCTTGAGCTCGGCGGTCACCGCACCGCCGGCACGGATAAGGCTCACATAATTCAGGCGCTGCTGAGCACCAAAGTCGAGCTGCTGGGCGCGCACGTACAGGCCGTCCAGACGGTCGACCCCCGCCTCGCCAGCACGGGCCTCGACATCCTCGTAGGCGCGTAGGCAATCGTCGAACAGCGAGCGCGGCTCGGACAGCACCACGAGCGCCTTGCCGCTCACGTGTGACAACGGGCTCACGGTCTGGCCGTACATCACCGGCAAAAAGCGGTCGAGCTCGGGCGTGACGATGCGCGCGTCCACCATCTCGAGCAGCGCCGCCAGCTTGCTATCGTCCTGGCTGGCGCGATAGAGCGCCACATGCATGTTATGGACGGCCTCGTCGGTGAGCGCCAGCTCGCGACAGGGGAAGATCTCGATGCTGTCCTCGTTGCCGATGGTCTGTCCCGTAGAGCTCACCATGCGGCGGATGCGATCGATCTCGTCTCCGAAGAACTCAATGCGCACGGGCGCTTTTTCCTGCGCGGGGAACACCTCGACGGTGTCGCCGTGCACACGGAACAGACCGGGCGCGTCGGCGGCGCCGGCATTGGTGTAGCCCATGCCCACCAGGCGCTGCGGCACCTCGTCAAAGGGAATCTCCTCGCCCACCGCAAAGGTGGTGGACTCCCAGTAGCGGCTCTCGACCGGCGGCACGCAACGCAGCAGCGCGCGGGCCGAGGCGACCATGATGCAGTTGTCGCCGCGCACGATGCGCCCCAGCGCCTCGCAGCGCTGGGCCACCACGGCATCGTCGGGCGCCTGCTCGCGCCAAGGGTAGTCCTTACGCTCGGGGAAGCGACACACGTGCGCCAGGCCCACATAGGCGGCCAGGCTGCGTGCGGCGCGATCGGCCGCATCCTCGCCGCTCACGATGTAGACCGTGGGACGCGGACGACGCGCAAACTGGGCGGCGGCCATAAGCGTGCGGCCCGACTGCGACACGGCCAGCGTCACGTCCTCGCCGGCATCGAGCCCCGCCTCGACGGTCTGCAAGGCCTCGGCAGTATAGAGCTGCGCGGCTATACGGTGAATGAGCATGCTGTTCCTCCGGCATCGCAACGCCAAAAGCCCGCCGGGGCAAGCTCGGCGGGTCGTTCGTCAAATTCGTTGCCTGTCATGGTAGCGCATGGGGCGCGCACGCCGATGCACGCCACGGCGCTACCCCAAAACGCGCACGCTGGGGCACAAATCCGCCAGCGGGCACTCGTCGCACTTGGGCTTACGGGCATCGCAAATCTCACGACCAAAGGTGATCCACTGGTGGTTGACCGACTCCCAATACTCGTGCGGCAAAATCTTGAGCAGGTCTTGCTCGGTCTTGAGCGGCTCTTTGGCGTGCGTCTTGGGACTCAGCATCAGGCGGTGCGCGATGCGGTTGACGTGCGTGTCTACCGCGATGCCCTCCACGATGCCATACCCCACGTTGAGCACGATGTTCGCGGTCTTGCGCCCCACGCCCGGCAGCTTGACAAGCTCCTTCATGTCGGCCGGTACCTCGCCGCCGTAGTCGGCAACGATCATCTGCGCGGCCTCCACGGCATGCTTGGCCTTACTCTTATAAAAGCCGAGTGACTTAATGGTGTCCGCCACGTCGGCCACGCTCGCCCCGGCCATGGCCTCGGGCGTGGGCCACTGGGCAAACAGTTGGGGCGTCACCTTGTTGACCTGCGCGTCGGTCGTCTGAGCCGAGAGCAGTACCGCGATGAGCAGCCTAAAGGGATTCTCGTGGTCCAAGAAGCACTCGACCGGGCCATAGCGACGGTTAAGGCGCTCGCACACCTCGATGGCGCGTTCGCGTTTAGCGGCATTGGTCTCGCGTGGCATAACGACTCCTCGGCTCAGCGGCATAACAAACCTATGGGCACGATTGTCCCACGTATGGGGTCTTTACGCCTCCAAAAATGCGCCGGTCTGGCGGCTCCACAGGCTTGCGTACTCGCCGCCCGCCTCGACGAGCTGAGCATGCGTGCCATCCTCGACAATCTCGCCGTCTGCCAGCACCACGATGCGGTCGAGCGCCGCCACGGTGGACAGGCGATGCGCCACCACAATGGAGGTGCGCCCGCGCATCAGGTTCTCGAGCGCCTCCTGCACCAGCGCCTCGGACTCACTGTCCAGGGCAGAGGTCGCCTCGTCGAGCACCAGAATCGGCGCGTCGGTGAGGATGGCACGGGCGATGGCCACGCGCTGGCGCTGACCACCCGAAAGCTTAACGCCGCGCTCGCCCACCATGGTGTCAAAGCCACGGGGCAAGCGGTCGATAAACTCCAGGGCATTGGCCAGGCGCGCGGCCTCGCGGATCTGCTCGTCGGTGGCATCGGGGCGGCCGTAGGCGATATTCTCGCGAATGGAGCGGTGGAACAGCAGCGCCTCCTGCGGCACGTAGGCAACCTGGCGGCGCAGGCTCTGCTGCGTGCAGCGCGAGACGTCCTGGCCGTCCACGAGCACGCGGCCGCCCTGCACGTCGTCCAGGCGCAGCAACAGCTTGGTGAGCGTCGTCTTGCCCGAGCCCGATTTACCCACCAGGCCCACGCGCTGGCCCGCCGTCACATGGAGCGTCAGGTCGTTGAACACGCTCTCGCCCGCCGCGGCGTCACGGTACGCAAAACTCAGGTGTTCAAAATCAATCGCACCCTCGCGCACCTTGAGCTCGGGAGCATTCGCGTCGTCTGCCACCAGACGCGGCTCGTCCAGCACGCGCGTCATCTCTGCCGCATCGCCCAGCGCGCGGTTGATGCGCTGCATCATGGAGCTCACGTAGTTCAGACGCATAGTGAGGTTGTACGTATAGGTAAAGATCATGACGAGCGAGCCGGCCGAAATGCCAAACCACGCGTTGCCGCCCGCGACGAACACACTCACCACGGCCATGGCAATGACGATAAGGCCCGAAGTCGTAAAGTTGCGCTGCATCATGGCGTGCATCGAGACCGTCTCGGCGTCGCGCGCGGCACGGTCAGCGGCATCGAATAGGTCGCGCTCAAAGTCCTCACGCCCGCAGGTCTTGACGGCCAGGATGTTCGTGACCGCGTCGGACAGCACGCCCGACAGCTTGTTCTGCGCGGCGGACGTCGCGGCCGAAAGCGGCATGATGCGCTTGTACATAAGCCAGACAAACGCAATGTAGACGACCATGATGGCAACCAGGATCACGGTAAATGTGGGCACCACCGGGGCGAGCGCCGCCACCGTGCAGACCACCGAAGTGATAGTGGGAATGAGCGAATACACCGTCACGTCGACCAAGCCCGTGTAGCCGCTCATAAAACGGCTCGTCTGGCTCACAAGCGATCCGCCAAAGCGGCTGGTATGGAATGTCATGGACTGGTTGGAGAGTGTGTCGAAGCACAGACGCGCCAAGTGATAGTTGCCCGCGATCTCGAGCTTGTAGACGGTGTAGTCCTGCAGTTTGGAGAGAATCTGACCCACCAGGTTAACGAGCACGAGTGCCAAGATATAGGGGCCGAAGACCTCAAACACCTGGTCACCCGCTACGGGACCGGCTTGGACGCGGTCGACAATGAGGGCCATCACGTAGGTGTTGGCAAACGTCAGCAAAAAGATGTAGCCCGCCGACGAGAACACCGAGAGAAAGACGATCAGCGGCTGCGTGCGCGTGACGTCCCAAAAACGCTGCAGCGTGCGGCGCACGGTGGAGCGTTTGAGCGGACTGGTGCTTCTCTGAGACATGGTCTTCCTTTCGCGTCTGATAGGGCGAGACGCCATTGTTGCACACTAAAGCGCACTTCAGGCAAGCACGATGCGAAAAGCGCCCGCGCCCCGCGCTTGCGCAGGCGCTCCACCGTCAGATGCAGCTAGTCCTCGTCTTTTTGGCCTGCGAGCAAGCCTGCGGACTCCAAGCCCAAAATCTCGTCGGCCTCCCGCGCGTCTTCCAGCGCGTCGATATCCTTGAGCTTGCGCTCCATAACGTTGGTGCGCGTGGTGATGATGCCCTCGACCGTTTTACCCGCGGTCTCGATCTGCTGCTGGGCGCGGCGCAGCGCCGCCTGATAGCGCGGCAGCTCGGCCTTGACGGCAGAGAGCACGCGCAGCACGTCGTCGGTGCGTTTTTGCAGTCTAAACGTCTGGTAGCTCATCTGCAGACTGTTGAGGATGGCCGCCATGGTACTGGGGCCGGCAACGTTGACGTGATAGTCGCGGCCCAGGGTCTCGATAAGCCCGGGGCGGCTGACGACCTCGGCGTACAGGCCCTCAAACGGCACGAACATAATGCCAAAATTGGTGGTCGCGGGCACGCTCAGGTACTTTTCGCAGATGTCCTTTGCCTCGCGTTTCACCATGGCGTCGAGTGTCTTGCGCGCGGTGGCCACAGCTTCGGCATCACCCGACTCTTGTGCGTCGAGCAAGTGCTCGTACGCGTCGCCCGGGAATTTGGAGTCAATCGGCAGCAGCACGGGATCGCCCTCGTCCACCGGCAGCTTGACGGCAAACTCAACGCGCTCCGAGGCGCCAGGCTTGGTGACGACATTTTCCAGATACTGGTCGGGCGTAAGGATGTCCGCCAGGATTGCACCCAGCTGCACCTCGCCCAAAATGCCACGCGCCTTGACGTTGCCCAGCACGCGCTTGAGGTCGCCTACGCCGGTGGCAATGGACTGCATATCGCCCAGGCCCTTGTACACAGCCTCGAGCTGGTCGCTCACCTGCTTAAACGATGCAGACAGGCGATCGTTGAGCGTACGGGAGAGTTTCTCGTCCACCGTCGCGCGCATCTGATCGAGCTGCACGCTGTTGTCCTTGCGGATGGCGCCCAGCTGGGCATCGACCGTCTCGCGCACCTTGTCCAGGCGGCGCTCGATGCCCTCGCGGTTGGCACCGAGCTGTTGGGCCGTCTCGCGGCGCAGGTCATCCATACGGTCGCCAGTCTGCGAGAACTCACGCGCGATGGTCAGGTAGCGCTGCTGCTCTACGGCCGCATCGGTCATCTGCTGCTGCGCGATGGCATTTGCCGTGCGGCGGGTTTCTGCCAACGCGACGTTCAGGGTGTCGAGCGCGTTGTTGGCCTGCTCGAGCGCAGCCAGCATCTCTGCCCCGCTATCGCCGCGCTCCCGCAGCTCGGTGCGAAGGCCCTTGAGTTGCAGAGTACAAGCCACAGCAACCCCCACCGCCACCAAGGCGATCACAACAAGCACGATATCAATAGCAGACATAGTTTCCGCCCAACAAACCCAATCGATTATCAATCAAAACCGCGATCAATCTTACCCCGCCACACGCACCGGGCGCTCGGCCCCTTCTTGGGCGCTTCTCTCCTCCGCATATTCCATAATGCGGCGCGCTGTCTTCCTGCTCACCTTCGAGTCATCACCGGCTAAGTATGCGTACACGTTTCCCTTATTCAGATTCAAATCGCGGCAGAGACCGTAGCGCGTTACGCCCGACTTCCCTAGCGCTCCCAATGTTCTTTTTCGCATCAGGGCGTTGATCCTTCTGTCCGCCACTGGCTTTTCCTTTACCGCTCTATACGCACGCCAAACGTTGGCATAACGGTTAGGGAGCTCACTTTTGGCGCATAGAGACGCCATGCTACCCGCTTGATCGTACAAGGACAAAACGCCTCGGTAATCCTCTTCCATCCACGAGCCCTCGGATAAACCCAGAACGTATTCGGCTTTTCCTTGCGCTAAAGCGAGCAAAAACAGAGGCTCCGCCACGCGCGGCTCAACCGTTGTTGCCTGCTTTACAAGCTTCCTAAAACTCAGTGACTGCTGTCCGGATAGCTCTCGGCAATAGCCTTTCAAAAATCCCTCAAAAGTCAGATTCAACCGAGCACCTCCTTTTTGTATTGCCTGTATGCGCAGACCATCTCTTGATAACTCCGCTCCGAAGGCGACGACGCCAGCGCCTCTCCCTCGTCGAATATAAGCCGTTCGAGCAGCCCCCAATCAAGTCGGTCGACGAATGCCTGACTATGAAGATCGACGATGTCGTTCGGACGGCAGGCATAGAGCTTCATTACCGCCAGGTCCTCCAAGGACGGCGTAAAGTACCTGATAAAACGCGCCCCAATATCCAAGGGAATCAAACGATCTTCGTAATTGAATGGCATCTGATTACAATATGCCACCGCCATACCATTCACTTCGGGGTATCGAGCTATGATCTCGCGGAGGCACCTGTCTGCCTCAAACACATCAATGTCATGTGTAACCGACCGATTCGTCACATCGTTTAGCATGAAGGCGCTTCCTCCCACCAATACAACGCTCGGCCTATCGTCTCTTGGACCTATTTCCAGCTCCGCCTCTTCGTCAATGCCCAAAAGAGTCTGCTCTAAATCCTGCTTATACATAGCAAATCCTATTATTATTTATCTTCGATAATACTATTCAGTCGCACGACAAGACCCACAGGATGCAAGAATTCTACTCGTGGCGATAATCCCTACACCCAGAAGTCCTAATGTGACAAGCGCTAACTCTCCCAACCGGCGCGGATGGCTGTTATGACGTCGCCCAGGCGCTGGCCTAGGGCTGTCAGATGTTGGAGTACTTCGTTGGGCGAGGCGCCGTTGAGGATGCACGTGAGGGCATACGAGGCCAGGAAGATGGCGACAAGCCCCAGCGGGATGAGCACGATCATCGCCAGTGTACGCAACCGTTGGCCCAAACGGCGGCGACGCGCGCGACGCTTGTCGAACGCAAGCTCCTGTGCATACGAATCCTGCTGCACGGAATACGTTTCAGGCGCCGGCGCAGACGCCACCTCGGGTGCGGCATTTTGCGCAAAGGGCTGGGCTGCCGCCCCTTGCATTTGCATCTCCATGAGCCGTTGCTGCTGACGTAGCATGCGTTCGGCTTGTTGCTGCGGGGTCTCGAGAAACAGATCCATGCTGGCCTCCAAAATCGGAGCATTCGACGCTTACGACCAGCATCCCGCACGGCCAAGGCAACGACAACGCTATCCGCGGCAATAGTCGCAAAGTTTCTTTTAACCAAAAGCTGTCGAAAAGCTCAACAACTCCCCTACCAGCACTTTCTCTGAGCTTTTTTCGATTACGATCTTTTGCCCTTCCGCCACCCCGCCAACTAACCAAAACCTGACCAAAAGCTTGACGGAAATTGTGGAGACAGGGACCTCAAGCAAGGCGTGATGGCCCCAAACGAAGCAGCCTGGACAGTTAGTTCAGATATGTATAAATCAAACCCCCTACAAAAGGGTCGACAGACTTCGTTTGCCGCATTTTAGTCCCCATAACGGGCATCAAAGACCCAAAGTCGGGTGCAGCGGGCATAAAAAGGCGCCCAACAGGCCTCCAAGAGCCCAAAAGGCAGCCATCGAGCGGCTGGAAAAATACAAATCTGAACTAACTGTCCACTCCATACAAAACGTGCCGTCCCGAAGGGGCGGCACACACATTTTTTATCAGCTTTTCTGAAGTGAGCACGCGACGACCCAACGCCGGAGCGCGGGGCGGGAGGCCGATTTGCCTTCCCTCAACGCGACCCTGCGGAGCCGTGAACGGGGAGGGAAGGCAAACCGGCCTCCCGCCCTGCGCTCCGCAGCCAGCAAAGGCGTATTACATGCCCGCAAGGTTTCGGGTGGCGGTGGCGCACAAAAACGCCAGGACGAGGATCACGAGCGACCCGGCAATGTCCGCCAGTACGCCCGCAACACGGCGCTCAAACAGCCAGCTCTCGAAGTGCGGAGCGATATTGCGCCACACGCGCCACAGCAAGATGCCCATACCTATGACACCCGGAATATTGAGCAGCAAGATCTCGGAGCACAAAAGGCCGATCAGGTTGCCGGCGACAAAACCCGCATCGCCCTCGCAGTACTTGCGATAGACCATGTACAGCATGTACGCCACAAACGGCTGCAGGCACGCAGAGATAAACGTAACCACCATCGAAGGATCCCGCGAAAAGACCTCAGTGAGCTTATCGACGCTCGTTGCATCCTTCGAAGCCAAGAACAAGCCAATGACCACCACAGGCACCACGCCCAAGATGACCTCGACCAAAGTAAACAGTCTGGCAGTCATATCCTCGCTAGCCGAATTCAAATACGGTGCCCACTCAGGATGAGCATGCGCACCAACCTTCTTCTCCTTATCGGCACGCTTGGCGTCGCCGCCCTCAACAACCCGACGCTCAGGATCCTTACGAGTCCCCGTCGCAGCCACCCGAGCCCGAGACTTCTTACCCATACCAAAACACCCCATCAGGCAGTAAAAAACAAAAGCACTACCCAGTGTACCCCTAAGCAATGGCGCCGCCCCAACTGGCCCCACACAAAACGTGCCGCCCCAAAAGGGGCGGCACACAAACCAATCTATTAACCAAAACTCGTTGGCAAGCCCGCGCCGTCAGACCCGCGGCGTATGCCTTTGCCTCGCGCGACTCTGCGAAGCCGTGAGCGAGAGGGAAAGGGATACGCCGCGGGCCTGACGCCCGGAGCGGCGAGGCCAGCAGTTGCCCTGCGGAGCCGTGAGCGAGAGGGAAAGGTATTTCCCCGCCCTGCGCTCCGCAGCAGCCAGCGCCAAGCGCTAGTAGTTCACCACCTGCTCCTCAAAGTACGCCTTGGGGTGGTTACAAACCGGGCACACCTCGGGCGCCTCGGCACCCACGTGCAGGTGCCCGCAGTTCAGGCACTTCCACACCTTTACGCCCTCGCGCTCAAACACCTCGCCCGACTCAATGCGCTCGACAAGCTTGTTGTAGCGCTCCTCGTGGGCCTTCTCGACGGCACCGACGCCGCGGAACTTCGCGGCGATCTCGGCAAAGCCCTCCTCCTCGGCGGTCTTGGCAAACTCGTCGTACATCGTCGTCCACTCGTAGTTCTCGCCCGCAGCAGCATCGCGCAGGTTGTCCAGGGTATCGGGAACGGCGCCGTCGTGCAGATACTTAAACCACAGCTTGGCGTGCTCGGACTCGTTGCCCGCAGTCTCGGCAAAGATATTCGAGATCTGAACGTAGCCATCCTTCTTGGCCTTGGATGCGTAGTAGCGATACTTGGTGTGCGCCTGGGACTCACCGGCAAAAGCGGTCTCGAGGTTCTTCTTGGTTTGGGAGTTCTCAAAATCCATAGGTGTACTTCCCTTCAACACATGCCGCCC